>JBDTOL010000136.1:0-8533 GCA_039933235.1 Spartobacteria bacterium | reverse complement strand
CGTTTTGCCGGCGCGTTTCCTGCACCTGATTCGCTACCTCGTGGACGCGATCAATCGAGTGCTTCGCCCAATTGTGTTCTGAAACCGGTTGCGCCACACCGGGCGCAACGGTGGTTACCGGCTCGAGAGCCGGCGCGGCTGGTTGCGCACCGTCGTTCCCGCTCCGTTGCCAGACGAACAGAGCCGTTACCGTCAGGACCAGTACGACAAAGATCTTCATGCCATACAGAGAGCAGCCATCGAGCCATTTGCGCCGGTTCGACTTCCGGGCATCCGTACCGTGGCGCCGAATCGATATAGATTTGACGTGTTTTATCGGAATACGTCAGAAACAACTAACCCACCTCATACCATGAAAAAGATATTCTCTGCTCCATTTGCCGCCGGTGCTGCGGCGCTCCTCGCCTTCGCGAGCCCTGTCTCGGCCGGAATTCTCACGCTCGATGATGGAAGCCCGACTTTTAACCCGCAGGACAGTTTCTCCAACAACACCATCGTCGCCAACACCATCATCGTGGGCGGCCTGATCAACCTCGAGGGAAATGTGACCGTTGCCCCCGACGCGAGCGAGGTAGCGACGATCGAGGTGAGCGGCACGTTTTCCGCCACGGCTGGGGAGATATTCTCCATTGCCTACAATTTTGCGGCTGACCTCAACACGGAGGCTCCCGTCGCTTATACGCTCACCGGGACCGCCTCGGGCGTTGCGATACCGCCGATCGCCGGAACGATCACGCCGGGATTGCACGTTTACCAGGGCACGGCCGCGATGCCTTTCCCGTTCCCGACCGATGTTGCGGGAACCTTCTCGGGAACTCTCGAGCTGGATTTTAACGCCACCAACGGGCCAGCTGTCGCCGCTCCGGGCACGCTCGACCTGATGGTGCAGCAGATCGACTTCCAGCTGGACGTCCTCCCCGCGGGGGTGACTCCGCCGGCGCAATCTCAAAACATCTCGACCCGCGCCAACGTCGGCACGGGCGATCGGGTGCTGATCGGCGGCATCATCATCACCGGGAGCGACACCGAGAAAGTCGTCTTGCGGGCCATCGGGCCGTCTTCCGGAGTAGCCGGCGCACTCGCCGATCCCGTCCTGGATTTGTACGACAGCAGCGGCGCCCTCATCGCGTCGAACGACAATTGGATGGAGAACAGCGCCGAGGACCAGACGTTCCTGACCGACAACATGCTCGAGCCGGGTGACGACGCTGAATCCGCCATTGTCGCCGACCTCGAGCCGGGCGCCTATACCGCGATCGTGAGCGGTGCGAATGACACGACCGGCATTGCCCTCGTCGAAGCCTACGACATCAACGACGGCACCACTGCCTCCAAATTCGCCAACATTAGTACCCGCGGTTTCGTGGAAGCGGATCCCGATGTGATGATCGGCGGCTTCATTTTGGGCGGTGGTGGCGGATTCTCCCAAGTCATTGTCCGGGGTCTCGGACCGTCGCTGGCCGCCTTTGGCGTCACCGACGCCCTCTCTGATCCGATGCTCGACCTGCGGGACGCGGATGGGAACCTGGTCGCTTCAAACGATAACTGGATGGATGACCCGAACATGGATCAAGTGGTTGCGCACAACCTCGCGCCGACCGACACGAATGAAGCGGCGCTCTACCAGGTCCTGCCGATCGGCGCTTACACCGCTGTCCTAAGCGGAGTGGGCGGCGCCACCGGCATCGCGCTGGTTGAGTCCTACGATGTGAATACAACACTCGTCGGGAATCGCTAAGCTCGCGAAGAGCGCAATCTGCGCCCGGCCGGGGTTCGACCCGGCCGGCCATTTCTTTTGGCACGACTTGGCCTAACGACTATGGCTTCGCGACAAACGGCCAAAAAATGGAGATCACCACGCTCGCCGTCAGCCAGAGAATAATATTGAGCGGCACGCCGACCCGCGGAAAATCTGAGTCGACAACAATCTCGCGCCAGACGATCCTAACGAGCCCGCCGGCTTCAAGAACCTGCCGCAGGGCGCCTAAACCGCGGATTTCTGAGCGGTCGCCGGCACGACTGGCATAGGCCCGGTCGAGACCTACGACGTAGACCAGTAATCGCATCGCGCCCGGCCGGGAATATTGGCCGGGCGTTTTGCTCCCGAAAAAGCGCGCGACTTTCGCTACTGGCTTGGACCAGCCGCAGGTGCGTTCAAATCGACCTTGAACATCTCGATAAAACCATCCGGGTTGACGCCCCAGCCGTAAATGATGCTGCCGTCCGGCGAGATGAGGCTGGCCACATTCAGCTGCCACCCGGCGGGCACGATCGCGCCACGGTATTTGAGGAACGTGCCGAGATTCATAGCGCCATTCCCCCTCCGCCAGACGAAAGCGTGGTTCTTGAAATTGTTGTTATTAGTTGCGAAGCCGACCGCAAGTTTGCCATCGTCGCTCACATCCAGCGCGGTGTAGCTTTGCCCATCGGAGTGCCCGATCGCCCGGACGCCGTCGCCATCCCGCCAAATCCAAGCAAGCCGGCTAAAGTTGTAGCCCGTACCGACGATGGCCTTACCGTCCGCGCTGACAGCTTGCGCCTCGCCATTGAAACCGCCGTTCGCGGTAAGGATAAGCTCTTCAACCCCGTTAACCCACTTTGCGGCCGTTCGCTGGCCGCTGGGTTGATCCTGCCAGCCGACGATGACGCTGCCATCGGCGTTGACGGCATTAGCCCGCGAGTAGGTGGTTTCGCCAAAAAGAGACGGCAGAGCGGTTGGAGAACCGCCATTGACCAGGTCCCACGTGCCTGCGCCGGCTTTGCAGAGCGTCGCGAAATAAACCAGACCGACGCCGAGGGAACCGTTCTGGTTCACACCCCAGGCCCCGCTCAGGAAGAAATCGCAGGGAACCCCGCCGGCTACCGTGCCGAGATCCTGCCAGCTCGTGCCGCCGAGCCATTTCGCGGCATTCCATTTACCTTGTGCGTCTTCATGGCAACCGAGAATGGTCGTTCCGTCGCCCGAAATGGCCGGCAGACCGCTGAAGCAACCGTCCCCAATGATCGAGGCGCCCGAGGCCTCCGTGTAATAGAGATTCGGCACGCCGAAGATACCTGTTCCGACGATAATTGTGGCGTCGTCCGACATCGAAGTCGGGATCATGTCGATGACGCCAGTGGCAGTAAAGGTCGTGTCGGAGAAGGCCGGGACCGATCCAGCGAGTGTGAGGAGCGCGAAAAAAGCAAAACGATTTATTTTCATAGATTTGTTTCCCGATTCAGTGAACGGGAGGCGAATAATAATCGACCATTCGAGATAGAGTCAAAGACTTTCACAGAAAAGGTTCCGTAGCCGTTTCAAGGATTGGTTACGAAGGGCCAGAAGATCGGAATCAGGATGCTCGCCGTCACCCAGAGGATGATATTGAGCGGCACGCCGACCCGCGGAAAATCCGAGAAGCGATAGCCGCCGGCGCCGAAAACGTAGGTGTTCGTCTGGTAGCCGATCGGGGTGGCAAAGCTGGCGCTGCAGCCGAACATCACGGCCACCGTAAAGGGCCGAGCATCCACTCCCATCGCCGCCGCGATCTCAAACGCGATCGGCGTGAGCAGCACGGCGACGGCGTTGTTGCTGATCAATTCCGTCAGCACCATCGCGACGAAATACATGACCGAGAGGGTAACGGCTGGCCCGAACCGGCCGAAGGCGCCCGTCACCCCGGTCGCGAGAAGATGAGCTGCGCCGGTTGATTCCATGGCCTGTCCGAGCGCCAGCATGCCGAAGATAATGAACAGCAACGGCCACTCAATCGCCTCGTAGGCTTCCTCGACGTCGAGACATTTGGTCAGGATGACCACGACCGCGGCAACCAGCGCGAGCACGGTGATCGAGAAGACATTGAACGCAGCCAGCAGCATCACGGCGCAGATCGCCGCGATCGCGAGCGGCGCTTTCTGGCGCCGAAAAGCGCGCTGCTTCGGCTCCGTCAGGCTGAGGAAATCGCGCTCCTGCATCAGGCGGTGAATTCCCTCCGCCGGCCCCTGCACGAGCAGCGTATCGCCAAAGGCCAGCCGCACATCCTCGAATTTCTCCCGTAGGTTTTCCCCCTGCCGGTGCAACGCCAGGATCAGCACGCCATAGCGCTGCCGGAAATTCAGCTCGCGGAGTGTCTTGCCGACAAAGGTCGACCGGCTCCCGATGATCCCCTCCATCAGGACTGCTTCGCGCGGTGCGCTGGTGTCGTCTTCGAGATGCGCCTCCGGCTGGAAAACCACCCCGGGCATCTCCTTGATTCCTTTCACCCCGGCTATCGGCGATTCGAGGAGGAGCATGTCGCCCGCGGCGAAACGCAATTTATCCAGCGGAGTTTTGAGCCGCTGGCCGTCGCGCACCACGTCGATGATGCGCGCTTCGCGCAGGCGCACGAGCGGCGTCTCAGGCAGCGTTCGGCCGACGAGGGGCGACTCCCGGCTGATCACCGCCTGCATCAGGAATTGTTTCGCCATACCACTGCCGATCAGGGCCGCCAGGGTCTCACGCGTGGGGAGCAACTTCCGTCCGACCAGAAGAAGATAGGCGATACCTATCGCTGCGTAGACCAGGCCGAGCGGCGTGATTTCAAAAATTCGGAAAGGCGCCTGCCCATGGTGTCGCGTGACGCCGTCCACCAGCAGGTTGGTCGAGGTACCAAGTAGAGTGCAAGTGCCGCCGAGGATGGAAAAATAGGAAAGCGGAATCAGGAGGCGCGACGCTTTGAGGTCTGTGCTGCGGGCCAGCGCGAGCACGACCGGCATGAAAACGACCACCACTGGTGTGTTGTTGACCAGGGCGGAGAGCGGCACCGTTAGCACGGCCAATGCGACCAGCGCGCGTAACTCGCTCTTGCCCGCGAGGCGCAGAAAGACCCGGGCCAGCGCATCGATCGCGCCGGTTCGCTCGAGCGCAGCGCTTAGGACGAACATGCAGCCGATCACGATTGGCGCGCTGTTGCTAAAGACCGCCAGCGTTTCCTCCGTCCCGAGAATTCCGGTCACCAGCAAAATCCCCATCGCGCTGAGCGCGACCAGGTCGGGTGACATCCATTCCCGCAGGAAGGCTACGAAGACCAGAACGACGAGCGCAAATACGATGACCAGGTGAAGGAAATGCACATCCATGGTTCGGAGCGAAAAGCGGGCCGGCACCTCTTGTCGCCGACAACCGCGCCGATCTCAACCGCGAAATCGCGCCGCTGGCCATTATCGTTTCGGTTGCGCGCGCGGCCCCACCGTGTCTACCGTTTGAAGACGGAAAACAAAAAAATTGAGGGCTGAAAGTAATTTTCCCGCCGCCCACTGGCGTAGCTTGACCCTTCCCAAGGTCGCAGGTCTGATAGTTCTGTTCCTCGTTGGTTGTTCGAACTATCAGGACCGCGCCCGTACCCCGCTCAAACCGATGATTTCGGTCGTGCACGCAAAGTCGGACGCCTTCGACACCCCGCCGAGGGTGCTGAAAGGGCTGCGGCCGGAATATCCGGCAGCAGAGGCCGAGCATCGCGAGAAAGGTTTTGTCATTGTCATTTGCACGATTGACGTCAACGGCTACGCCGACGATTTCACAATCGAGCAGATGACCAATCCCGCCTTCGCTTATGCCGCGATCACGGCGATCTCGAAATGGCGCTGGGCTCCGGCGATGAAGAATGGACATCCGGTCGCGCAGAAGGTGCGCGTCCCGATGCATTTCAACACCTTCTAGCTTTTGCCTAACGATGACCGGCGCGTCGCTCGCGGAATTGACGCCGCCCCCGAAATGCGGTTCATCGTTATCCCGTGAGCCGCATTCTCATCGCCGACGATCAGCCCGATGTTCTCGAGGCGCTGCGCATCCTGCTCAAGGGGGAAGGCTACCAGACCGACGCCGTCACTTCGTTAGGCGCGGTCCTTAACTCGCTCGAGAAGCGCACCTACGCGCTGCTCATGATGGATCTTAATTACACCCGCGACACCACTTCCGGACAGGAAGGGCTCGAGGTCATCCCGCGTATCCAGGCGATCGACGAGACCCTGCCCATCGTCGTCATGACGGCCTGGGCCACGGTCGATCTGGCCGTCGAGGCGATGAAACTTGGGGCGCGCGATTTTGTGACCAAGCCGTGGGACAACGACCGCCTCCTCGCCATCGTTCGCACCCAGATTGCGCTCGGCAGCGCCATTCGCAAAAGCCAGCAGCTCGAGGCCAAGAACGAGCTGCTCCGCGGCAAGATGCCCAATATTATTTCCGATTCGCCGCGGATGCGCCCCGTCATTGAGCTGATCACTCGCGTCGCACCTTCCGATGCCAACGTCCTGATCACGGGCGAAAACGGCACCGGCAAGGGCTTGATCGCGCAGGCGCTCCATTCCCTCTCGACCCGCTCGAGCAAGATCATGATCACGGTAAATATGGGCGGGTTGTCCGAAGGCGTCTTCGAGAGCGAGCTCTTCGGCCACGTCAAAGGGGCCTTCACCGACGCCAAGACGGATCGCGCCGGGCGCTGGGAACTGGCCGATGAGAGCACCCTTTTCCTCGACGAGATCGCCAACCTGCCGCTCACCCAGCAGGCCAAGCTGCTCCGCGTAATCGAGACCGGCGAGTTTGAGCGGGTCGGTTCTTCGCGCACCCTGCACGCCAATGTGCGGATCATTTCCGCGACCAACGCCAACCTGCACGAAGAGGTGGCGGCGGGGCGTTTCCGGCAGGATCTGCTCTTTCGCTTGAACACGATCGAGATCCCGCTGCCGCCGCTCCGCCAACGCCGCGAAGACATCGCGCCTCTCGCCACCCATTTCCTGGCCCAGCACGCGGAGCGTTACCGGAAGAAGCTCACCGGGTTTGAGCCCGCCGCCCATGAAGCGCTCATGCGGCATGATTTCCCGGGCAACGTCCGCGAACTGGACCATGTGATCGAGCGGGCCGTCCTCATGTCGCAGGGCGCGCAGATCAAGCCTAACGATCTCGGTCTGACAAGCTTTTCCGACGGCTCACCGCGCCTGGAGGAGATGAGTCTCGAGGACGTCGAGGCGTTCCTGATCAAGAAAGCGCTCTCCCGGCACGATGGCAATGCGCGCAAGGCGGCGGAATCGTTAGGCCTGAGCCGGAGCGCGTTCTATCGCCGCCTCCAGCACTATGGGCTGTGAGCCACAGCTCTCCCTCGAATGAAGCGCGAGCGCCGACAGCGACCGCGCCTTGCGCATGAGAGCCGCCTCACCTGGCTGACCGTCGCCGCCACCGGCCCCGCAATAATTGTCGTGCTGGTCCTGCTTTGGGTCGGCGACTTCAGCCTCAAGGTCGTCTGGACCCTGCTCCTTTTCATCGGCACTGCCGCGCTCATTTCGCTCGCCGCCGCGCGGGAACACGTCGTGCGGCCGCTCCAGACGATGAGCAACCTCCTCGCCGCCCTGCGCGAGGGCGACTACTCCATTCGCGCCCGCGGCGCGCGGCCAGACGACGCGCTTGGTGAAGTGCTTCTCGAGATCAACCAGCTCGGTGAAACTCTCCGCGTGCAACGGCTCGGCGCTTTCGAGGCGACTGCCCTCCTCCGCACCATCATGGCCGAGATCGAGGTCGCAGTTTTCACCTTCGATCCCGATCGCCGGCTCCGCCTCGTTAACCGCGCCGGGGAAAACCTGCTCCGCCAACCGATCGACAAACTGCTCGGCCGTCGTGCGAGCGACCTCGGTCTCGCCGTCTGCCTCGACGCCGACGAAGACGCGCCGCTTACCCTCACCTTCCCGGGCGGGTCCGGCCGCTGGGGTGTCCGGAAAAGCAACTTCCGCGAGCGCGGTCTACCGCACGAACTCCTGGTCCTGACCGACCTGAGCCGGACGCTGCGGGAAGAAGAGCGGACTGCCTGGCAGCGCCTCGTCCGGGTGCTCGGCCACGAGATGAACAACTCGCTCGCCCCGATCAAGTCGATCGCCGGCAGCTTGGAGCACCTGCTCAAACGCGATCCGCCGCCGGCCGACTGGCGCGACGACGCGCGCAGCGGATTGAACGTCATTGCCACCCGCGCGGAATCACTCAGCCGCTTCATGCAGGCCTACGCGCGACTGGCCCGTCTGCCTCCGCCGCAGAAGGAGCTGCTCGACCTCGGCGAGCTCGTCAGGCGCGCCGTCAGTTTGGAAACCCGCCTGCCCGTGCGCGTCGCGGAAGGTCCGAAAATGGAAATCCCCGTTGATGCGGCGCAGATCGAGCAACTGCTGATCAACATCCTGCACAATGCCGTGGACGCAGCGCTCGAGACCGGCGGCAAAGTGACCGCGGGATGGCGGGAGCGCGGCGATTGCGCCGAGGTCTTCGTGCGCGACGAGGGTCCCGGGATCATGAATCCGGGCAACCTCTTCGTCCCGTTCTTCACCACCAAGCCGGGGGGATCGGGCATCGGGCTCGCGCTCAGCCGGCAGATCGCGGAAGCGCATAATGGCTCCCTCACCCTCGCCAACCGGAGCGATCGCACCGGCAGCGAGGCGCTCCTCGGGTTGCCTCGTTAGGCCAAAGGACCAGAGCCGCACCTTTGCCTGGGTAGCGCACACGTCTCGTGTGCTGGCGACGGTGTCTCACCGTCGCGGACTT
>JBDTOL010000135.1:0-52381 GCA_039933235.1 Spartobacteria bacterium | reverse complement strand
TCCTTGTCGTACTCGTCGCTCTTGACCCGGCCGGTCGAACGCAGCTCGGCGAGATCGAAGTGCGCGAGATGGCCGTACTTGGGAAAGCGGTTGATCCGATAATAGACCGATTTGTCCTCCGCCTGGTAGGCCAGTTCGCGTGCGATCAGCTGCTCGATCATCGCGATCATCGCCTTGACGTAACGTTCCTCGGTCGCGGCCGGGAACCAATCCGCGCGCTTGATCCGCAGCATGTCGAGGTCCTCGAAAAATGCCTTCTTGAAGGGCGCGGTGAATTCACGCAACGGAAGGTTTTCCGCCCGGCTGCCCCGAATCGTCTTGTCATCGACGTCGGTCAGATTCATCACGCGGTCGACTGCGAAACCGCGGTGCTCGAGCTGCCGCTGCAGCAGGTCCTCGAAAATATAGGCGCGGAAATTCCCAATGTGGGCGTGGCTGTAAACCGTCGGCCCGCAGGTGTACATCTTCACCGCACGGCCGTCCGGATCGAGCGGGCGGAACTCCTCGATCTCGCGCGAGTAGGTATTGAAAAGTCGAAGTGCCATCCGCCTAAACTGTCAGCCCAATCCTGCAGGCAAAAATTTCATTTGCCCTCCTCCACGCTCGCCACCGCCATCGCCACCATCCCCTCGCCGCGCCCAATCGCGCCCATCCCCTCGTTCGTCGTCGCCTTTAGACCCACCCGAGAGAGATCGATACCGAGGACCGTCGCGATCTTCTCGCGCATCGCCTCGAGATGCGGCCCGATCTTCGGCGCCTCCGCAATCAGCGTCGCGTCCACGTTCGCCACCCGGCAATTCTTCTCCGCCAGCACCTCGCCCACCCGGCGCAGGATTTCGAGACTGCTGATCCCGCGGATCGATTCGTCGGTGTTCGGAAAATGATGGCCAATGTCGCGCTCCCCGATTGCGCCTAACAATGCGTCGGCAATCGCATGCGTCAGGACGTCGGCATCGGAATGGCCTTCCAAACCGCGCTCGTGCGGAATCTGCACGCCGCCGAGGACGAGCTTGCGCCCTTCCCCAAAACGGTGCGCGTCATAGCCAATCCCGGAACGATACATGACGTCAGGCTAGCGCAGATCGAGCCGTCCGTTCGAGGCGATGATGCGAAATTTATCCGGCATATCCGTGCGCGGCTCCAGCTCGACCCGCCCCCCGGCCGCCTCGACCAGGAGCGACCCCGCCGCAATGTCCCAAAGACTGATTCCTTGTTCGATATAAGCGTCGAGCCGTCCGCAGGAAATGTAGGCCAGGTCGAGGGCGGCGCTGCCCATCATGCGGCACTTGCGCACCCGATGCACCATTTGTCCGAGCAGCGGCAGGCCTGCGTCGATCGTCGCGCTCGTCTTGGCCAGCCCGATCGAGACGACCGCTTCGGCGAGAGTGGCGCGCGGGCTGACGCGAATCGGAATCCCATTCAAAGTGGGCGGCTTTTCTTTTTCCACGCTCCAGAGCTCGTCGCGAATCGGATCGTAGATCACGCCGATGATTATTTCGCCCCGAAGACGGAGCGCGATCGAGACGCAGAAATGCGGAATGCCGTAGAAAAAATTTACCGTTCCATCGAGCGGATCGACCACCCATTGATGATCACTCGTCTGGTCGCCGACGATTCCTTCCTCCCCGTAAAGAGCGTGCTCCGGGTAACGCTCGAGCAGGATTTTCGTGATCAAATCCTGCGCCAGGACATCCACCTCCAGCTTGATGTCGTGCGCAGTTGTCGCGTTGACATTGAGTGGTTTCTCGAAGCGGGAACGAAGCAGTTCACCGGCGGCACGCGCTGCTTCCTGCGCGACTTCGAGAGGTTGCGTCACGCGCGCAACCTAACCGATTCCGCGCGGGAGCCGCGAGGTTTTTGCGCAAAAAAAACCGGGAGAAGAATAAATTCTTCCCCCGGGTTGAAGTTTAGATGAATGAAGAACGGTTCTGTCACCGCCCTTCTGTGGATAGCGGCTTTAGTGTTTTTTCTTAGCCGTTGCTTTTTTCTTAGTCGCCATCTTTTTCTTGGCGGGTGCCTTTTTCTTGGCGGCAGCCTTTTTTTTCTTTGCTGGCATAGGGAATCCCCCCTTTCAATCCGCAGAAGCGGTCTGTGAACAGTATGTGAATAACTTCACTTTCATCGACTCACTAATCGTCATGTTTTTTTTGTCAAACAATTTTCGCGCGCATTCAGAATTATTTTAAGCAAGTTGCGCGCGAGCTCGGTTTTTTTCGCGCGCAAAAGCTTTTTCTGCGCGCCGTCTTTAGAAAAAATTACGAGCTCGTTCTCATCGGAATCCATTCCGACATCCGATCGGCTGACATCGTTAGCCACGATCAGGTCGCATTTTTTCTGCACCAGCTTGCGCCGCGCATTTTCCGCCAGGGCTTGCGTTTCGGCGGCGAAGCCGACGACGAGGCAGTGGTGGGGGAGACTCGTTAGGCCAGCGAGCAGGTCGCGCGTCGGCTCGAGCGCGAGGGAAAATGGGCCGCGTTGTTTCGGAAGTTTTTGCTCGGCATACTGCGCGGGCCGGTAATCGCAGACGGCCGCGCACATGACGAAGACATCGCATTCGGGGAAAAGGGCCGACGCAGCAGCGAACATCTCCTCGCCTGTCGTGACGTGCACCACTTCGGCGCCGTCCGGCGCAGGGAGCGCGACTGGTCCGGAGATGAGCGTGACCTCATGCTTAAGTTCCAACCCGGCGGCCGCGATCGCGTAGCCCATCTTGCCGGAAGAGCGATTGCTCAGGAAACGAACGGGATCGAGAGGTTCGCGCGTCGGTCCGGCCGTGATGACAAACTTCACGCGATCAGGTTTTCCTGGCGCGCGAGCAGGAACTCGGCGCGGAAGGCGATCTCATCCACTTTCCACAGGCGCCCGATGCCTTCGTAGCCGCAGGCGAGCATGCCTTCTTCCGGTCCAATGAACTCGACCCCTCGCGCGCCTAACGTTGCCACATTTTCCTTCGTCGCGGGATGTTCCCACATCTTTCCGTTCATCGCCGGGGCGAGCAGGATGGGAGCGCGCGTGGCCAGCGCGATAGCGGCCAGCGGATGCCCGGCCAGGCCGTGCGCGAGTTCGGCGATGATGTGCGCGGTGGCGGGCGCGATCAGGAGAAGATCAGCGCGATCGGCCAGCGCGATATGTCCCGGATGCCAGCTCTGCTTTTCGTCGTAGAAACTGGTCGTGACCGGATTCTTCGAAAGCGTCTGCAAAGTAAGCGGAGTGATAAACTCCGTCGCATCCTTCGTCATGACGACGAAGACGCTGTGGCCCTGCTTGACGAGCAGGCTGGCGAGCTCGGCGGCTTTGTAGGCGGCAATCGAGCCGGTCACGCCGAGCACAACGGAGCGTTCTTTGTTTTTCATCGTCAGGCTTTCTCAGTCATGATCAGCCGGTTGCTCAAATATCGTTCCGCGCCCATGATCTGGCGGAACTTGAGCAGGTCTTCCTCCATCGAGCGACTGATGATGGTGTAACGGTATTCGCGCCAGAGTTCCATCTCGCGCGCGGCGGTTTGCAAGCGGAGCTCGATCTGCTCGGGCGTTTCCGTGCCGCGCTTAGTCAGGCGTCGGCGCAGCTCGTCGAGATCGGGCGGCATGATGAAGACATCGGCCAGGGCCTGGCGCACAAAGGCGTCGTCATAGGCGCGAATGGAGGCGGCGCCCTGCGTGTCGATGTCGATCAGCACGTCGACTCCACTCCGCAGGTTGCTCACGATCGGCTCGCGCAGAGTCCCGTAAAATTTCCCGTGCACGTTGGCCTGCTCGAGGAATTCGCCCGCGGCGACGCGCGCACGGAAGTCGGCCTCGGAAATAAAATGATAATCTTCGCCGTCAATCTCGCCGGCGCGTGGCCCGCGCGTCGTGCAGGAAACGGAATAGACGAAATCGCGGGTCTGGCGGAGCGCATCGCAGAGCGTCGTCTTGCCCGCACCGGATGGAGCGGAGACGACGAAGAGAATTCCGTAACGGTTAAATTCCTTATTCAAGGTTCTGGATTTGCTCGCGGATCTTCTCGACCTCCGATTTGCAAGAGACGACGAGGCGCGAGATCTCCGCGTCACCCGCTTTCGCGCCCAACGTATTCAGCTCCCGCGAAATTTCCTGCGTAATAAACTCGAGCGTCCGCCCGACCGGCTCGTCCTTGCGCAGGTGATGCGCGAACTGCGCGAGATGGCTTTCCAGACGGGTCAACTCCTCGGAGACGTCGGAGCGATCGGCAAAAAAAGCGACCTCCTTGATCAGGCGCTCGTCGTTAGGCTGCATTTCCAGCCCGGCCTTGTGAATCCGCTCGAGCAGGGTGGCGCGATATTTTTCCGCGACCGCGGGATGGATCTTCCGGATCTCCTTGAGCGATCGGCGCACCACCTTGAGGCGGCCGATGAGATCTTTCGCCAAGTGTTTTCCTTCCCGGGCCCGCATCTTGATCAGGTCGCCCAGCGCCTCGCTCAAGGCTTCCTCCAGGGCCAGCCAGGCGTCGTTAGGGGCGAGGCCCTCTTCGGCGAAGCGCATCACCCCGGGCGCCTGCAAAATCATCCCGATCGTGATCTCGCCCGGCAGGCCCAGCTCCTTCTGCAGCGCGCGCATCCGATCGTGATAAGAACGCGCCAGGGCGCTATCCAGGGCAAGGGTGCGCGAGCTTTGCGCGCTCGGGTCGTAAGCGACGATCACGTTGGTGCGGCCGCGCGCCAGCCGCTCGCTCACGAACTGGCGCACCCGCGGCTCGAGCGCACCCAGCTCGCGCGGCAGGTTGATCACGATATCGCTCTGTTTCCGGTTCACGGAGTTGACTTCGACGCTGATCTTCGCGCCGCCGCGAGCGCTTTCGCCGCGTCCGTAACCGGTCATGCTTCTCATCGGGCTGCAGCTTCGAAAGTTTCCGCCGGAATAACAAACAGAAAGACGCGCGAGCGGTCAGGGCGCCGAATCCGTGGCGCGGCCGCGGCCGTAGGTCGGATCGCGCAACGGGATCTTCTTGCGATAGAGTTCGAGATCTCCCTCCAAGAGCGCGGCAACCTCCGGCTGGCCCTGCGCTTGGGCTCGCTCCGCACCTTCCGCGGCGCTTTTGCCGGCCGCCTCGAATTTGCCGCTCTCGGCAAAAGCCGCCGCAAGCACGCGGAAGACCATCAGGTTGCGGTCCGCCGCGGCCCGAAAAGCCTCTCGCGCGAGTTCGAGCGCCGCGTTCCCGTCGCGGGTCGCGGCGTCCGGCGCGGTCGCCAAAATCCAGGCGAGGCTGATCTGCGGGCCGAGCTTACCCGGCTGCAATCGCAAAGTTTCGCGCCACTCGGCCATGGCCTCAGGAATGCGTTGCTGCGCGAGCAGCGCAACCGCGAGATTGTTATGCATCTCGCCGTTGTCCGGTTGGATTTGCAACGCAGCTTTCCATTGCGCGATCGCCGCGGCGCTATCGCCCTCCTTCAGGAGTGCGATGGCGAGGTTGTTGCGGCCGTCGATGTGGCGCGGATCGAGCCGGAGCGTTTCCCAAAATTCCGCGATCGCCGGGGCTGGCTGTTGATCACGCTGCAGGGCGATGGCGAGGTTGTAGTGCGCGGCGACGTTTTTGGGATTCGATTCGATCGCCTGGCGAAAAAGTGGGGTCGCGGACTTCGCATCCCCTTGCTCGAGGTAGGCGTTGCCCAAGCTATACGCAGCATCGGAATCTCCTGGGCGGATGCGCAGAGCGGCCCGGAATTCCTCCATGCCCTCGGCCACGGCACCGCTCTGGTAGAAAGCCTTCCCGAGGTTCCGCCGCATTTCACTGTCGTTAGGCCTGACCCGGATGACTTCGCGGAAACGCTCGATCGCCTCGGGATACTCCTTCTTTCGGAGAAGAGCGTTGGCCAGGTTGGTCAGGCCATTCGGGTCCCCCGGGCGGATGCGCAGCGCGGCGCGATCGTGTTCGATCGCCTCATCCACCCGGCCGACGCTGAGCAACGCAGTGCCGAGACCGCGCTCCGCGACGTCATTGTTGCTAGTAACCGACAGGGTGTGTGCCCAGAGTCGGATGGAACTGGACCAGTAACTCACCTGCCGCCATGAAAGCATCATCAGTAGGGCGAACAGCAGGGCCGACGCGCTCCCCAAGACCACCCGGCGCGATCGCCAATCCGCGCTTAGGTCCGAGATAGCCCAGACGATTGCGAGATAGACACCGACTTGCGGCAGATAGGTGTAGCGGTCGGCGTGCGCCTGCCAACCCACCTGAATCAACCCTATGACCGGGACAAGCATGCCGAGATACCACAGCCACCCTGTGATCAGATAGGGATACTTCTTTCGCCAAAGGAATGCGCCTACGGTCACGCCCAGAAGCGTAACGAAGGACAGGAGCACCCACGGGAGAGCAAGACTGCCTTTCGGATGGGGGTAGAAGACCGCAAGATGCGCTGGCCAGAACATCTGCCGCAGGTAGACCCAGATCGTGACTACGGCATTATCAAGGCGCCAGCGCATTGGCCAATCCTGCGCGGCGTTGAGTGCCTGTTCCTGGGCAAAGATGGTCGCGACAGAGATAGCAATCGCGAGGGCGAGCAGTGGTACCTTTTCCGCGACCAACCACAGGCTACTCCTTGGCTGTCCATTCCTGGGCCCGGTGACCGGCGAGAAAGCGAAGCGGCCGAGCGGCCAGTAATCCAGGATTAGGAGAAGGAAGGGAAGAGTCACCAACATCGCCTTGGAAAGAAGCCCAAGGGTAAAGGCCGCCGCGACCGTGACATAACCGGCCACCGACGGCTTTTTTGCATAACGACAGTAGGCGCCAAGGGCCAGGAAGAAAAAGACACCACTCAGCACATCCTTGCGTTCGGAGATCCACACGACCGACTCCGCTCTTAGAGGATGGATGGCAAAGATTGCCGCAACCATGGCGCTCCGCCAGACCGCGCCCGTCATGGAGCGAAGGACGAAGAAGAGGAGCAGAACCGCGACCGAGTGCAGTAGAACGTTAACGAAGTGGTAACCGCCCGCGTTGAGCCCGAACATCTGCGCATCGAGCATGAGGGAAATGGAGGTAAGAGGATGCCAGTTCCCGACCAGGGGGTGGGTAAACGCCCTAACGAGCCCAGTCTGGGTGAACCCATTGCTGATCGATGGGTTTTGGTAGACATAGAAACTGTCGTCGTAATTGAAGAAGCCGAAGCCTATCGTTGGACCAAAGACCGCCCAGGTCAGCGTGATGAGGCCGAGGCAGAGCGCGGGGACGAACCAGCGGTTCTGCTGCGCCCGCGGCTGCGGATGTTTGGACTTCTTCCGCGCCCGCTTCATTGGCCGAGGGTGCGCCAACGGGAAGCAAGCGCGGTCGCGAGACAGCCGAAACCGTAGCGCAGGCTGGCGGTAAAGCCGATCGACGAGGCTTCCGGGAAATACTTCGTAGGACAGGTGATTTCCCCGATGGGACATCCAAGGGCGATGACCTGAGCCAGGACCTGATTATCGAAAATGAAATCATCGGAGTTCTGCTCCAACGGGAGACGTTCGAGCAACTCCCGAGAAAAGGCACGGTAGCCGGTGTGATATTCCGAAAGCTTGGCGCCGAGTAACAGGTTCTCAGCGAAAGTGAGGAGGCGATTCGAAACATATTTCCACCACGGCATGCCCCCGCGCAGGGCGCCGCCGCCGAGAATGCGGGAGCCCAGGACGCAGGGATAGAGTCCGCTGGTCACGAGCGAAGCCATCGCGGGAATGAGGGCGGGTGTGTACTGATAATCCGGGTGAATCATGATCACGACATCCGCGCCGGCGGCGAGAGCCAGCCGGTAACAGGTCTTCTGGTTTGCTCCATAACCGCGATTTTGCGGGTGGACTTCGACCTGGATGCCGGGAAGCGCGCGCGCCATCGCCGCCGTCTCGTCCTTACTGGCGTCATCGACCAGGATGACGCGGTCAACGATGCCGTGCGCCATCACTTCGTCATAGGTCTGGCGCAATGTTCGCGCAGCGTTATAGGCCGGCATCACGACAACGATTTTCTGGTGGTGGAGCATGGCTAGGAAAGCAATTGCGCAAGGGCCCGGCGATGCGGTGAGGGAACCGGCAGCGCGGCGAGCGCCCGAAGCAGAAACCAGCGTTGCCGATCGTTAGGCCGAACCGACCCCGGACTGGCGAAAACGGCGAGCGTAACACGGTGATGGGTGAAAGGAAAATCGAGGCGCAAGAGCGGCAAACCGGCCGGGGCGGCGGACAGCCGCGGAAGAATCCACATCCCGCGCCAGCGGGAGTGCGATTGCTCGAGAAGGATACGGTCACCGCGACGCGCGAGAGTATGCGATTCCGTCAGGAGGATGGTGGCCGGGTTCGAGCGCTTGATCGGGAGCGCCGCTGGATTTGTCGCCCGGCAAAAGGTGCGGACGGGACAGTCTCCGCAGCGCGGCTGGCGCGGCAGGCAGACGGTGGCCCCGAGATCGAGCAGGGCCGAGTTGTAGGCGCCCGCACCGCGGCGCGGGACGAGCCGGGCCGCCGTCTCCCAGAGGTGGGACCGCCCCGCGGCCGAGTCGATCGGATCTTGCCAATTCGTTAGGCGAGCAATGATTCGCGCGACATTGACGTCGACGATCGGCGCCGGGAGATCAAAGGCGAAACTCGCGATAGCCCCCGCAGTATAGCGTCCGACCCCCGGCAGCTGCTCGATTAACGAAAGATCAGCCGGAAGCTGACCGCCGAACTTCTGCGCCACGACCTTTGCCGCCGCGTGAATATTGCGGGCACGGCTGTAGTAACCGAGGCCTTGCCAGGCATGCAGTACGTCGGATTCGTCCGCGCGGGCAAGGGCAAGGAAGCCGGGGAATCGCTCCAACCACCGCTGGTAGTAAGGCATAACCGTCGCCACTTGCGTTTGCTGGAGCATGAATTCCGAGACCAGGATCGCGTAGGGATCGCGGGTGCGCCGCCACGGGAGCTCGCGTCCGTTGCGTTCATACCAGGACCGGAGGCTGCGGCGGAATTCTCGCTCCTCTAAAAGCGGTTCGTTAGTCGGAGCGGTTCGGGCCATGCGTCCGAGAATAATGCCACGAGTAGAGGAATGCCCAAACCACGAGCAGCATGATCGACCAGAGAAAAAGATAACCAAAGGCGCTCGTGCTCAGGAAAAACTGCAGCACGAGTAAGAGGAGCGACCCGAAGAACATCAACCGGCCCCCGATCCGATGCGTCGCGCGCCAGGTATCCGGATTTTCCAGGGTCCACGGGGTCCGGATGCCGATGAAATAGTTCGGGCGGAGATTGCCGAGGTAGTTTCCGAGGATGACGAAGAGGAGCAGAGTGCTTCCCAGGACGATGCGGGTAACCGCGACGGGATAGCCCAGAGCCGCGGTGATGATGATGCAAAAGTTAACATCCAAGAAGGCGGCAATGGCGAGCCGCAGGATTTGCAGCACCGAGTGCATGCGCTCGTGATCGCCGAGGCTAAGGCGCAGTTTCGGATCCAACCGCGGCACGACGCGCAGGAGGGCGACCAGCCCGAGGCTCATGAGAGGCAAGAGGAGCGTGCCGAAGGCCCTCGAGCCCCAGCCGTTGACCTCGCCATGCAGACCCCAATGAATCGGAATTCGCGCGGGAATTCTATCCCACAAAACTGCGAGAACGAGGAACGGACCGATCACAAGGATCGCTTCCAGCCACGTGAGTTTTGATTTCATTTTCTTTTGCCTTTCTTAATCAAATCAAGAATCCAGCCTAACGAATCATCGAGGACAGTGGTTTCGAGGGTATAGGTGACGAACTGGCCTCTCTTCCGGGCCGAGACGAGCTGCGCCTGTTTGAGCAGGTCGAGATGATAGGAAATGCTCGGCGCAGTCATCGCGAAGGCTTCGCCGATCTGGCCGGCGGTTAGGTCGCGTTCCTTGAGCATCTCGAGGATGCGTCGGCGGGTCGGGTCACGGAGCGCTTTGAAGAGAAGGTTCAATGTCAATATAATTAGACAAATATCTAATTAAATCAATCGCTCTGTTTACCGACGGTTCTCCAGCGGTTTGGGAGCGCGATAACTGTGACAGGGCGAGCGCCAGCAGTGCCCGGACGCGAGCCGAGGGCGCGACCTGGAGCGGCAGTGCTCGTGCGCAAACCGGGGAAGTGAGCTGGGCGGAGCGAGGCTTCCACGGAAAGATGCGGGTTGCGAAAAATTCTCGCCTCGGCTGACGAGCGATGATCTCGTGGGACTGAGCTGCCATGCCCGCGTCTGCCTTGACCACCTACACCGCCCCTTTGACGCCCGCGCAGGTGGCCGCCCTCCGTGAACTGCTCGAGGAGAGCGGATTCGAATTCGGCTCGCGGCCGTACACCATATTTTTCGCGCAGAAGAACAAGCTGAGCGTCGCCGTCTACGAAAAGGGACCCAAGGTGCTCCTGCAGGGCAAGGGGATCGAAGAGTTCGTTAGTTTCGATCTGGAGCCGAAGATTCTCCGCGAAGCGCGCCTCGGTTACGAAGAGGTGCATGCGCCGGAAATGTTTGAGCCCCATTTTGGCATCGATGAAAGCGGGAAAGGCGACTTCTTCGGCCCGCTCGTCATCGCCGGCGCCTACACCGATCGCACCATCGCGCGGAGTTTTTTGGAGAACGGGATCCAGGATAGCAAGCGGATCGGATCGGACGCCAAAATTCGATCGCTCGCGAAGATGATTCGGCAAACGCCTGGGATCGCGTTCGATGTCGTGCAAATCGGTCCCGAGCGTTACAACGATCTCTACGAAAAGTTTGGCAACCTGAACAGTCTGCTCGGCTGGGGGCACGCCCGGGTGATAGAGAACCTGCTGGCCAAAAGGCCCGATTGCCCACGCGCTCTCTCGGACAAGTTTGCCGACGCACGCGTGATCGAGAAGGCGCTCCTGCAGCACGGCCAGCAGATCCAGCTCGAGCAGCGGACCAAGGCGGAGTCCGATTTCGCGGTGGCGGCCGCCTCGATCCTAGCGCGGGAAGCTTTCATTGACTGGCTGGAGCGCCACGGAAGCCACACCGGGTTCGCCCTGGGTCGCGGTGTTTCCGCTTCGGTGAAGGATGCGGCGCGCAAGATCGTTGAGCAGGAGGGGCCGGAAGCGCTCCGGCGTTACGCCAAGATCCACTTCCGGACCGCGCACGAGATCGCGCCGAATTTCTACGCTGCTCCGCCACCAAAGCGTGAGTGGCGGAGAAGGTAGAAAACCTACGCAAAGATCGGCTCGCCTGTAAGGGCGTCGCGGCAAGCTTCCTGCTTTATTGAGCAGTCACAGCCCGTGGATATTAGACTGCTCATTCTCAATCCCGACCCGGTCTTCCAGGACCGCGCGCTCGCCATCTTTGACGCCATGCGCAAGGTGGAAACCCGCATCGTGCGGAGCCTTTCCGAGGCCGTTTACATTTTGATGCGCGAGGATTTCGACCTTTTCGTCGTAGAAGGCGCGTCCGCCACTGCGATCGAGCAGGGGATTCACACGCGGCAACATTTCCCGTCGCTCAGCATCGTGGCTCTCTTGCTCGATAACGTGAACGCCGAGCTTTCGGAGCAGGCCAAGGAACAGAACATCGACCTCGCAACGACTCTTTGCCGCGATCGTCGCTTGCGTCGGGATCTGCGCTCGATCGTGTCCGCACTGGAAACAACGCCCGGCACTGCGGCCGAGGGGATCGATCCATGCCATTCGCTGGTCGGCAATCTGAATCTCTTTTCGGCTGCTGAAATTCTACAGATGAGCTGCCTGAGTCAGCGCAGCGGCCGCTTCACCTTTAAATCGGGACGTGGCAACAGCGAGATCTACCTGCATCACGGGATGGTGCGGCATGCCGTTTACGGTTCGGTCGAGGGGGAGCCAGCCGTGGCGGAAGTGTTCCGTTGGCGCCAGGGTCGCTTCTTCTTCGAGGAAGGCATCATCAGCCAAGTCCAGACGGTGGATCGGCCGTGGACCCATCTCATGATCGATAACCTGCAGAAACTCGATGAGACCCAGCATTTCGTTAGCGTGGCAAACCAGCGATGAGGGACACGACGTTGGAGACGCATCTACGACTGCTCACCCTGCAGTCGGACAGCTGGAAGAGGCTGCACGACCTCATCACCTACGCATTGGATAAATCGAAGCCGATCATTTCGTCCGAACAGGAACGCCAGTTCACGGAGATCCGCTCCATCCTCCTGCAGGAAAGCGAGCACGTTTTCAGTACGCTCAATCTGGTCACGGAACTCTCCAGTAAGGCGATGAATGTTCTTCAGCGGGCTTCTTCCATGCGCGGTGTTAGGGAGCTCCCCGCCGACGAGACGCGGCGGCTCGAGGCTGATTGGAACGCCGTCTTCACCAAGCTGGGCGTGCTCCAAGGGCAGCTCAAGGCGCGCCGGCGAGAACTGCTTGGGCGCAGCCTTCTAACGCATTCGCTGGGCCAGTTATTTGGGCGAAAAGCGGCCACGCGCTAAGCGGCTGCGCAGGCTAAATCTCCAAACAAACGCTTCCACGGAGGCAGCTTCCACGGAGACCTCGGTAAACTTTCCTCGAATTCATCCGCTCACTCAGCGGTCGGGAGCCGATTCGTGTAATACCATGAGTAAGCTCACCAAACGCGACATCGTCGTGTCGATCAGCAACCAAACGGGAATGGTGCAACACCAAGTTTTCGACGTCGTGCAACGCACGCTCGACCACATCACGGACAGCCTGGCGCGCAACGTGGCCGTGGAATTGCGAAACTTCGGCGTCTTCCAGCCGCGGCTGACCAAGCCGCGTGTCGGTCGCAACCCCAACCAACCCGGCAGCAGTTTCGTCATTCCGCCTCGGGCGACGGTGAAATTCAAGGCGGGTAAAATCATGCGGCAACGGGTGGAGAAATTGTCGCGCGAGATGAAGGAAGCGGCTGACCTCGCCGAGCAGTCGTCCAACGGTGCCCGGACCAAGTCGGAAAGCCTGACCGCCTGAGTCAAGCGAACACCTGCGCCTTTTTGACAGACGTTTCTTAGATCAGCGTTGTGCCACAGGCCCGGATACGCTAAGAGACCCGCTCTTATGAGAATTTACCTTTCGCTGCTTCTCTGCTGCTGCGCCTTGTTGGGGGCTAACCGCGCCGCAGCCGGAACAGGACCGGAGAGCAAGACCGCAGTGGTTACCCCGCAGAAAACTCTGGAGCCGACTCCGCTCGATATCTTCTCATATGAGGAGGGCTACGTTTTCGAGAGCGATCTTAACCATGGTGGCAGTTTTGGGAAGCAGGACGAGCTCCAGACCGAGTTCGAATACGGCCATCGTTTTCTCCTGACCGGCAAGCTCTATCTTCACCTCGGTCTCGCTTACGATCGCTACGATTTCGGCAGCACGAGCGCGCCGGTGCCAAACCATCTCCAGTCCATGGCCGGCGTCGTCGGACTCGACTACATGCATGGCAAGGATGTCGGGGCTTTCATCCAGTTTCGCCCGGGTTTTTACACGCAGAGCGACATTGGCATTTCGTCATTTGACGTTCCAATCACGTTGGGCCGCATCTTCGTCGTGTCGGAGGACAAGTTTTACATTTTTCTCGGCGCCTATGCGTCCTTCCTGCGGGGCGGATTCCCCGTCCTCCCGCTCGCGGGTGTTATCTGGATCCCTTGCGAGAACTGGCGCGTGATGGGCGTCCTGCCGGATCCAAAGGTGATCTATTCTGTGAACAAACGCCTTGACCTCTGGGCCGGCGGCGAGGTGGTGGGCGGTTCTTATCGCACCGATCGCAGGGACGGCATCCAGCCCGCCAAACTTAACGGAACGCAGGTAGATTTTAGCGATTATCGTGCCGGTGTTGGCCTGAACTATTCGGTCTCCGATCAAATCTCCTTCCAACTCGCAGCCGGTTATTCTATCCAGCGCCAGTTCGATTTTGGCCGGGCCGGCGAGACCTATCGGACGGATCCATCACCCTACGTGCGGATGCAGCTGTCGGCGCAGTTTTGAGGTTTCCGATCCTTCCAGGCACAACTCGCTCCTGGTCGGGTAAAGCCGTCGCCGTCGGCTTTTTCCTATTCGGCCTGGTATCCGCCGCGCCGGCCGCTCCCCTGGATGAGCTCCGTGCCCTCACGCAACTCCCGTCGCTTGACCTTGCGGCGCTGAAGCGCGGAAATATCGTAAGCGAGCGCGGACCGCTCGGCGATTTCGCCCGCGGGATTCACATCGAATCGGTCTACTTCATCCACGCCCTCATGGATGAGGTCGGAACCGGACTTCTCCGCTGGAATCCACTGCAGCATGGGAACACCGCCGTGTCGGCCTATCGTGCCTACGAGCTTCCTGCCGCGGCCGATGTCTTTCGCACGCTCAACCTGGAATCATTCTCCCCAGACGATCAATGGCTGATCGAGCAGACGGCGCAGGCCGCGCGCCGGGGATCAAGCGCCGAGTTGCACCTAACGAGTGAAGAAATCGCCTTGCTCCAACAAAAATCGAACTCCCCCAGCGAGGCCTGGCAGGAAATCCTCCGTCGCCGGAGCGAAGCCCTCATGCAGGGCGGCCTCCCCGGCGTTCCACCATATAGCGACGATAAAGCAATCTCGCCGGCAACCGAATTGCGCGGATTGCTTTCACTCGCGCCTAAAGCCGCCAGCCATTTCGAATCCCTCACGCAGGCCAAGCCGCTCCTGGGAAAAGGAAAGGCCGCCAAAGATGCAGTCGCCTATTGGGAAGCGCAAAGGGTGCGCGATCATAACACCCTGCAGCTCGGTCTCCGAACCGCGCTCCGTGGCTCCGGTTCCTGGCAACTCCTCGACTGCGCCTATTACCCGTCCGACACCTATTTCATGGCGCTCGACATGTTTCAGCTCTGGCCAGTCGATGGCGGCACCCTGGTCTGGCAGGTCAGCTACGTCTCCGCGCCGTTCCGCTCCTATCTCGGAGGAGCCGATCGTTATGTCGCGGGGAAGCTAATGTCGGCGGAGGTTCTCACGACGATCAAGGCGTATCGTGCAGGACTCGAAAAACCGCACTAGACCGCCAGCCAGGCCGCCGGCTCACTCCTCGATGCGCTTTAAAAGGAGCGCCGCGCCGACAAAAGTGACGACGGCTCCGAGGAAGAGGAAAATCAGATCGCCACCGTAGAATCCGGGCCCGGCACGATAAAGGTTCACGAGGCGAAAGGCCCGGCAAAAGTGCGTCAGCGGAAAGCATTCCGCGAGATAACGAATCGCAGTGGGAAGGCGCTCGAGCGGAGCAAACGCGCCCGAGAGTACAAAGATCGGCAAGAGGAAAAACACCGAGAGCTGAATCGCCTGCGTCTGCGTGCGTGAGAGGGCCGAGATGAGCAGGCCCAGGCCTAACGAGCAGAGGAGGAAGAGCAGGCATATGATGGCGAGCACGCCGCGCTGGTTAAACTGGACATGGAAATGCCAGCCGGCCACCACGATGACCACGAGAATGAGCAGGATCGAGATCGCCAGATACGGCACGATTTTCCCGATCACGATCTCACCCCGCCGGAGCGAGGTGACCATCAACTGGTAAAGCGTGCCGGATTCCCGCTCCCGGGCGATCGTGCAGGCGGTCAGAGTAACTGTGAGCAGTTGCAGGATGATGCCGATCACGCCGGGCACGACGTAGTCGATAAAGCGTCCCTCCGGGTTGTAAAGCAGATGCGTCTTCAGTTCCCATTGGCTCATCGCCGAGACGAACTGTTTCCGCACATCGACCGGTAGCTTTTTCCCGAGGTCGATGACTTCTTCGGGCAGATCCGAGACGGTTTCCTCGAGCTGATTCTTCTGGAATTTGCCGAGTGTTTCCTGGATCCGGCCTTCCAGTTCGCTGACCGTGTTCGTGTCGCTCCCATCCAGATAGAGGGGCAGCGGGATCGGATCACCATTTCTGAGGCCGGCGCCCCAGCCCTTGGGAATGATCAGCGCCGCCTGGACATGTTCGCGCAGGAGATCCGGGTCGCCGCTGATCTTGGCGTCCGTTTGCCAGTTGAACACCGACCCTTCCCTTAGTTGCTGCACGAATGCATCGCTCGCCGGGGAATGGTCGCGGTTCTCGAGCAAGGCCGGGACATTAGTTGCGCCGGTGTTCTCAAAGGCGTGTCCGAAAATGAGGGTGAAAACCGGGGGCAAAATCAGGAGGAGAACGAGAATCCGCCAGTCGCGGTAGATATGAATGAACTCCTTTCGCGCCACGCTGCTGATCGCCTGCACAGAAGAACGCAGGGTCATGAAAGAGCCTCCTGGTTCAGCATCGCATCGTAACCCTGCGAGTAGGCTGTGAAGACGTCTTCCATGTCAGGCTCGGCCCAGCGATGCGCGAGGAACTGGACCTCCGGGAAGGGCCATTCCCGTTGCCAACGCTCGAGCAGCTTGTCCGCTTCCGGGGCATAGACGCGCAGGCTCCCGCTGCGCAGTGAAACACCGAGGACGCCTTCCTCTTCCCGCAGCCTGACGAGCGCGTCCATCGCCGGTTTGGCATCCAGCTCGAGTAGCTTCGCGCGGAAGGTCGCCTTCAAACGACGCGGCGAAGCCTTCGCCAGGAGGCGGCCCTCGTGGATGAACCCGACCTTGGTGCAGCGCTCCGCTTCATCCATGTAATGCGTGGTGACGAAGATCGTGATCCCATCGTGGCTCAGGTGGTAGAGCAGGTCCCACATCTGCTGGCGATGGACCGGGTCGAGCCCGGAAGTCGGTTCATCGAGGAAAAGCACCGGTGGGTTGTGCACCAGTGCACAACCGAGAGCGAGCAGTTGCCGCATACCGCCGGAGAGGCTGCCGGCGGCCGCATCCCGTTTCTCCGTCAAATCCATCTGGACCAGGATCCGCTCCAGCCGGCCATCGAGCTCTTGGGGAGGAACCCGATATGCGCCCGCAAAAAAGCGCAGGTTCTCGCAGACCGTGAGATCGGGATAGAGGCTGAACTTCTGCGCCATATATCCAAACTTCGCGCGCGCCACCCGGCGCTCGAACCAGACGTCCGCGCCATCGATCGTAGCCTTGCCCGCAGTCGGATGGAGCAGGCCGCAGAGCATCCGCATTGTGGTCGTCTTGCCCGCGCCGTTTGCTCCGAGGAAACCGAAGATGTCCCCGCGATTAATCTCCATCGAAAGATCGCGAACGGCCTGGAGATCGCCGTAGTTCTTGCTCAAACCAGCGAGGACAATCATCGGCTCACTCACTTAAAGAGAAACGCGGCACACCCTTCATCCGGTCCCTCCCTAGGGAAAACCCGTCTCTTTGCAAGCCGGATCGCCGAGACCGCCCGTTGACAGCATCCCTATCCGCCCAAAACTAAATCAACCCGTATGAAACAAGTTCGCTTCTTCGTCCTCGCCCTCGCCCTCATCCATCCAGCCGCTACTTTTGCAGCCGATCCGGTCAGCGAGATGGCCCAGTTCTCCGTCTTCGGGAAAGTCGATCTCGCCGAGCTGGCCAAGGGCGCGATCAAGACCCAGGCCGGCGCCCCGATGCAGACCGCGCGATACCTCTCGGTCCAGAGCTGCTTTGTCGTTCCCAAACCGCCGGCGCAGGTCATCGCGGCGATGAAACGCTTCGACCCGACGGCCCAGCGCGAGCTGAAGGTTTTCCTGCACTCCGATCTGCCCGCGTCACCCTCCACTTCCAGTTTCTCGAAACTGAACAACCCGCCTAACGTCGGGGCGAGCAAGTCGCTTGCGGTGGCGACGCAGAAAATGTCGCGCGAGCTGCAGATCAGCCAGGAGGAAGCGAAGAGCTACTCTCCGGGACAGCCGGTCTGGAACTTCTGGATCGATCTCCTGGCGAAACGGGCCCAGTCGTTCGTTTCCGGCGGCGCGGCGGCCGAGGCGCCTTACAGTCACAGCCCAAATCCGGTGCAGCCGGGAAAAGAACTCGCCGGGCTCGTCAGACAACAAGCGAACATCAATCGTCAATTCGGCGGGTTCCTCGGCAATACCGGACTGCTTGACGGCAAAGGCTCGCTCAAGCCCGATCTTTATTGGGAGCTGCTCCAGGTCGAAGACAACGGCGTGCTCTCGCTCGGCGCTTCCTACAGCCGCTCCACCGCCGGCGGCGGCTCACAGATCGCCGACGGCTTCTATTATTCGAGCGGCGGCTACAACGTCGCGCTCACCCTCTATCAGCTCTGGCCAGTCGACGTGGGCGGCCGCGCTTCCACCCTCGTCTGGCGCGGTGACTTCGTTTCAGCCAATTCGATCGGCGATCTGCACGGGATCGAGCGGCTCGCCTCGGAGTCGGCCATGCGGAAAGATATTTTGAAGGCGGCCACCATCTTTCAGCGCGAGAGTGCGCGATGACTTCTCGCTTCCTGCTCTTCGCCGCGCTCGTTTCGACCGCTTGGGCGGCGCCGCTTTTTGCGGGTGACGACAAACAGATTGCTCCCACGGCGGAGAACGGAGTCGCTGAGCAGCCCTACAAATTCTCGGCCGAGTTCACGATCGAGCAGGCCTATATCGGCGACGCCGAAGTGCAGCGAGGCAACCGAGTGGTCGACGACTTCGACGAGTACTATTCCAACATCAAGTTCATCTACACCCCGAGGATCAAGTTCGGCATCCTGCGCCTCGGTGCGCAGTGGGAACGCTACTCGTTCGGTTTCCCTAACGGCGGTCAGCAGTTGCCCAACACGCTCCAGGCCGTTAACACGATCGTCGGTCTGGACACCAAGTTCTCCGACTCGATCCTCGTTAGGCTAGAGGCTTACCCCGGCTTTTACGGCACCAGCTTCGATCACCTGGATGGCGACCAGTTCAACGTCCCGTTCGTCCTTGGCGGCACCTACATTTACAGCCCGGAGGTGCAGCTCGTCTTCGGCATCGGCGTCAATTTTCAAAGCCGCTTTCCCGTCCTGCCGGGGGGCGGCATTCGGTGGAAATTTGCGCCGAGCTGGGTCCTCAACGCCGTCCTCCCAACCCCGCGGCTCGAGTATCAGATGAACCGCAACTTCACGCTGTTCACCGGCGCCGACATCAAGGCCAACACCTTCCGGACCGACGATCGTTTCGGCGACAGCCACGGCGATACCGGGTTGAATAGCGCGTGGTTGAGCTACGAGGAGATCCGCGCCGGAGCCGGGGTGGAATGGAAGATCAACTCCTCCCTTTCGCTCACAGTCGAGGGCGGCTACGTCCCTTATCGGCAGTTCGACTACCACCGCACCGAAGTGCGCTACCACTACGAGAGCGGCGCACCCTACGGCTCGATCATGTTTCACGGCGCGTTCTAAGCGTCTGACGAAATTCAAGGTAAGCCTCGCGCTCGAACCGCACAACCGCCAGCGGCGCGGCTCGGGATGACAAAGCGAGAACGCGTTCCACTTCTGTTAGGCCAGGCTCTTATCGAGCGCGCCGATCTTCCGCGTCTGCGGCCATTTCCATGCAACAGCCAGCACAACCAGGATCGTCCCGATCCCGCCGCCGATGACAGAGAGCACCGGGCCGAAGAGCGCCGCGGTCAAACCCGATTCCACCGCGCCGAATTCATTCGATGTCCCGATAAAGATGTTGTTCACCGCCGAGACCCGGCCGCGCATTTCATCCGGCGTGAGCAACTGCACGAGCGTTTGCCGCACGACCATACTGACACTGTCGAAGACGCCGGTGAGGAACAACATCAGGAGCGAAAGCCAATACCAGTGCGACGCGCCAAAGACGATCGTGGCCGCGCCGAACCCGCTCACGCACCAGAGCAGCGTGCGCCCCGCGTGTCGCATCGGCGGCAGATAAGCGATCACCAGCGCCATCGCGAAAGCGCCGATCGCCGGCGCCGCCCGCAGCCAGCCGAGCCCGATCGGTCCGCAATGCAAAATCTGATCGGCAAAAATCGGCAGCAACGCCGTCGCCCCGCCAAGGAGCACGGCAAAGAGATCGAGCGTGATCGTTGCGAGGATGACCTTCTTGTTCAGGACGAACCGAATCCCCTCCGCCAGGCTGTGCCACGCGCCGACCACTACCCGCCGGCTTTCCCGCATCTTTTGGATCGGCAGTACCATGAGGAAGAATCCCAGAGCGCACGAAGCATCGAGCGCATAGACGAACGGAAATCCGAAGTGGACGATGAGAAACCCACCCACGGCCGGCCCGAGCACCGAGCTGATCTGGAAGATGCTGCTATTCCAAGTGACGGCGTTGGCAAAGGTTTCCCGCGGCACCAGGGTCGGGAGAAACGAGCTGCGCGCCGCCCAGCCAAAGGAGCGAATCGACGCCGAGAGAAACATCACCAGGTAAATCAGCGGCAGCGAGAGATCGTCGAAGTGGAACGATGAGTGACGCTCGAAGACGGTCGCGACCGAGCGCAGACAATCGTTCCCCCAGACCAAAATCCCGAGCCGCGGGATGGCGAGATGTTGCCAGGAGATCAGCGCGAGCGAGATTGAGCAGAGGGCGCTCGAGGCCTGCGTCCAGAGGATGATCTTTTTGCGACGAAAACGATCGGCCAAATGCCCGGCCGGGAGCGAGAGCGCGATGATCGGCACGGCCGCGACGAGACCCACCAGGCCCAGCGCGGTGGCCGAGTGAGTGCGGGAATAGACTTCCCACTCGATCGCGATGGTAAGCATCTGCCGGCCCGCGATCGAGATGAAGTTGCCCAGAGTGTAGAAGGCAAAACTTGGAAAACGAAAAGCCGCATACGGGTCACGCCGGAGCGACGCCTCTTCGGAGGTAGGCGGTCGGGGGTACGGTTTTCGCTCGGGCATCGTCGCGCACGGCGACGGCCCGGGCGCACGAGATTGTAGAAGCGACGCTGAGCGCCGCAACTGAGAGAGACCAAGGGGGCCGCCGCTAGAGCACGAAAGTGCTGCGGCGCCAGCCGGCTCGCTCCGTCGAGGACCACACCGCGCTCTGATACGGAGCAGCCTGCAGCTTGACCGATTCGTTCGTCTCGGGGGCCTCTGGCGGTTCGGGCGGTTCGGGCGCAATCGGCACCTCCGGCAACTCCTGCCGCTGCAGCTTTTCATAACGCTGGCGCACATTATCCGGCAGCCCCGCCATCTGCTCTTCAGTGTCGATCGGACCGTTGAAAAGTACTTTGCCCTGCGCGTCTTTCGCGGTCAGCATCTTGTGCCCGTTCGCATTTTCCATCTTCAGCTCGCCCTGGTCGTCGGAGAAGGTGATCGTGGCCCGGCCGAGGTCGATCCGGGTCGATTTCGTGAGGCCATCGTCGCTCGTGACGATGCGCAGCCCGCGCGCCATCCGCTGCGCATCATCGCGCGCCTGCATCGCCTGGTCCTTTGCGCGCCGGGCCGCCTCGCGCACGGCGGTCATGTCCGGCATCTTGAAATCAAATTTCATTTTATCGAGGTCGTCGAAGTTCCAATCGTGTTCGAACCCGAACGGACCGCGGCCCTTCGGGACATCCTTTTTCCCGAGCTTGACACTCAACTTCATTTCCTTGCCCTTGCGCAGGATGGTGAGATCGACCGACGTCCCTTCGGCGAAGCTTCGCACGAGGGTGCCGAGCTGGTTCGGGTTAACGATCTGCTGGTCGTTCAACATGCGAATGATGTCGCTCTGCTGCAGGCCCGCGCTGGCCGCGGGCCCATCTGCCACCACGTAATCGACCACCACTCCGAAGCCGCCAGGCAGACCCATTTGCTCCGACAACACCCGAGGCACGTCCGACGTCTCGACCCCGAGAAAAGTGACGGGTTCCTTGGGGCCGCGGTCATGTTCGTGCATGTGCCGGGCCGGCGGCGCCGGCGGCGCGGGGGCGACCGGTTGCACTTGCGGGATCGACTGGGTCGCGGCCACCGGCGCGGTCGGGGTGGGCGACTGTGCGAAGGCGGTGAGCGAAAGCAATGCACTAAACGAACTGGTTAGGATGACTTGTTTTTTCATGGCTTGTTTCTGGTTCACTGAAAGGAGACCGGCGTGAGGACGACCTGCTCCGCCGGATAGGAGACGCGGAGGGACGCCCCGGTCTGCGGGTTGCGCCACTGCATCGTCTCGCGGGTGTCGTAGCGGACCCGCCGGAGCAATCGCTCCGAGTGGTTAGGCGAGAAAACGAGACCTTCGTCGCGCTGGCGATAGACCACGCGAGTAAGGGCGGAGGGTTGGAGGCCGACGCTGACGGGCTCGGCCGGTGCGGGGGTGCTCGATTGCGCGAGGGCCGGCTGCGATTGCTGTTCCGGCGTGTCACCGAAGTAGACCAGCCCAATCAAGATGAGCGCTGTCGCGCCGGTGAGCCCGAGACCGAGCGACCACCAGGCCTGCGCCCGCCGCGGACGCTGAATTACGCCCGCGGTCGGCGCGCTCTCGCCCTGCGCGAGGACACGCTCGACCCGGGCCACCAGCGCCTCCGAAATCGGCGCTGGTCTCAGCTTCCTCAACTCAGCTTCAAGATCAGAAAAATTATTCATGGGGCTGCAACGTTTCGCGGAGCGCACCGAGCGCGTAGCGGTAGCGGGAGGCGGCGGTGTTCTGGGAGATCTCCAGCACTTCCGCAATCTCGGCGAAGGTGAGCTCGTTCCAGATTTTCAAGATGACGACCTCCCGTTGTTCATCCGGCAGGCGCCCGACTGCAGCGGCGAGAGGCTGCTCGCTCTCGTGCATCTCCGCGAATTGCGGCTCAATGTGTGGATCGCTCTCGAGCGCGACGGCGGCTTCGCGCCGGGCGCGCCGCTGCGCGCTGCGCAGACGATCGAGCGCAGCGGAACGGACGGCCGCGTAGAGCAGGGCGCGGTTTTCGATCGAATGCTGGCGGCGCCAGAACCGGACGAAAGCGTCCTGCACGATGTCCTCGGCCTCGGCGCGGGAGTTCGTCCAGCGGCGGGCAAAGAGGAGGAGTGCCGGTCCCAGTTCTCTAAAACAGGTTTTCCAATCCTCCTCGGTGAGTGCGTTGGCCATCTCTTCTTCACGGTCTTTTAAATTGAGACGCCGCCAAATGCAGCTTTTGTCTAGGGAAGTGAAACTTCTCTTTTTCTCCGTCGCTCCAATTCTGTTCCTCGGCAGCATGCCAAATCTTTTCGCGCAGGATCCAGCCACGCCGGGCGGCACGGCCGAGTCGCTCGCTGCCGCGGAGAAAGCCTTCGCGCAGGAAGCGGTCGAAAAAGGGACCCGCCGCGCCTTCCTCAATGCACTCTCGGACGATGCGATCGTCTTCGAGCCGGGTCCGCAGAATGGAAAAAAGGTATGGGAAGCGAAGCCGGAAAAAGGCGATGGGGTCCTGCTGTGGCAGCCGGTCCTCGCGGCCACTTCGACCATGGGCGATCTCGGTTACACAACCGGCCCGTGGACTTTTCAGACAGATGCGGGGGACAAGCGGTCCGCGGCTTTTGGTCACTTCGTCTCGATCTGGCGCTGGGAAAACGGGAAATGGAAAGTGTTCCTCGATATCGGCTCAAAAAATCCGCGCCCGACCGAGCCGAGGGCGGAGTTGCAGCTGGTCGAAAATCACGCGCCTAACGAATCCGCAGCCGACGCCCTGCCGCTTATGCAGGCCCACGACCGTCGTTACACCGCGAATCGCACCGGGGAGATGGCGAAGAGCGCTGAGGAAAACGTTTGGCTCTACCTCCCCGATAAATTTCCGATAGTCGGACGAGAGGAAGCTGCGGCCGCCCTGCAAAAGGCATCGTCGCCGATAAAATTTGGGGAGCCCAAGGCGAACGTTTCCCATGGCGGCGATCTCGGCTACCTCTGGGGCGAATACACGATCGGGGCGGCCCCCGAGCCGGGCGGCTACTACCTGCGCATCTGGCGCAAGGATCGCGCGGGCGACTGGAAGCTGTGCCTCGACCTGATCCATCCTCGTTAGGGCCGGCGGGTCTCTTTTCCTTCCGTAATCCGGAGAGCGGCTGAGATAAGTGCGCTCCCGCTCCTCCTTGTCATCCCGCGCAGCGCGGCGCCGATCCTGGAATCAAGTGCGGACGAGAAAGAACGCCATCGCCAGCACAACGTAGGCGTTGACCGCGAAGATCACGCCCGCGATGCGATCAGCTCGAGCGGATTTTCGAAGACCAAGTTCATCGGCGATCCCATCAGGTCGAAGACGATGACGAGGAGCGGTGCGACCAGCAGCGCGACCTGGATGCTCATGAACAATCCCATCCGATCCCGCCGCGCGAAATAGATCGCGGCCACATATTCGGCCGCATTCCCGATCACAGCGAGCACGACCACTCGAGGAAAAAGCGCGACCAGCCGAGCTGGCTGGCGGTGGCACCAAGCGCCCCTGAAACCAGCTCCGATTGCCACGCGGTAAAGGCGGTCCCGACGACCAGAACGAGAAGCGAGATCCAGATAGCCCACGGCTCCGACCCTTCCTTCGCCTCAGTTCGCTCAAAGGCAAAGGTCTCGCGGTGAGTCACGAGAGTGGCCACTTTGCGTAGGCCATTGCGCCCACCGAATCGCAGGGGGCGATGGAAGCAGATGCCCGCGCCGCGCTACCGGCTCAGGCGAAGAGATCGCGCAGAACAGTCCGCGCGGCGTGGTAACCGCACATCCCGTGCACGCCGCCGCCAGGCGGAGTGGATGAGGAACAGAGATAAATTCCGCGCAGCGGTGTGCGATAGGGCGCGGGACTAACGATCGGACGGGCGAAGAGCTGCCAGAGATCGTTCGCTCCGCCGTTGATGTCGCCTCCGATCAGGTTGGGATTCGAACGTTCGAGCGCGGCCGCGTTCGTCGTCTGCCGCGCCCGCACACAATCGCGGAAACCGGGCGCAAAACGCTCGATCTGATCCTCGATCGCTCCACTCATGTCGCGCTCCGATCCAAACGGAACATGGCAGTAGGCCCAGAGCGTATGCTGGCCTTCCGGAGCGCGCGTCGCATCGAAGAGACTCTGCTGCGCGACGAGAACGAAAGGGCGCGCAGGATGTTCTCCCCGCGCGACCTCTCCTTCGGCCGCAGCGATCTCCTCCAGCGTTCCTCCCAGATGGATCGTGCCGGCACGGCTGCATTCCTCCGCCCGCCAGGGCACGGGCGCGAAAAGCGCGTAATCGATCTTAAAAACGCCGGGCGCATGACGGAAACGCTCGAGCCGGCGTCGATATTTTGAGGGCAGATTCGCGCCGGCGATCTTTGCGAATTGCCAACAGGTGGTGTCGAAAAGAGTGGCGCGAGCTTGCGGCAGCTCTTCGAGTTTCTCGATCCGGCGATCGGTCTCGATCTCGCCGCCCAGTTCTCGAAGATGCGTGGCGAGGGCATCGCTGATCGCCTGCGAGCCGCCCCGCGGCATGGGCCACCCGACAGCGTGCCCGGCTGCGCCCAGAACCAGACCGAAAGCGGCGGAAGCGAGAGCTTCGAGCGGGAGAAAAGAATGCGCCGCCATCCCGGCAAAGAGGGCCCGCGCCGCGGGATCCTTGAAACAGAATCTGGCCAGGGTCGCGGCCGGAGCGAGTGCGCCGAGGCCAAAGCGAGCCAGCGCGAGGGGATACCGCGGCAGGTGAAGCATCGGCTGGAGGAATTCATCGGCCAGCTTCTCCCAGTCACGGGCCAGCGGTTCCATCAGGCGGCGATAGGCCGCTGCGTCTCTGCCTAACGACTCCGCGGTTGCGTGCACGTCCTGCCGGAGACCTGCGGCCGACCCGTCGTCGAGCGGATGGGCCAGCGCGAGAGGCGGCTGGATCCATTCCAAGCCGAATTTCTCCAGCGGCAGGGTGCGAAAAAAAGGTGAACCCAACGCGAGCGGATGAATGGCCGAGCAGACGTCGTGCAGGAATCCCGGCAGCGTCAGCTCGACCGAGCGCGCGCCGCCGCCGATCGTCGGGTTGGCCTCGAGCACCCGCACCGAGTACCCGGCGCGTGCGAGGGTGATCGCGGCGGCCAGGCCATTCGGGCCGGAACCGACCACGATTGCATCCGCTGATTTCATAGAGTCGGAGCCAAGGTGAGATCAGCGGCAGAGATTTGGAAACAAGAACTTCTCGCGGTGCGAGAAACGATTGGTGGCGAGAAAAGGAAAACCAATGGCAAAGAAAACCCAAACGAGTGCCCGCGAAAATGTCGGCGGGTCCGTGCAACAACAAGAGAGAAGCACCACCGGCCGGCGCCGGCAGGAGAAACGGCTCGCGAGCGGGAACACCCGCAGTGGCCAGGTCGAGAGCAAGAAGAAGGTCAACCAGGCCGCCGGCCGCACCCGCCCGACCAAGCGACCGTCATCTCCGTTAGACCGACTTTGATGAATAGCCTGCAAGTCACCGGACTACGCCTCCGCTCTTCTTGCCCTGTCAGTTTCTACGGTTTTAAAACGACCTTTATGCAGCCGTCCTGCTTGTCGCGTAAGGTCTTGTAAAGCTCCGGCCCTTCCTCGAGCGGACGGTTGTGCGTGATGACAAACGAGGATCGATAAAGAAGCAGCTCCCGCATGCGATCGTGAACGGCACCACGACGCGATCGCCAATCTTGAAATTCTTCACCTCTTTGTCGACCTCCTCCATCGCCGGCATGTATCCGTCGTAAAGGTGCAGGTCCGAACCGCAGATCGCGGTCGCGGTGATTTTCACGATCATGTCCCGCGCATCTTCGATCGTCGGATCAGGGACGGTGTCGCAGCGAACGTCTTCCTTGCCATGCCATACGAGTGCTCTCATTGAATCTTCTCCTTGGATTAAGTCCGTGTTCCCTGAGCAACGCCCCTAACGAGAGAGTCGGACGGCCGGGCGAATCGTTCCTGCCGGAATAGAATTCAACCTAACCATGAGTGCGTTCGGAATCGGGAAAACGGCGGCGCCACCTTTCTCGGTCTTTAAGTTACAACAAGCATCGGGGCCTTGGCCGTTCGCTCGGTTGGCCGGGGGGTGCGCTCAGGTTTCGACCTAGGATATATGGAGGGATTTGCCCCCGGCTGAAGACCGCCGGGCCGGCGATCTCTATTACGCCATGAAACCCACGGCCTCACTCACGAAAACCATGCGCCGCTCTCGCCTATCGGGAGGCAACAAGCGCCTCGTGAGCATGATCTGGGAGAGCGATGGCAAGGACGCGACAAACTCGGAGTCGAACGAGAAAGTTTCTTTCCGCGGGCGGACTTCGCTCGAACGCACAAAATGCCTGATCCTCGCGGCGGTGCGCGTTTGGGAATTAAAGAGGTCGGCCGGAGGTTGAATGGGAGCAAGCGGCTGTTCCTTACGGCTGCGGCGGAGACCACTGGAAGATTGCTATCCTCCAGCGGATCCCCCACGCAGCCTCTCAGCCACTCACCATCGGAAATTTCGCTGCCGTAGGCGGCGCGCGTTCACCCCGGATTTCACAAATCCTACCAAAGACTTCGCAGCAATGTTCCCGCTCAGATGGCTCTCGCCGCAAAATCTTTTAAAACTAGAGATTCTTCCTAAATCGGGAGGTGCCAACAACCTTATTGTCGGCGAAACGCGGACTCGGTCACGCTATGGACATGGACGCTGAGCCTATCCTTCTCTCTCCGGAGGAGAAGTTAGAGACTTTGCGCGCGCTGGACATTTTCCACCGGTGGCAATCGATCGATGAAAAGCGGACCTGCCGCCGCTGCGGTCAGACAATCACCGGTCGTGAGATCAAGGTGATTCGCAGCGGGCGCGGCCAAGGGAGCCTGCGTCTGGAATGTCCGACGGAAGGCTGTCCCTCAGTGCCGCTGGAGTGGATGGTGCTGGATCCACCGGTTGAACCGAAACCCGCCGTTGCTGCGACAGAGCCGGTGGCGGAAGACGAGAAGCTCGGCCAGCGTGGAAAAAGTAACTTAACCCGCTCGCCCAATCGCGGCGTGTTCGGATTTTTGCGCGTTCCTCGAGCGCTTTTCTGAGTGCGATCCCACGGGGGGGCCGTGATACTGGTGAGCGCTCGCTTCCGCTCCCTTTCGCCGGTAGAGAGCACGGGCATGGCGACGATTGAGGAGAGTGGACAACGCAGACGCTTTCGCGACGCATGCTACGAATGATCTTCATGCCGCGCAAAACAAAGAAAGCCCGCAACCCCCGCCCGGAGGTGCAGTCCGCGCTACGGGTGCGGCGTTCGGGGATCCACGGGACGGGCGTTTACACCACCCGCAAAATTCGCAAGGGCACGCGCATCATTGAATACACTGGCGCTTACATCCCACGCCGCCAAGCCGACAACCTGCGCCCCCACAATCCTGATGATCCCTATCACACCTTTTACTATTTGCTTGAGAACGGCGCCGTGATCGACGCCGGCAAAGATGGGAACGTCGCTCGCTGGATCAATCATTCCTGCGATCCGAACTGCACGACGGACGAGGAGGATCACCGCATCTTCATTGAGGCGTTGTGCACAATCTATCCCGGCGAAGAGCTATTCTACGACTACTCACTCGACCCCGGCGAACGGCGCACCAGGGCCGTGGAAAAAGCTTATGCCTGCTTCTGCGGGTCGCCTCATTGCCGCGGATCGATGCTAGAGCCGAAGTAAACTCCGTTTTCTTTCTGCTCGGTTAGAGGTCTCCCGATCAGCTCTCGCGCAGGTGTTCCGATGGTGCGCGAGCATGCCTTCAGTTTCTTTCGTAATGAGCCGAGCTCGCTCCCCGGAGAAACAGAAACCGCCCTCTCCCGCGTTGCCGGAAAGCGGCCTCATTCTATCGCTGCCCAGCCTGCGGCCAGGAGGTGAACGGCGCCGATCGACGCGCGGTTTCCCTGCATCATCAGCATGTCCTTTATCCTCACCTCTTCCGGAGCGTCGCGCGTCGCGCTGGCGCAGATCGTTAGGCGCGATTGGCCCGCGGTGAGAGTTGCGAGATACCGGGATTCGTTAGGCGGCCTGCCGAGAGCCGAGCGAGACAGGGGGCAGGCGCTTGCGGGCGGCCGATCGCATCGGCCCATGGTAAAGCCAGTCGCGCGGCAGGGCCGGGCAACCGGCGGTCGGACAATGCAGGTGGAATCCACCGCGGTCGTCCTGCCAGACGTCTATCATGCGCCCGGAGATCACCCGGTCGCACAGAACGCATACGCGCTTGTCGTCGAGCGAATGCCATTGACGCACCGGGTCCGATTCCTGAAGCACGGAAAGCTTCTCGTCGAGTGCGACATGTCTATTCATGAACCGAAGTGAACCACTCGCATTAGAACCCTTTCCCGGGTAGGCCACAATGAGGCTGCGATCACTACGCGGCTTCGGTAAAAATCCTACGCCGCACCGTCCCCCTGCTGGTGCAATCGAGCTCCCCGTTGCCTCGCTCATGTTACGCGAGCGGCAGGTGCGATTCTGATGTAAATACTGATATTCCGGAGTAAGCTACGCTGGCCAGCCCGACTTGGTAGCCACCATGGCCACTCCACCCGACGATAACCTGCAGACTACCGGAAGCGCAGCGGAAAGCTCTGCAGCTGCCACCAGCTTCGATCGGCCGACGGATGACTCGCGCGATGGCAAAGGCACGAGCGTCAAGCCAGCCGACAAGCCGATCGAGCGAAGCGGCGAGGAGCCGACCTCCGTTGTCGGAATCGGCGCGTCCGCCGGCGGATTAAGGGCCATCCAGCAGCTGCTGGGCGATCTGCCGGGCGACAGCGGTCTCAGCTTCGTCGTCGTGATGCACCTCTCGCCGGAGCATGAGAGCAATCTCGCCCCCATTCTGCAACGGTGCACGCCGATGCCGGTCGTGCAGGTGACCGAGGAGGTGGCAGTGCGACCGAATCGCGTCTACGTCATCCCGCCAAATCGCCATCTCGCGATGAACGACGGCAAGCTCGTCCTGAGGGAGCCGCAGCAGAGCCCCGGTCGCCGGGTCGCGATCGATCTCTTCTTCCGCACTCTGGCGGAACATTGGGGCCAGCGTGCCGTCTCGATTACTCTCTCGGGCAGCGATGGCGATGGCGTCATTGGCGTCAAGCACATCAAAGCCCAAGGCGGCGTAACGATCGCGCAGGAACCGGGCGAAGCCGAGCACGACAGCATGCCGCGCTCCGCCATTGCGACCGGCATGATAGACTGGGTCTTGCCGGTCAGTGCTATGCCGGCCAAGCTCATCGAGTACGTCCGCAACGAGGAGCGAATGAAGTTGCCGCCGGAAGACGGGCCGGTCGACGAAGAAGGTGGAACTGAAGACACCCCCGGCAGTCCCACGGTCGCGCAAAAGACAGAAGAGGCGAAAGACGAAACCGCCCTGCAAGAGGCGCTCTCCTACCTGCGCGACCAGACCGGCCATGATTTCACGCACTACAAGCGCGCCACCATCCTCCGTCGCATCGCCCGGCGCATGCAGGTCAACTCGCTCGATACCGTTCCCCGATACCTGGATTATCTCCGGACGCAATCCGAAGAGCCCTCCGCGCTCCTGCGCGATCTGCTTATTGGAGTAACCCATTTTTTTCGCGACCCCAGTGCCTTCGCCGCGCTGGAAGCGAACGTGCCGCAGCTCTTCGCGGGAAAAAACGGCGCGGATCAGGTCCGCGTCTGGGCGCCCGGCTGCTCGACCGGCGAGGAGGCCTACACGATCGCGATGCTGCTCTGCGAACACGCAGCCAAGCTCGATCATCCGCCCTCGATCCAGATTTTCGCGACCGACATCGATGAGGAAGCGATCGCCGATGCGCGCGAGGGCATTTATCCGCTTACGATCGAAGCAGACGTTTCGCAGGAGCGGTTGCGCCGCTTCTTCAGCCATCATCACGGCGGTTATCGGGTCAAAAAGGAAATCCGTGAGATGATCCTGTTCGCGCCTCACGATCTGCTGCGCGACCCCCCTTTTTCCCGGCTCGATCTCGTCATTTGCCGGAACCTCCTCATCTACCTCAAGCCCGACGCGCAACATCGCGTGCTCGACATCTTCCACTTCGCTCTCCGCCCCGGCGGTCTGCTCTTCCTCGGCGGCTCGGAGCACGTCGATGAGAGCCACACGCTCTTTGCCCCGATCGATAAGAAGCAGCGCATCCACGTGCGGCGGACGGTTCCGCGAGCAGCTGGCGTGTTGGTTTCGCTCCCGCACTCGAACGCGCCGCGTCGACCGATGCCGCAGACGATCCTGCCGCGGCAAATCGCTCCCCTGGTTTTCAGCAAATCTAACCAGCCGTCGCTCGCCGCCGGGATGGCGGACCCGGAGGAATCGCGTGCCCGTTCCTTGAGCGAGCTGCACCTCGCGCTGGTCGAGCGCTACGCCCCGCCCTCGATCATCGTGGATCAAAGCAACCGCATCCTCCACTCCTCCGAGCACGCCGGACAATTTCTCCAGTTCAGCGGCGGTGAGCCGACGAAGAATCTGCTCAAGCTGGTCCATCCCGCGTTGCGTATCGAGCTGCGCACCGCGCTCTTCCGTTCAGCGCAGACGAACGAGAACGTCACAGTCTCTGGAGTGCCAATCGAGTTAAATGGCCAGTCACGCGTGATCAACCTGCACGTCCGCCCCGCCCACGACGCCGGGAGCAACAACACTTATTTCCTCATCGTCTTTGAGGAGAAGCCGGCGAGCGAAGCCCCCGACGAGCCGCAGCCTCTTTACGAGGAGCCAGCCCCCCACCTCGAACAGGAACTCGAGCACATGCGCGCGCAGTTGAACGCCACGGTCGAGCAGTACGAAGCCTCGACCGAAGAGCTGAAGGCTTCCAATGAAGAGCTCCAGGCGATGAACGAGGAGCTGCGCTCGGCGACCGAAGAGCTCGAAACCGGCCGGGAGGAATTGCAGTCGGTCAACGAAGAACTCATAACGGTAAACCAGGAGCTGAAGACGAGTGTCGAGGATCTGGCCCGCTCCAATAGCGACCTGCAAAACCTCATCGCCTCGACCGATATCGGGACGATCTTTTTGAATCGGGAATTGCGGATCAAGCGCTTCACTCCGCGCGTCCAGGAATTGTTCAACATCATCGCGAGCGACATCGGCCGGCCGCTCTCGGACCTGACGAGAAAAATCGATTACACCAAACTGCCGGAGGATGCCGAGCAGGTGTTGCGCGATCTGGTGCCAATCGAGTGCGAGGTGCAGCACGAGACTGGCCAGTATTTTCTCGTCCGGATCGTCCCGTATCGAACCGCCGAGGACCGGATCGACGGGGTCGTGATCAACTTCGTCGATATCACGAAGCGCCGCAAAGCCGAGGAGCAAGTGCGAAAGAGCGAGCAGCGTTTCCGGCGCGGCTTCGAGATCGAAACCGTCGGCATCCGTTATTTCACTGTCGAAGGCGAGATCACCGGTGCGAACGACGCCTTCTTGCGGATGACCGGCTACAGCCGGCTCGACCTCGAAAACGGCCGGTTGCGCTGGGATACCATGACCCCGGAAGAATTCATCCCCGAGTCGAAGCGAGCGATTGCGGAGTTCCTCGAAAATGGCGTCACCACTCCCTACGAGAAGCAGTACATCCGCAAGGACGGTTCCCGTTTCTGGGCCCTCTTCGCCGCGACCCGGCTGGACGAAAAGGAAGGAATCGAGTTCGTGATCGACATTTCTCGACAGAAAGGTGGTGAGGAAGCGCTCCGCGCGTCGGAGGAACGTTTCCGGCAGTTTGGCGAAAACTCGGCAGACGTTCTTTGGATCACCGATGCGAAAACTCGAGAGCTGGAGTATCTGAGCCCGGCCTTCGAAACAATCTGGGGGGAATCGCGCGACGCCATCATGCGGGATGGCCGGCGGTGGAACGAGCTACTCCATCCCGACGATCGGCCCCGGTTGGAGGGTACCCTCGAACGCTTGCTCGCGGGTGAGAGCACCACGATCGCATACCGGGTCGTCCGGCCTAACGACGGTGAAGTCCGCTGGATTCGCGACACCGGGTTTCCGATCCGGAATGAAAGCGGCCAGATCACCAGGGTAGCCGGGGTGGCGCAGGATGTGACCGGGGAGCGCGCCCAGATGCAGGAGTTGCACGCCACCCAGGAGCGACTCCATCTGCTGATCGAAGGCGCGCGCGACTATGCGATGTTTTTGATCGGGTTAGACAACCGCATTATCTACTGGAGCGCGGGCGCGGAGAGAATCTTCGGCTGGACGGCGGAGGAAGCCGTCGGCCGATATGGCGGCCTCATTTTCACTCCGGAAGACGCGGCCATTCAGCGGGAAGAAACCGAGCTCGAGGTCGCCTCTAGAGATGGGTTCGCGAACGATCAGCGCTGGCACATGCGCAAGGACGGCACTCGCGTCTGGATCGATGGCATTATGCGCCGGCTCGACGACGAGAATGGCAACCTGCGCGGCTTCGCCAAGGTCGCCCGCGACGCCACCGAACAACGAAAAGTGGATGAAGAGCTGCGAGAGTCGCGCAAGGAACTGGAGCGGCGGGTCAGGGAACGGACCGCCGAATTGACGGCAGAGATCACGCGCCGGGCACAATTGGAACAGGAGATCCTCCTCATCAGCGAACGCGAAAAACGCCGGATCGGGCAGGACCTGCACGACAGCCTGTGCCAGGAACTCGCTGCCGCCGCGTTCTTCCTCGAATCCACCGCGCATGCCAACCCGGAGCAAGCTGAGGTCCTGAGCGAAGCAGCCAGGATCGTTAATGCCAATGTCGGTTTGGCGCGCGATCTCGCCCGCGGCCTCTATCCGGTCGAATTGACCTCCTCCGGGCTCGCCAACTCTCTGCGAGAGCTCGCCTACCTGTGCAATCAGCGTTCGATTCGCTGCACCTTTGAATGTCCCAGCCCGGTCCGCGTGCGAGATGCCGGCGTCGCTCTCAATCTCTATCGCATCGCGCAGGAAGCGATTACCAACGCGACCAAGAACGGCAAGGCTAAAAACATCGTCATTTCTCTTTCGCGCGAGCACGGCAAGCTAATGCTCACGATCAAGGACGACGGGCGGGGGTTCTCCGGTGACGAGACGAGCAAGGGCATGGGCATTCATATCATGAAATATCGTGCTGACGTTCTCGGCGGTACCCTCGAGATTGAATCCAAGGCCGGTCGCGGCACCTGCGTCACCTGCACCATCCCACGCCAGCATCCGGCGCCGGCAAAGCCCTGAGCATCGCCTATCTCACAGCACGTCGCGCGGGAAAAAGCTGAATTCCCCCGTCGCAGCCAGCGGCGGAGACGGCGTCGCCTTTTCCGCGCCGAGGTGAATCAAAAACCAGTGGCTGAATGTGGAGGGACAGCCAGGAGTGGGGCAACCGAGGGAATAGGAAGGGGCCTTCCCGCTGATCACGACCTCGTGCCCGTTGAAAATCCGCTCGCATACGACACACGCGCGTTTGTCGTCGAGGGAAGGCCAGCGGCGTTCGCGATCGGTGGCGCGCAAAATGGTGAGTCGTTGCTCGGGTGGGACGGCTTTTTTCACAAATCCGATTAAAACTCGCCCGCGATGCTCGCGACAATCGGGCGAACGGCTAACGCTCAACTAGCGAAACGACCTATCCCTGCCGATTTCGACCACGCGCAGACGAGGGCATTGTTACGAATTGGGAGTGTGAATGTTTTGCTGGTCGAGGATCACGAGGATAGCCGCAGAGTTCTCTCCAACCTGCTCACCCACTGCGGGCATGGAGTAGCCGCCGCGGCCAATATAGCCGAAGCATTACGACTGCTGGACGACGGGCAGTTTGAGGTGCTGATCTGCGACATCGGGCTACCCGACGGGAGCGGCTTGGAATTGGTCACTGAAGCAAAACGCCGACAACCTTGGAAAAAGACCGTGGCGCTCACCGCTCACGGGCAGGCAAAGGATCGCGAGCAGGGGCTGCGGGCCGGCTTCGATGAATACCTCACCAAGCCCTTCGATTTCCACCAGGTGCGTTCTCTCCTGGCCGATCCTGCCTAGGGAGCTGCTTGATCTCCGGAAAGAATAAGGCAAACCCTTAGGCCCGGCACGTGCGATTGATTAGGGGGGTGGCTTAGAGGTGTAACCCCTCCAAGTTCACCGCGCGATTCTCGCGATGAAAAAACCTTCCAATTCTACGGCAGAGGGAAAATCCCAGAAACGCGAGATTCTGCTGGTCGACGATCACCCGCTTTTTCGCAAGGGGATGACGCAGTTGCTCGATGCCCAGACTGACCTTGAGGTAAAAGCGGAGGCCGACAACAGCGGCACTGCGCTCGATGCGATCCGCTCCCACCGCTTCGATCTGGCGGTGGTGGACATCGGCTTGCGTGGAGGAGCCAACGGAATCGAGCTAACCAAGGCGATCAAGGCGGAACGGCCGGATCTGCCGGTGCTCGTGGTCTCAATGCACGACGAAGCCCTCTACGCCGAACGTTCTCTTCGGGCCGGAGCCGGCGGCTACGTCATGAAGCGCGAGGCGCTCGATTCGATTCTCCAAGCGGTGCGCAGCGTGATCGACGGCCAAATCTACATCAGCCCGACCATGACCAAGCGGATGCTCTTCGACCATATTAGTGGGGGCGGCGAAGCCCGTTCAGCGGTCGAGCGGCTGACCGACCGCGAACTGGAGGTTTTCCAGCTGATCGGCGAAGGCCACGACATGCACGAGATCGCGAAGGAGCTACACCTGAGCAAAAAAACCGTCGAAGCCCACCGGGCCAACATCAAGGAAAAGCTCGGCGTTCCCAACGCCCGGGAAGTGGTGCGCTACGCGACGCAGTGGGTGACGCAGCAACGGTAGTTTGCCACCGTGCTCCTGGCTCGTGTCGTGTCCGTAATCGATTGCAAACAAGCTGGGGACGAGCACGATTAGGAGAATGAGCAGGAGTAAAAAATTGGGCGTGACCGCAGGTTTGGTCGTTATTTGTGTCGCGCGGGCTGCCTCCGCCGCTCCGCTCCCGAAGCCCGAACCAAACCCGCAGATCGCGCGTGTCGTGAAGGAGATTTCCGCGCAGAATATCGAAGCTAACATCCGGAAGCTGGTGAGTTTCGGCACCCGCCACACGCTCTCTGAGACGAAAAGCGAGACGGGCGGGATCGGCGCGGCCCGTCGCTGGTTGAAGGCGGAGTTTGACCGCTACAGTAAAGATTCGGACGGCCGCCTGAAGGTGGCGATGGAGGCATTCAATCAGCCGCCTGATGAGCGTAATCCTAACCTGACCGAAGTAGTAAATGTGGTCGCCACCTTGCCCGGCGAGCAGCCGGAATCGCGCGACCGTATTTATGTCGTGAGTGGACACTATGACTCCCGGGTGAGCGATCCGCTCAACGCCACGGCCGATGCGCCGGGGGCAAACGACGACGCCTCGGGCGTGGCCGCCGTGCTTGAGCTGGCTCGCGTGATGTCGAAAGAAAAGTGGGATGCGACGCTCGTTTTCATGGCAGTCGCGGGAGAGGAGCAGGGACTCTACGGGTCGACCCAATGGGCGCGCGCGGCGAAGGAGAAGAATTGGAACATCGCCGGCATGATCACCAACGACATCATCGGAAGCTCGAAAGCCGAGGACGGCCGGGTCGATGACACGCACGTGCGGCTTTTTGCCGAAGGCGTGCCGCCGCTGCGCGAAATGAGCGATGCCTGGGGAAAGCAGATCAAGACCGGCGGCGAAAACGACAGTTCCGCGCGAGCCCTGGCCCGCTTCATCAAGACGACGGGCGAACAGTACGTCCCTGGGATGACCGTCAATATCATCTACCGCAAGGATCGTTACCTGCGCGGGGGCGATCATTCGCCCTTTCTCGAGGCTGGTTTCGCGGCCGTGCGCCTGACCGAGCCTAACGAGGACTTCCGGCACCAGCATCAGGATGTGCGGAAGGAGAATGGGGAGCAGTTTGGCGACCTCCCGGAATTCGTCGATTTCAACTACGTCGCGCAGGTGGCGCGGATCAATGCCGCGTCGTTAGGCGCGCTCGCCCTCGCCCCGGCCCGGCCCTCCGGCGTGGAAATGGAGACCAAGGAGCTGACGAATGACACCACCTTGCATTGGGACGCAAACAAGGAGCCCGACCTGGCCGCTTACGAGGTGCTCTGGCGGGAAACGACTGCCCCGCTCTGGCAGGAGAGCGTCGCCGCGGGCAAGGTGACAACCTTCACCGTGCCAAAAATTTCCAAGGACAACTATCTCTTTGGCGTCGTCGCGGTCGACGAGGCGGGCAATCGAAGCCCGGCGGTGTATCCTTTGCCCGCAGCAAAATGAAGTTTTACCCACCCGACAACGTCAGACGATCGAAACTGAAAGAACTAACATTATGAAACGGCCGATTCTCGCCCTGCTCCTAGCCGTCTTCGCGCTCTCCTCCTGCCGCACAATGCATGATGCAGCAGTGTCGACCTTCCGCGTGGTAGACGCACCGAACGCCTACATGCGCCGCAAACTGGGAGTCGACGGAGAACAACAGCAGACGACGACCACCACCACTACGACGCAGACCGGGGTCTATTCCGACACCTCGGGTAATCCACCGTCGCAGACCTATCCGGCGCAATCGGCGAATGTGCAGCCTCCGCCCGCGCCGGTGCAGCGTCAGGTGGTGACGCCCGAAAGCCGCCCCTCGAACCAGCCAATGGTGCAGCCAACGGCGACTCCACGTGTGGTTCGCAACGAGCCGGTGACGAGAGCGGAAACCACTCCGCCGCCCCAGACCACCACGACACAAACCTCCGAGCTGCCTTACGGCAAACCGGTTCCCGGGAAACCCGGCTATGTCTTTAGCCCCTACGACAAGAACGGCGGGTATGTCGACGTGACCGGTTACAACCCGGGGCAAAAGGTGAAGGATCCATACAGCGGGAAGATTTTCCTCGTGCCGTAATTGCTTGTTTGGGGCTTGGCCAGTTGAAGGCGGAATCGCAGTTGCAAGGTCCTTCGCCGTCGACGCGGCTCAGGAAGACAGCGTTTGAGATGATCCGGCGGACTATTCGGCCGATTTTCCTGATTCGTTAGGCTTTTTCCCTGACCGCTCTTCGAGCGCTTTGACCCGCTCGTAGAGTTTCCCCAGCCGGCGCACCCAGGCCAGTTGCTGCATCGCTTCCTTCAATGGCACCCCCGGCGTGGCCCACCAGGTGCCGCCATGGAGGCTCTTGGAAACTCCGGTCTGCGCGCCGATCATCGTGCCGTCATCGATCTCGATATGCCCAATGATTCCGGCCTGCCCGCCAATCACTACGCCGGACCCGATGCGGACGCTGCCCGCGATGCCCACCTGCGCGACGATGATCGAATGTTTCCCGATCACAACGTTGTGCGCGATCTGCACCAGGTTATCGATCTTTACCCCCTCCTGAATCCAGGTCCGGCCGAAGCGGGCCCGGTCGATCGTGGTGTTGGCCCCGATCTCCACGTCGTCGTCGATCTGCACAATGCCGATCTGCGGCACTTTCTTGTGGCCGGCCGCCGCCAGTTCGAACCCGAACCCATCCGAGCCAATGACCGTACCGCTATGCACAATGACGCGGTCCCCGATGCGACAGCGCTCGCGGATGGTGACGTTCGGATAGATCAGGCAACCCGCCCCGATCACGACCTCGTGCCCGATGTAACTATGCGCGCCGAGGCGGGTCGCGGGGCCCACCTGCGCGCCCGGCTCGACCACGACGCAGGCGCCGATCGAGACATCCTCGCCTAACGACGCCTCGGGCGCGATGACCGCGCTCGAATGGATCCCGGGCGGATGGCTGATCGGGGCCGGGGCAAATTTCAGCACGACCTGCTCGAATGCCTTCGTCGGATTCGCGACTCGGATCTGCCCGGCCACGATCTGCTCGGCAAAATCCTCCGGGACAAAAGCGGCCGAGGCGCGGGTCTTGCGAAAGGCCGCGAGGTAGCGCGGATTCCCGTAAAAGGTGATCTCGCCCGGCATCGCCTCGGCGAGCGAAGCGGCGCCGCTTATCGTTAGGCTGGCGTCGCCCTGCAGTTCGCCTCCGCTCAGCCGGGCCAGTTCCTGCACGCTAATGGTCATTGCTCGATCTTCTTAGCCGGGCGCACCGGCCCCGGCAACCGCTATCCGCCCGCGGCAGAGCGTCATGCCGCCATCCACAAAGATGGTCGTCCCCGTGATTTAATCCGAGTGATCCGACACCAGCCAGACCGCGGCGCGCGCAATATCTTCCGGCAGACCGATGCGCCCGTCCGGAATTAGCTCGAGCAAATGGGCGAGCGCTTCGGGTGTATTCCAGGCCGCCTCGTTGATCGGCGTTTTGATTGCGCCCGGTGCGATGGTCGGTAAACATCGCCTGCACATCCTCCTCGCGGCTCACGTCGGCCTGGAAGGCAAAGGCGTCGCTCCCGGCGGCGCGAATCGCGGCCACGACGCGTTCCGCTTTCTCCGCATCAGAATGATAATTCACCGCGACGGCCGCGACGGCCGCGTCGAGGGCCAGGGCGCACCCTTCGCCAATCCCAAAACCGCCACCCGTGACAAGCCCTTTTTGGTCCTGCAACGGGCAATTTGGATTGGTCCGCATGGTCAGCGCAGCCATATTTCGAAGCGCTGGAAAGGCAAGGGAAATCCTCCACAGAGGGCCCTGATGCGGGCACAGATCTAGCTTTTGCAGAACCGCGGCCGCGGCCGTGACCGCAATGGCAACAGCAACGACAGCTTCCACAGCCCAAACGCCTCAAGAAAAGCATGAACAAGATAAGCAGAATCGGAAAACTGCGGATCGTCAGGATGCTGCAGCGGCAGGCCCGGATTATTTCGAAGTGGTTGCCCGGGCGACGAACGATGCGGTTCGGGATTGGGATGTAACGACGGGCGCGCTAAGCTGGCCGTGCGGTCTGCGGCGCCTGCTCGGTTTCGAGCCCACCGCGGGACGAACCAACATCGCCTTTTGGTGGGCGCACATCCATCCGGAAGACCGCGCGCGCGTGCAGGGGAGTTTGCATGAGACTTTGAGCGGCTCAGCCGATCGCTGGCTGGGCGAATACCGCTTCCAGGATGTCTCCGGTCATTACCGGCATATTCTGGATCGTGCCCTAATTATCCGCGACGACGCTGGAACGGCCCTGCGCGTGGCCGGTCCGATGATGGATGTGACCGCGCGCAAGCAGCTGCAGGCCCAGGCGTGTCGCTCGCAGCGGATGGAGGCGATCGGTCAGCTCGCCGGCGGCGTGGCGCACGATTTCAATAACTTCCTCACCACCATCCTCGGCTACAGCGATCTCCTGCTCATGGAAAACGGAGTGAAGGGACAGATCGCGGGCCAGGTCAGAGAGATTCGCGACGCGGCCGGGCGGGCCTCCAACCTGACGAATCAGCTGCTCGCCTTCAGTCGCCGGCAGGCACTCGAGCCGACCATCCTGGAAGTAAGTTCCTTCATCACCAATCTCGAGCACTCGATCCTTCGCCTTTTGGGCGATCACATCGCGATTGTCTGCCACCTCCATCAATTACCGGAAGGCGTCCACCTCAAGGTCGACGCCGGGCAACTCACCCAAATCCTTCTCAACCTGGCCGTGAACGCGCGCGACGCGATGCCGAAAGGCGGGCGCCTAACGATCAAGACGGCGACGGTGCAGATCACACGGGAGTCGCCCCCTCCCGCACCGGGGATCGACCTGGCGGACGGCGAATACGTCCTGATTTCCTTCACCGACAACGGGTGCGGGATGAGTGATGAAGTGAAAGCCCGGCTCTTCGAACCGTTCTTTACCACCAAGGTCGAGTCGCAGAACAGCGGCCTCGGTCTCGCCACCAGCTACGGTATTGTTAGGCAAAGCGGCGGTCACATTTTCGCCGAAAGCGAAGCAGGCAAAGGCACGACGTTTCGCATCCTGCTCCCACGGGTCGCGGCACCGGTCCCTACCGCCTACCGAAAATTCAACCAGCGCAAACTGGCTACCGGCACTGAAACCGTTATCGTCCTGGAAGACGAAGTGGGCGTACGTCATCTCTCGGTCCGCGTCTTGCGTAAACTCGGTTATGACGTGCTCGAGGCCTCGCACGGCGAAGACGCCAAACGACTGTTCGCTCAGCGCGGCGTCAAAGAGATCGACCTGGTCCTGACCGACATGGTCATGCCGGAGATCAGCGGCCGGCATTTTGCCGATTGGCTGCGGGGACAGAGTCCGCAAACGAAAGTCATCTTTACCTCCGGTTATCTCGAAGAATCGCTCCATCCGCACGACCGGCGGGAGCCGGGAATGAACTTCCTGGCCAAGCCATTCAGCGCCGACCAGCTCGCCGGTAAAGTGCGCGAAGTGCTCGATTCGTGAATCGTTAACCTGGTCCGGGAAATCGGCGAAAAGAGGCCGATCGTAGAAGGCCTCTCGCAACCGGCCAGTTGAAGCGCACTATTTAATGGACGAAACGTCCTCTCCCGTTTCACGATTAACGATTCACACCCTGATCACCTATCCCGATATCCAAGCAGCGGCCGGCCGCATCAAAGGGGCCGTCTACGAATCTCCCTGCCCGGCTTCCATTCCGCTGAGCGAGCTGACCGGGATGGAGATCTATTGCAAGCTCGACAACCTGCAGCGGACGGGAAGCTTCAAGGAGCGCGGCGCCCGCAATGCCCTGGTCCAGCTTTCCGACGAGCAAAAAAAGAAGGGCGTCATCGCCGCCTCTGCCGGCAATCATGCTCAGGCGCTGGCTTACCAGGGACGATTGTTAGGCATACCAGCCACGGTCGTGATGCCGAAGTTTGCGCCCTTGATCAAGATCAACAACTGCCAGAAACTCGGCGCCACCGTCGTGCTCGAGGGCCGGGATTTTGCCGAGGCAAAAGCGCGGGCTCACGAGATCGGAAAAGAGCAGGGGCTCGCCTACATCGACGGCTACGATGACCCGGCCATCATCGCGGGCCAGGGAACAGCCGGGCTCGAGATCGTCGCGCAGGTGCCGGATCTCGACGCGGTCATCGTGCCGGTGGGCGGCGGCGGTTTGCTCGCCGGCGTTTCGCTTGCCGTGAAAACTTTGAAGCCAAACGCGCTAATTATCGCGGTGGAAGGCGATCACGTGGCCAGCTTCTCCGCCGCGCTGGCGGCCGGCAAACCAGTGAAGACCGAGATGCGCCCGACCTTGGCTGATGGCCTCGCCATTGCCCAGATCGGCCAGAACGCTTTCGAGATCGCACGCCAGCACACCGACAAGGTCGTGCTGGTCAACGAAGAACAGATCGCGCTCGCGATTCTCCGCATCGTGGAGCTGGAGAAAGGCGTGGTCGAAGGCGCCGCGGCCACGCCGCTGGCAGCTTGTCTTTCCGGTCAACTATCCGAACTCGCTGGCAAACGTGTCGTCCTGCTCCTCTGTGGCGGGAATATCGATCCCAACGTGCTAAGCCGTGTGATCGAGCGCGGCCTGGTCGCGGACGGCCGGCTCTCGCGCTTCACCGCAGTGATCAGCGATCGCCCGGGCGGCCTGGCCGATCTCACCGCGCAGATCGCCTCGGTCGGTGCCAGCATCAAGCAGGTGGTGCACGATCGCGCCTTTGCCAGCTCCGATGTTTCCGCCGTAAACGTCCTCTGCACGGTGGAAACGCGCGACCGCGAACATCTCGACGAAGTGTTGGCCCGATTGCAGGAACACGGCGTCAAGACCTCCGTTTCCAGGTAGACGGCCCGGCTCGGCTTCAGATTTCCCCGACTGGAGCGGGCAAAGCTGCAGTTGCAGCTACCCCGGGGGAATGGATCTCGGGTTTCGAAGGGAAATAACTTTACAAATCCGCCATAAAACTACACTATCTTCCAACTATTAGAGGGAGTGCATTTGCTGTAGGGGAGTCGACCCGCTCCTGATGGTCGTTCCTCAAAGAGCCGAGATGGTTCGTAATGTGCTTTGAGAATAACTAAGAGTCCTATCGGACTCGCCAGCTTTACCTTTCAAAAATGAAAACTGATGTCTTGATTATTGGCGGTGGCCCGGGCGGCTGTGCAATGGCCATGTTCCTCCTCAAAGAGGGGATAAAGCCGATCATTCTTGAGCAGGAAGAATTTCCACGTTTCCACATCGGCGAATCGATGACCGGTGAAGCCGGTGCGCTCCTGCGTCGGCTTGGTCTGGAAAAGATCATGCTCGATTGCAATTTCCCGGTGAAACACGGCGTTCGCGTTTTCGGCACGAGCAGCTGGTTTATCCCGGTGGCGCGGCGGGATGAAAATTGGGAGCTGCAGTCGGCTTCGACGTGGCAGGTCCGGCGCAGTGTTTTTGACTTGAAGCTGCTGGAGGAAGCGCAGGATCGCGGTGCGAAACTTGTCCGCGGAACCGCCATAAAAGCGATCCGTGACGATAACGGCAAGGTCTGCGGCGTTACGATGCGGCATCCAGATGGGAAAGAGGAAGAGATCGAGGCTGAGATGGTGGTGGACTGCTCCGGGATGGCGACTTTTCTCGCCAACCAGAAAGTGACGGGCCCGAAATATCTCGGCAGCTACGACAAGCAGATTGCCTTTTTCACCCATGTGAAGGGTGCTGTTCGCGACCCGGATTCGGAGGGCGAGATGGCGCGAGATAACACCCTGATCTTTTACAAGAAAAAGTATCACTGGTCGTGGCAGATCCCGGTCGAGGAAGAAATTGACAGCGTGGGACTAGTCGTGCCGACGGCGGAGTTTCTCGCGCATAAGCAAAATCCCGAGGAGTTTTTCCGGAGCTATCTGCCGACAATTCACCCCGAGGTCGCCACGCGCATGGAGGAGGCCGAGTACGTCGAGAAAGTGCATGTAATCCCGAATTACTCATTCCAAGTGCGCGGTTTTTGCGGGAAAGGCTTCGTCTGCATCGGCGACGCCCATCGCTTCATCGATCCGATCTTTTCGTTCGGCATCTCCGCCGCCCTGCGCGAAGCGGAGTTCGCCACCCCGCACATCGTTTCCTATTTGAAAGGGGAACGCCGGGACGCGGAGAATCCGTTCGAGGAGTTTCAGCGCTTCTGCGAGAAGGGGAGCGATAACCTCGAGGACATGGTCGACCTCTTTTGGGAGCAGCCTTTTGCCTTTTCCGTCTTCGTTCATGACCGTTACCGTGGAGAACTCACCGACGCTTTTGCGGGGCGGGTCTACGAGACCGAGCACCAGCCTTCGAAGGCGATCATGCAGTTCCGTAAGATGCTGAAGCGCGAGCGCGATTACAGCCACACCGATGACTATTCCATCCCGATCGGTTCCCGCTACCATCCCGAGCGGGCTCCCCTCTGGGCGCCTGACTCCCCGGTTGACTCGACCGAGGAATGGCTCGAACGGACCAAGGAGCAGACCCAGAAACAACCCTCGGACGGGGCCCCTGTGGAAGAGCAACTCGCCAAAGCGAACTAAATTTCAAAACCGCGAATCAACATGGAAATATCACAGAAACTGATCGATTACATCAACACCAGTAGAGCTCCTCTGCCGCCGGTTTCCGATCCGGAAGAGCCCCTTCAAATCGACTCGCTCGGTCTCATCCGACTGGTCGCCTTCATGGAAAGCGATTGTGGTATTCGGGTGGAAGACGAGGAGCTGGTCGCGGAAAATTTCGCAACGCTCAACAGTCTGGGCGCCCTGATCGAACAGAAATCCCAAGGCGCAGAAGCCCCGTAGAGCCGCACCCGGGCTTCCGGGCACTGCGCACCGCTAGTTACCTCCGGCCGCAATAAAGCCGGGAACGACGAACCGCGCCAGCTTGCTGAAGGCCGCTACGGCGGAGTTGGTCCCGGAGTCGACCATCCGGAGGAGTCCGATCTCAAGGCCGAGTCCTTTGCCCTCCAGGCGAACGGCTTTTAGCTTTAGCCCGCCCGCTTCGTTCAATGTCACCCTGGGCATGACCGCGACGGCGTTGAGCGGCTTCAACGCGCGCAGAATCATTTCGATCGAGTTCATCTCCGCCACCGTGCGGGGACGGATCCGATTATTGCGACAGATCTCATCCGTCATGCGCCGCATGACGTAAGAATCGGGTAATTGCACAAGGCGCTGGAGATGCAGCTCTGAAAGCTCGACCACCTTCCGTTTCGCCCAGGGATGGGTGTCGGCTACGGCGAGAGTGAATTCGTCGTCGCTCAGGTGCTCGTAGCGGAGATTAGGCGAATGCCGCGTGACCCAGCCCAAGCCGACGTCGATCTGGCCCTCCTCCAGCCCCGTCTCGATATCGGTCGAAGAAATTTCCAGAATGCTCAGGTCGATGCCGGGATGTTCCTGAGAAAACTGACCGAGCAGACGCGGCAGCAAAGCGACGCTTAGGTAGGGAATAATTCCGAGACGCAATCGCCCCCCTAGTTCTCCTGGTTCGCGACCCGTCTCCTGCAGCGACATTTCCACCTGGTGCAGGATGGTGCGGGCGTGTTCCTGAAAAACCAACCCGGCCGATGTCAGGGAGACGCGTTTCCCGCGGCGCTGAAAAAGGATCGCGCGTAGTCCGGTCTCCAAGTCGCGCATCTGCTGCGAGACCGCGGGTTGGGAAATCCCAAGGCGCCTGGCAGCGCGGCTGAAGTTCCCTGCGTCAGCCACTTCCAGAAAATAGCGCAGTTGCCGGATCTCGTATGGTTCTTGCATACGGCTGAGCTTCTCAGGAATCGCGCGGAGGGGCAAACAAACGAAAGCATGACAAAAAACTTACAAAAAAGTCTTTCATAAGATCGCCTTATTATCCTATTCTGAAATTCGATGGTCCAACAACACCTATGATTCTTACGAAGTTATTCGCACGCGGCGTCCTGTTCGGTACGGTCCTCATCACTTCTCACGTCTCCGTTTTTGGCGGGCAGGCCACCGTCACCTCTACCAAGGAGGTGGAGACCGAGAAAAAGGACGAGTTCAAACGCCCGCCTTACAACCCGGTCCTGCGATGGAAGGAGGATTGGTCCGGCCTGCGCGGCCTCGACCGCTTGAAAACAGGCGACTTTTTCGATCCGGTTAAATTCATTCCGCTCAACGCGGACGGCTCCATTTGGGTCAGCTTCGGCGGCGGGGTCCGAGGTCGGCTCGAAAACTTTGGAAATTTCAACTTTGTTCCGGATGCGGATGATACCTACTTCCTCTACCACCTTCTGCTGCACGGCGATCTGCATATCACTAAGTTCGTCCGGGTTTACATCGAAGGCATCGATGCCGAGAGCACCCCGCGCGACCTGCCCGGCGGCACCAGGACCGTCGACGTCAACGCGCTTGACTTGAATCAGGCTTTTCTCGACATCAATCTGCCGGTCGGCCCTGGAACGCTCACCCTGCGAGGCGGGCGGCAGGCATTTGCCTTTGGCAAGCAACGCCTCGTCAGTCCACTGCCCTGGGGCAACGCCTACCGTCACTGGGATGGCTTTGCCGGCATCCTCGACATCAAGGGCTGGAATGCGACCGGTTTTTGGAGCGAATTCGCACCGGTAAACAAGTATCTGTTCGACGAATCGGATGCCCAAACCAAGCTCTGGGGCCTCTACGTCACACATGGAAAACCGGTCGACCCGATCGGCGTCGATCTTTACTTTCTCGGCTTCGATCGAGATGACCCCGTGACTTACAATGGGACAACCGGTTTCGAGGAGCGTTACACGATGGGCGGGCGCCTCTTTGGAGCGTATAAGGGGTTCGATTACGACGTCGAAAGTGCCTACCAGTTCGGGAGTGTCGGGGCGGGCGATATCGGCGCGTGGATGCTCGCGATCGACGGTGGTTATACCTTTCAGCAAACACCTTTGGTGCCCCGGCTCTGGCTAGGATTCGATTACGCCAGTGGCGACGATAGCGCTGGTGGCGACGTCGGTACCTTCAATCAACTCTTCCCTCTCGGGCACGCCTTTTTTGGCTATATCGACGAGATCGGCCGGCAGAATATAGTAGATATCCATCCCGGTGTCTCGGTGAAGTGCGCCTCTGATAAACTTACCATGAGAGCCGAGAGTCACTTCTTTTGGCGGGCCGAAGCGGCGGATGCCCTCTACAACGCCGGCGGCGGAGTAGTGCGGCGGGGCGCTCCCGGCACTTCAAAGGACGTGGGCACGGAACTGGATTTCGTTGCGAATTATCGCTTTAACCGGCACTTCGATGTCGAAGCCGGTTATAGCCATTTCTTTCCCGGCACGTTCATCAAGCAAACCGGGCCGGATAGCGACATCAACTTCTTCTACTTCCAGACCCAGTTCTATTTTTAGGGATGCATCATCACGAGGGCTGGAGGAACGAGCAGGATAGGAACTCGAACTCTGACTTTGGGCCTTCCGAATGGTGGCGCTGTGTGAAGTCCCCGCTGGCGTTGCTATACCGCATTCCGGTGAGGGTCGTTCTGTCGGCGTCTCGGTTAATTATGTGTTCTTAAAATGTCTCGACCTGAAAACAATACACAATAGGAGAATAAGTCCATGAACCCGAAAAAACTCATCACCGGCACAGCGCTTCTCGCTCTGATCCTCGCTGGCTGTAGCAAAAAAGAAACTGTCGGAACCAAACAGGAATCGAACAAAGTTCGGGTCGGTTATATCGGCCTCACCTGTGAAGCTTCCATTTTCAGTGCCGTCGAGAACGGTTACTTTAAAGATGAAGGGCTCGAGGTCGAATTGATCAAGTGCGACTGGAAGAACTACAAGGATACCCTGGCCCTGGGCGGTTACGATATTACCCAGCATTTGGTAATGTATTTCCTCAAGCCAATCGAGCAGGGGCTCGACGTTAGGTTCACCGGCGGCATCCACAGCGGATGTCTCCGGGTCCAGGCCTCCGCGAAGAGCGACATCACGACTGTCGAACAGCTCCGCGGTAAGCGGATCGGCGTCCCCGGCATGGGCACACCTCCTTTCGTCTACACCAATCGCGTGCTCAAACGGCACGGCATCGATGGAAGCAAGGAAATCGAGTGGAAGGTCTTTCCGGTCGGCGAACTCGGTCTGGCCATCGATAAAGGCGAGGTGGATGCGGTAGCCGACTCGGAACCGATTGGGAGCATGTTGCTAGCCAGTGGCAAAGTGAGAAACGTCGCCGACCAAGCGGTCGATGAAGGTTATAAGGATGAATACTGCTGCGAGGTCATCGCCAACGGAAAATGGCTGACGGCTAATCCAAAAGCTGCGGCGGGTGCAACGCGCGCCCTTTTGAAGGGAGCCAAGTATGTGGAAGCCAATCCCGAGGCCGCGGCGCAAATGTCGGTCGACAAAAAGTACCTTGCTTCGAATCCGAAGCTGAATGCGATTGCTCTCTCCAAGCTGAGCTACATCCCGAGTGTGTCACGCGCCGAGTCCTCCGTGAAAACCGCCGCCCATGAAATGATCGCGGCCGGCATGCTCGCCCCTAACACTGACGTGGATGAGCTGACCAAGCGCGCCTTTACTCACCTCGATGGCGTGACGGATGAGTGGATTGAAAAGACGGAGGTGAAGAAAGTCGTGGCGGAAAAGGTTCTGCCATCAACAGACACGGCAATTGCGAGCGCGAACTCGGCGAAGGTCGATACCTCCTGCTGCGCGATGCCGATCTCTAATTAGGCTCCGTTTAGGCCGGGCTAACCTTCAGTTTCGCTGAAGGCGGTCATGCCACCGGTGACGTTCTCGACATCCTTGTAACCACGCGCCTGCAAGAGGCTCGTGGCAATCGAACTGCGATAGCCGCTGCCGCAGATGACCGCGATCTTGCGGTCATCCGGCAGATCGGGCAATTCCCGGGCAAAGCTCGACAAGGGGACGTGGCGCGCCCCGGCGATGTGGTCACTCTTCCATTCGTTAGGCGTGCGCACGTCGAGCACGAGCGGTCCGTCGCTTTTCAGGCTGGCCTTGAGCTCCTGCACGCTGCGCTGCGGCAATTTCTCCGTCTGCGTCAGCGCCGTGGCTTTGACGTAGCCGAGCACGTTATCGAACCCAATCCGGGCCAGCTCGAGCCGCGCCTTCTCCGCGTCGGCGGCCGAGCTCACCACCAGCGCGATCGTGTTCTCGCCCGGGATCAGGAACCCCGCCCACGTCGAAAAGGAAGGGCTGTTCAAGCCGATGTTAACGCTGCCCGGGAAATGGCCGGCCCCAAACTGTCCGGCCGGGCGCACATCGAGGACCACGGCCTTGTCCTCCACCGCCTGCCGCAGTTCGTCTTCCGTCATCTCATCGAGCGGGGGCAGCGCGCTGAACGGCTCGGCGCCCTCCAGGTTCAACCCGACATCGTAGGAGAAATAAGCCGGTCGATCCGGCAGATTCGCGGTCATCTGCCTGACGAAGTCGCCGCGGTCCTGGATCTGCATGGCCCAGTTTAGCTTCCGCTCCTGGCCCACGAGCGAGAACGGTGCATCGGAAATCGCCCGGCCGCAGAGCGAGCCCGCCCCGTGGGCGGGATAGACTTTCACCTCGTCAGGCAGGGTGAGAATCTTCTCGTGCAACGAGTCGTAAAGCTTGCCCGCGAGTCCGCTCGGATCCTCATCGGCGTCGCGTAGGTCGGGCCGGCCGACGTCATTCACAAACAGGAGGTCACCGGTAAAAACCGCCGTCGGTTGTCCGTTTTCGCGCACGAGAAAAGAGAGGCTGTCGGGAGAATGGCCGGGCGTTTCGAGCAGCTCCACCTCGAGCGACCCTACCTTGACTCGCTCGCCATCTTTCGCTGCCACGTGCTCGTAGTGCGCCGGCGCGAGGCGCGACACAAATACTTTCGCCCCGGTGCGCTGCGCCAGCTCGCGAAAGCCGGAGGCAAAATCCGCGTGCGGATGACTATTGAAAATCGCAACGATGCGCAGGCCCTCGCGCCGGGCTGCTTCGAGATAATCCTCGATATCGCGTTTCGGATCGACCACGGCGGCTTCGCCGTCCGCGCCAAACAGATAGGAGGCGTGAGCAAGTCCTTCGACAAAAAAACGATTCAAATACATGGCAGGTCAGAGTTAAGGCTAGCCCGACACGGTAATCAGTCGTGGCCCGCATTTCCACCTCACTTTGATTGATTGCGGGAAACGCGGTGCGCGATAAACTGCGCCGGTGACCGAAAGTCAGCACTTCGGAAAACCGCGAAAAGCCAGGGTGGCGAAATTGGCAGACGCGCCAGACTTAGGATCTGGTGGAGCAATCCTTAGGGGTTCGAGTCCCCTCCCTGGTACTGGCCGCTCGACGCGATGAAAAATTCGCACCTCGAGATCGAGCGCAAATTTCTCATCGAGAAACTGCCCCGCGGGCTCAAGCGCTTTCCGCACAAGGAGATCGCGCAGGGTTATCTCGCGATCGCCCGCGACAGGGCGCATGTGCGGCTGCGACGGGCCGGCCGCGTCTGCACCCTCACTTTCAAGCGCGGTCCGGCGCGGGCGCGCGAAGAGCGCGAGATCCATCTCACGCCGGCGCAGTTTGCCACTCTCTGGCCCGCCACCGCCGGCTCGCGCCTGACGAAAACGCGCTACTGCGTACCTTTTCGGAAGCTCACCATCGAGATCGATATATACCGCGGCTCTCACGCCGGGCTCATGGTGGCCGAGGTCGAGTTCCCCGACGCGGCGACTTACCACTCGTTCCTACCGCCGGCCTGGCTCGGCGACGAAGTGACGGGCTCCAGTCGCTACAGCAACGTGCGGCTGGCCCGCGATTAATCTGCTGAAATCGACTCGCGCTCTTCCCAAATCATCGGCTCTCGCGCATCATCCTATTCTCTTTTTTGCTCCTGCAATGAGCGCCGCGCCGAACAAGAAGATTCTGATTGTCGAGGATGAACCCGATGTGGTCGATCTCCTCACGATGCAGCTGCGCAAAGCCGGCGGCTTCTTCATCCTCAGCGCAGAAGACGGCGCGGAGGGCTTGAAAAAGGCGCGCTCTGAGAGCCCGGCGTTGATCGTGCTCGACCTGATGTTGCCGCGGATGTCCGGCCTGGAAGTCTGCAAAGTTCTCAAGACCGACACCGCAACGCGCCACATCCCGATCATCATGCTGACGGCCAAGGCAGAAGAGGTGGACCGTATCGTGGGCCTTGAATTCGGCGCCGACGATTATGTGACCAAGCCGTTTAGCCCGCGCGAGATGATCCTGCGGATCCAGGCCATCCTGCGTCGTGGGCAGAGCGACGGCACGGAGGAAAGCATGACGCGCGGCTCCATCACGATCGACCCGGCGCGCCACCGGGTCCTGGTGTCGGGCAAGCCGATCGTGCTCACGGCGGTTGAATTCAAGCTGCTCAGCATGCTAATGAAACGCCCCGGCCGCGTGCAGGCGCGCGACCGTTTGCTCAACGAAGTGTGGGGCTACGAGAGCGCGATCGATACGCGCACCGTCGATACGCATGTGCGCCGGTTGCGCGAGAAACTGGGCAAGGCGGCGACCGCGATCGAGACCGTGCGCGGCTTCGGTTATCGTCTGCGCGAATAATTCACCGGGCATGGGCTGGATTGCTTTCGCACTCGCGCTCGTGCTCCTGGCCTACAGTTGGTGGCGCGTTCGGCGCGATTGGATTCGGCCCGGCCGCGAGTTGGAGCAGATCGTCGGTGAACTGAAAGCTGAGCGGATGCCGCGCACTTTCCTGATCGACGGCAGCTCTACCGTGCGCGGGACGGCTCTCGCCCTCGAACAGCTGGCCTTACGGGAAGCGTCCCTCCGGGCCCGGTTGCGAGAGGGTGAATTTGGCGTGCAGGCGATTGTCGGCGCGCTCGCTGATGGACTCGTGGTCGTGGATGGGGCGCGCCGGGTGCGCCTGATGAACCAGGCGTTTCGGGACACCTTCGGGATCGATCCGCTCCGCGCCGATGGGACGCTGCTCGAGATCTTGCGGGATGCCGCGGTCGAGCGATTGTTAGGCGAGGCGCTCAGCAGAGGCCAGACCCAACGCGGCACGATCTCTCTCACCCGTAAGGGCGAGCCGGAACGCCATCTCGAAGTAGTGGCGGAACCCATCAAAAATGAGCCGGGGAAGGCGACCGGCGCAGTCATCCTTTTTCGCGACATCACCGAGCTCCGCCAAACGGAAAAGATGCGCCGCGACTTCGTCGCCAATGTTTCGCATGAGCTCCGCACGCCGCTCTCGATTCTGCGCGGCTATCTCGAGACGCTCTTGGAAAATCCGAAACAGCCGCCGGCGGAGTTACTCCGGATTTTTGAGGTGATGGAGCGGCATTCCAACCGCCTCAACCTGCTCGTCGACGACGTCCTGAGCCTCGCGCGACTCGAGGGGCCCGGCGTGGCGCTCGATCTCACAGTGGTGCGCCCGGCGCCGTTTCTGCGCGGCATCATGCGCGACTGGGCGAAAAAGTGCACCGCCAAGAATCTTCGCACTGAGCTCGACGCGGCGGACGATCTTCCGCCGCTCCTCGTCGACGAAGGCCGGTTGCAGGAAGTGATCTACAACCTGCTCGATAACGCCGTGAAATACTCCCAGTCGGGAGGGAATATCCGCGTGGCAGCGAAACGCGAGGGCAACGAGATTTGCCTGAGCGTGCAGGATGACGGCGCGGGCATTCCGGCCCGGGACTTGCCGCGAATCTTTGAGCGATTCTATCGGGCGGACAAAGCGCGGCACCGCGATCTGGGCGGCACCGGGTTAGGCCTGTCGATCGTCAAACACATCGCTCACCTGCACGGCGGCAGCGTGGAGGCGGAGAGCGAACTCGGGCGGGGAACCATCGTGCGGGTGCTTCTACCCCTCCCCGTCACGCAAACGTAACACGAAAGGCTTTGCCCGAATCAGCCCTTTTCGCATGGTTTGCTGGTGGAAATCGCTGCGCCCATTCTGCCGCCCGTGGCCGCGACCAAGGAGGCTCCGCGCAACCGCCGCCTGACCGAAAGAGCGATCAGATATTTCTTCGGCGGCAACGCGATCGTGGCGGTTGTCGTCCTCGCGCTCATCACCATTTTCCTCTTCCGCGAGGGGTTCGGATTCGTCGGCCAAAACCTGCGCAACCTTCGCGTTTACCGCACCGCCGGGATGGAGTATGTGGACATCATTCGGGCCGAAGCCCAAAAGCATTCGGCTCTCACGCGCTCGCTCAACCAGA
>JBDTOL010000134.1:0-8991 GCA_039933235.1 Spartobacteria bacterium | reverse complement strand
CCCGCGAAGTCCGGAGTTATTTCTACTCCCCGATCGCCTACATCGTCCTCGTCTTCTTCCTCATCGTGAGCGGGGCCGACTTTTATTTCCAGATCTCGTTCATGAACCAGCGGGCCGTCCCTTACTCGGTCGAGGAAGCGTTCTTCAACTCCGTCTTCTTCTGGTTCGCCTTCGTGCTTATTTTTCCGCTCATCACGATGCGGCTTTTCTCGGAGGAATTTAAACTCGGCACGATCGAGCCGCTCATGACCGCCCCGGTGCGCGACTGGCAGGTCGTGCTCGCGAAATATTTCGGCGCCCTCATCTTTTACATCATCCTCTGGATCCCGACGGCCCTCTATTTCGTCATCTTCCAGACGATCACGCATCAGCCGGCGGCCAGCTCTACCGGCGCTTATTTCGGCGGCTACCTCATGCTCCTCTTGCTTGGCATGTTTTATCTCTCGATCGGCTGCTTCGCTTCCGTCCTGACGAAAAACCAGATCGTGGCCGCGATCATTTCCTTCTCCGTTATCACGCTGCTCTTCTTCCTCGGTCTGATCTCTTTCATCCTCCTCGATATCAGCTCTGAGACGCGGCAATTGCTCGGCTATTTCTCCGCCATCGAGCAGATGGGCACGCTCTCGCGCGGCGAGATCGATACCCGCCCCATCGTGCTCTACCTGAGCATGACGATCGTGATGCTGACCTTCACCTACCAGGCGTTCCAGACGCGCAAATGGAGACTCTGATCGATGGCTGACGAAACGACTCCCGTCGAAAAACCCCGGAAGATTCACCGGTTCCAGATCGGGCTGAACGTCCTCGTGCAGGTTGCGATCGTGCTCGTGCTCGCCGCGATGGTGAATTACCTCGGCTTCGAACATTACCGGCGCTGGGATTTCTCGCGCGACAAGAAGTATTCGCTCTCCGACAAGACGAAGCACTTCCTCGACAGCATCAAGGGCAAGGCGCGGATCACGGTCTTCTTCGGCTCGCAGAACCCAATCACGGGCGACGTGCAGAATCTGCTGACCGAGTACCAATACGCTTCGCGCGGCAAGATCGACGTCGAATACGTCGACCCGGAGCGCAGCCTAACGAGAGCGAAAGAGGTCTTCGACAAATACAAGGTGGTGACGGACGAGAGCGTGCTGATCGTCGACTACCAGGGCAGGAGCAAAACCGTCAAAGCTTCGGAGATGGCGGAGATGGACCAGGGCAACCCGATGTTTGGCGAAGCGCCCAAGGTGACGGCGTTCAAAGGCGAGCAGGCCGTCACGAGCGCCTTGATCGACATCGTCGAGGGGAGGAAGAACACGGTGGGTTACATCGTCGGGCACAAGGAGCCGCCGCTCACGGGCACCAGCCCGATCTCGGTCCTGAAGACCTTTATCGAGAACGAAAATGTGCAGTTCAAGGAACTGAATCTCTTCGAACTGCCGGCGATCCCCGAAGACATCAAGGTGGTCATGATCGCCGGTCCGCAATACGATTTCTCCGATCGCGAGATGAAGATGCTGCGCGATTTCTGGAACAAGGATGGCCGCATCCTTCTCCTGGTCGATCCCGCGGCGAAGACGCCCAAGCTGCTCGGCTTCGTCAACGAACTCGGGGTGAAAGTGGACGACGATCGTCTCATGGCGATGGTCAAGACCGGCATCGAGGAAGTGGCCCGGGTGCGCGATGTGGTCGCGCATTTCCTCGCCGACAATCCGGTCACGAAACGTCTTGCCGAGGTCCGCGCGCCGTTCTTCGGCCCGACCAGTTCCCTGACGCTTGAGGGGCCGCGCGTCGCGCCCGGCAACATCCGCCTCGCGCCCCTCGCCGAGGCCGAGAAAGGCTACTGGGGCGAGACCGATTATTATTCCAGCGACGAGCAGCTGCTCGAATTCGATCCGGCAAAGGACAAAGGCGATCCGCTCTTCATTGCCGCCTCGATCGAAAAAGGCGGGAGCGCCGACGAGCGGGTCCAGATCAGTTCCGCGCGACTCGTCCTCGTGGCCAATTCAACCTTTATCCAGGATAACGCGCTGACCCAGGACCAGCAGGGGCTCGATTTCATCTCCGCCAGCCTCAACTGGCTCCTCAGCCGCGAACAGATGATCGGCATCGCCCCGAAAATTCCGCAGACGCTCACTTTTAACTTGAGCGAGCAATCCCTCCGCAGCATGCGCTGGATCATCCTCGTGCTGATGCCGCTCGTGCCGGCCGTGCTGGGCTTCTTCGTCTGGTGGCGGCGGCGCGCCTAACGATTGGAAATGAAGACCAGGACTACGCTCATCCTTCTCCTTTTGGTCGTCGCGCTCGGAGTCTGGATCAAGTATTTCGAAAGCAAAAAGCCGAACACGGTCGAAGCCGAACGCCAGGCCGGCAACGTGATCAATTTCGATCGCGAGAAGCTCACCGGCATCGTGATCCAGAACGGCGACGACCGGATCGAGCTGCAGCGCCAGGCGGGCAAATGGCGGCTCACCCAGCCGGTCAAAGACCAGGCCGACGGCGCCGTGATCGATAACCTGATCAGCGATCTCGAGGACTGGAAAAAGGACGGCCTTGTTCCCGCCAAGGAAGTTATGGCGGACAAAGGAAGGATGAACGAATTCGGCCTCGTCCAGCCGAAGCTGCGGTTGCGCCTCGACGTGTCGGACGGCCCGCCCGAGATCCTCTTCGGCAAAGACGCGGCCTTCGAGGGCAAGATGTATGTGCGCTTTGTCGATTCGCGGGACGTCTACATCGCCCCGCAGACGGTGCGGACGGATATCTCGAAAAAACCGGACGATTTCCGCGACCGCAAGCTGACTGACCTGGCGACCGCGCAGGTGACGCGCGCGGTCCTGAAGAGCCCGGCCGGCGAGATCGAGCTGGTGAAGAAGAACGAGCACTGGGAAATCGTGAAGCCGCTCCAGGCGCGCGGCGACGACCAGAAGGTCGGCGACCTGCTCGCGCAGGTCACGAATGCCCAAGTTCAGGAATTCGTCGCGCAAGATTCTGGCGATCTGCATGCTTACGGGCTTTCCGAGCCGCGCGGTTCGATCACGATCTACGGCGCGGACGACAAGGAGGGACGCGCCCTCCAGATCGGCAGCCCGGCCGAGAAAATCAAAGAGGCAGTTTATGTCCGCTACCTGCCGCGCAACGCCGTCTACGCGCTGCCGAAGAAGACTGAAGAAATCCTCAACGTTCGCCCTAACGATCTGCGCGATCGTCATCTCGTCAGGCTGGACACGAACAATCTCGATCGCATCCACATCGAGGGTGCCGGCCAGCCTCCCGTCGTGCTTGCGCGCAAGGAACAAAACTGGACTATTGCGACCCGCAACAATCAGCCAGCCAACAGCGACGAGGTCCGCCGCCTGCTCGACACGCTGAACGATCAGCAGGTCCCGAAATTTGTCGCCGACACAGCCTCGGAACTGCCGAAATATGGCCTCGATCAGCCGCAGCTAAAGCTCACCTTCAGTTCGTATGCATCGGAAAACACAGCGGAAACCGGCGCGGGCGAACATCCTTTCCTGACCCTATCGTTTGGCAAGGTCGAAGGCAACGAGGTCTATGCCCGGATCGGCGAGGAACCGTTCATCGTCGCGGTCGATCGCCAGCTGCTGGATGCAATCTGGACCGATCCATTGCGTTGGCAGGACCTGGCCATTTTCAAATTTAAACCCGAAGAGATTCATCGCGTCTCGCGCGTGACGGAGCGCGAGGAATCGCTTGTCCGGAACGGTCCGAAAGACTGGAAATGGATCGAGGGCGCGGGCCCGATCGACACGGCGGATCTGCAATCGCTCCTTAACACGCTGGCTTCGCTGCGCGCGGTGCGCTGGGTCGGTGCGACCACGCCCGCGCACGGCTTCGAGAAGCCGCAGTTCGTGATCACCTTTACCACTTCCCCAGACGACAAGGCATTGCACAAACTCACGGTCGGCGATCGCACCGAGGACGGGATGTGGTATGCGAAGATCGATGAGAAAGAGGGGACCTTCGTGATCAGCAATCCTGATTTCACCGTCCAGAAACTGCCGCTTGCCAAAGAAATCGCCGCGTCGCCCTCGCCCAGTCCGACAGCGGCTCCCTCAGCTGTCAGCACGTCGCCCGTGTCTCCCTCGCCTGGCGAGTGAGGGACGCTGCACGCGTCACCGCGCGGCTGTATAGATGGCTACGATCCCGCCCGAAAGTGGTCGCGCCGTCGCCTCCTTGAAACCACTGCTCTCGATCAATTCGCACATCGCCGGGCCGCTGGGGAATTTTTCGATCGACGCGCCGAGATAATCGTAGGCCTGCTTTTCGCCCGTGAGCAATCCCGCCACCAAGGGCAACACGTGATGCAGATAGGCGCGATAAATTGGCCGCAACCGGCCGCGTGGCAGCGAAAAATCGAGCACCAGCAGATGCCCGCCCGGAGCGAGGACTCGCGCCACCTCCGCCAGGGCCGCGCCCCAGTCCGCCATGTTGCGAAGACCAAAGGCGACCGTAACCGCCTCGAAGCTCGCGTCAGGAAAAGGCAGATGGAGTGCGTCCGCCACGACGGTCCGGGCGAGGCCTTTCGCCTTCGCCTGCTCCAGCATCTCGGGACAAAAATCTGCCCCCGTGACTTCGGCCTGCGGAAGCTTTTGGGCGATCGTTAGGGCGAGGTCGCCGCTGCCGGTGGCGAGGTCGAGCACGCGCGTAGGATTCCATTCCTGCACCATCCTGGCAGCTCGTGCCCGCCAGGAAAAATCGAACCCGGCGCTGAGCAGATGATTGGCCAGATCGTAGCGGCGCGCGACCCGCTGGAACATGGCGCGGACCGTGGCCGGATCGCGCGTCGCGGCGTCCACCGCGCTCGGATCGGAATGAGCTTGCACCGAAGGTGGCGCGGCCCGCTGCCGCCTACTCGAGAACCGGCTCGGCGCGATCCTCTTCGTGCGCGACCAGTTTGTTTTTCTCCATCATCCGCAAGCAGGTGTTCCAGCGCAGGAGCGCGTCGTCGTTTCCCGGCGGCCGGATTTTCTCCGCCTTCTCGAACTGCTGCATCGCCTCGCATAGTTCGTGGTAGGCATAATGGGCGGCGCCCGGGCTGCCCTGCGCAAGCTTCGCTTTCGCCCGGCGCTCGGCCAGGATGCCGGCGTAATAGGCGCGCTCGTAGTCACCCTTGATTCGCACCAGGACCTGGTTCACCGGCGTGTCGCTCACCCCGTAGCCTTTGCTGAACCGATCGCTCAAAGCGAGCAGGAGCATGATCAAAGCGCGCTGATTTTCCGGATCGGTCTCGAGGATATCGAGGCAAATGCTCTCCGCCTCGCCGGGTTCATTGAGCAACCGGTAGCGCTCCGCTTTTTCCAGGGCGGCCGGAATCGCTTCGCGGGAAAGTGATTTGAGTTCAGACATGGTGACCGTGATTCGTTACATCGTGACTCGTGAAGCCGAATCTCAATTCACGAATTACGATTTACTTTTCCTCGCACCTTCTTCCAAATCCAACCGAGCGGATCATAATAATCGTCCACGACCCGTTCCTTCAATGGAATGATCGCATTGTCGGTGATGTGAATATCCTCCGGGCAGACTTTCGTGCAGCACTTTGTGATATTGCAATAACCGATCCCCTGCGCCTCGCGCAATTCCGTGATCCGGTCCTCCGTGTCGAGCGGGTGCATCTCGAGCGCCGCGGTGTAAACGAGGTAACGCGGTCCGATGAACTGGTCGTGCTTATGGTGGTCGCGCAGAACGTGGCAAACGTCCTGGCAAAGGAAGCACTCGATGCATTTTCGGAATTCCTGGACCCGATCAATATCCTCCTGCGCCATCCGCCAGGTGCCGTCGGCGGCATCGGGCGGGCGCGGCTTGAATTGCTTGATCCGCTTCTTGACCGAGAAATTCCAAGAGACATCGGTGATCAAATCCTTCAGGCGCGGGAAAGCCTTCATCGGCTCGATCGTGACCGGGCGATCGAGCGGGAGATCATTCAAGCGCGTCATGCACATCAATTTCGGCATGCCGTTCACCTCCGCCGAGCACGAGCCGCATTTGCCCGCTTTGCAGTTCCAGCGGCAGGCGAGGTCGTTGGCTTGCGTCGCCTGGATGTCGTGCACCGCGTCGAGCACGACCATGCCTTCGGAGACCTCGGTGGTGTAATCGCGAAATTCGCCCCCACTCGCATCGCCTCGCCAGATTTTGAAAACGGCGGTTTTCATCGTGAATCGTTAAATCGAGAATCGTGAATCGGGTCGATCTTCACGCCTTCGCCGTATTGCGGAGGCTCTTCTCGCACCGGGAGTCCTTTCGAGTTTGTCTGCGCACGTAGATAGCGAATGTAGCCGTCAATCAGTTGCCGCACCCGCCAACCCTGTTGTTTGAGTGAACCTACTTCGTCCACAGGCAAATATTTTTCTTCCGCGCAAACATTCACGTCGTCGACCAACTCTTCCAAAGAGCCGCGTGCCTGAAGGGTAAACTTGATTCGATCGGGAAAATAGAAGCGGCCATGGCCCTCTGCGATGTTATTTGTCAGCGAAACTGCGGCGCGACGCATTTGGCTGGCCAGTCCGAACTTCTCAATCTCGGGACGCTGGCGATCGACTCCATACATCGCCTTGCGAAACTCGCGCGCCACTTGATAGACCTCAATATCCTCGAAGGTTGAGCCCGATTCACGATTTCCGCTCATCCCATTTCCTCGATCACCTTGTTCAGATCGTCCCGCATCGCCGGAATCGAATCGCGCCTGATCTGCATCCGGCCTTCTTCGTCCTTCCAGACAATCGTATTCACTTTCGCAAACTCTGCGCTCTTCTCTGGGTAATCTTCGCGAAACTGCGCGCCGCGGCTTTCTTTTCTTTGCAAAGCGGCGCGCGCCACCGCCTCGGAGACAGTCAGCAGATTGCCGAGATCGAGCGCAGTGTGCCAGCCGGGATTGAACTCGCGGTTCCCATCGACGCCGACTCGCGCGGCGCGATCCCAGAGCGCGGCAATCCCCTGCAGCGCTTCCTGCATTTCATCCTCTCGCCGCACGATCCCGACCTTGTCCTGCATCATCTCCTGCAAATCCTTCTGCACCTGATAAGGACTCTCGCCCGCCGTCGTCCCGCGGTCGAACGGCTCCAACGCCCAGCGCGCGGTCCGCTCGACCTGCTCCGGAGCGGTCTCCCCTAACGAATTCTCGAGCGCGAACCGGGCCGCGAATTCGCCTGCGCGTTTTCCAAAGACGAGCAGATCGGAGAGCGAGTTCCCGCCCAACCGATTCGCGCCGTTGATCCCGGCCGCGCACTCGCCGGCCGCGAACAAGCCGGGCACAAGGGACATCTGGGTATCGGCATCGACCCGGATCCCGCCCATCACGTAATGGGTCGTCGGCCCGACCTCCATCGGCTCCTCCGTGATGTCGATATCGGCCAATTGTTTGAACTGGTGATACATGCTCGGAAGCTTCTTCTTGATGTGCTCGGCGCCGTTCGACAGCTTGCTCTTGATCCAGGCGATATCGAGAAAGACGCCGCCATGCGGGCTGCCGCGCCCCGCCTTGATCTCGCGCACGATGCAGCGCGCGACGTGATCGCGGGTCAGCAGCTCCGGTGGGCGGCGGGCGTTCTTGTCGCCCTGGCAATAGCGCCAGCCTTCCTCTTCGCTGTCGGCCGTCTGCGCCCGGTAATTTTCCGGGATGTCGTCGAACATGAAGCGGCGGCCTTCCTTGTTCGTCAGGATGCCACCTTCCCCGCGCACGCCTTCGGTCACGAGAATCCCGCGCACGCTCGGCGGCCAGACCATCCCGGTGGGGTGAAACTGGATGAACTCCATGTCGATCAGCTCCGCGCCGGCGTTGTAGCCTAACGAATGCCCGTCGCCGGTGTATTCCCAGCTGTTGCTCGTGATCTTGAACGCCCGTCCGATCCCGCCGGTCGCGAGCACGATCGCCTTGGCGCGGAAAATCTTGAACCGCCCCCGTTCGCGATCGTAACCGAAGGCACCGACCACCCGGCCATCCTGCTTCAGCAAGGTGAGGATGGTGTGTTCCATGTAGACCTCGATCCCCTGATGCACCCCGTGATCCTGGAGCGTCCGGATCATTTCGAGTCCGGTGCGATCGCCGACGTGCGCGAGCCGCGGATATTTGTGTCCGCCAAAATTCCTCTGCAAAATCCGCCCGTCTTTCGTGCGATCGAAGACCGCGCCCCAGGCCTCGAGTTCGCGCACCCGATCGGGCGCTTCCTTGGCGTGCAGCTCCGCCATCCGCCAATTATTGATGTACTGCCCGCCGCGCATGGTGTCCGAAAAATGGACCTGCCAGTTGTCGCGGTCGTCGACATTGGCCAGCGCGGCTGCGATCCCGCCTTCCGCCATCACCGTGTGCGCTTTGCCTAACAAGGACTTGCAGACCATCCCGACCTTTACCCCCGCGGCGGAGGCCTCGATCGCCGCGCGCAGGCCCGCGCCGCCGGCGCCGATGACGAGCACATCGTGAGTGAAAGTTTCGTAGTCGGACATCGAGAGCGTGCTTCGTTAAAGCGTCGGAGCGGGCGATGTGCAACGCCTAACTTTCGCTGGCGCCGTTCGCTGCAGGCAAGAATCTGGCGTTCCAGCTCTCGCGGCCGCCACCGGACAATATCCAAAAAAGGGGGATTGGAACGTGACAGGTTCTTTGCCCAAAGCGCTGCCAAGGTGGAAAGCCAGGTCCGTTCGGCACCTTCAAAAATCCCACCAGGTTTCGTGGACGTTGCGGGTATGAAGACTGGCGGGAAGATCAATTCGTCGACCTGGCCGCGTTCCGCGACTGTCCGCTCGCCGGGTGCGGAGAAATCTCTGCCTTTGCATTTCCTGCCGAGCTGTATCGGTTGCTCCAAACGATGGGCCTGCACCGCGGCCAACGCCGTCGCATGAAACGGAAAAGCATTTTGGCGATCGGGATTGTGGCCGTTTACTGCACGGTGATCGGCCTCGCACCGCTCCCCGACAGGCTTATCCTGTTTCCGACCACAGCCCGGATCGATCCGGGGGCGGCAGAGCGAAAAGCGGTCGCTTTTGCCGGAGGCGAAC
>JBDTOL010000133.1:0-10827 GCA_039933235.1 Spartobacteria bacterium | reverse complement strand
ATCATTCGGGCCGAAGCCCAAAAGCATTCGGCTCTCACGCGCTCGCTCAACCAGATCCGGCTGAGCGAGTTTAAGGCGCGGACGAAAAGTGGTTTGAGCAATGCTCAAACGCAGAGCGCGCTCGTCCCTTTCGATCAATTTGCGGCGGCTTTCAGCGACGCCGGCGACGAACTCAACGGGCTCGTCTCCGATTTGAGCGACGAGGCGATGGGTTTGAAGGAAGCGATCGCCAAACAGGACGAAATAATCGCCGAAAAAGAGCGGCTGAAGCGCGCAGGACACGAGCAGGAGGTGGCAAGGATCGTCTTGCCCCCGGTAAACCAGGCCGCCACGATCGCCGCCCTTCGGGCCAGCGCGCCGACGTTTCGCCTCACCAGTTCGACCGTGGCCGCGAAGCTCGGTGCGCTGCTCAATAACGCGCCCCGTCTCCAGGATCCGGTGGCCGAAAAGCAATTTCGCGGCTGGAAAGCACATGTCCGGGAGTTCGTCGCGACCCTTCCAGCAGCCTATCAACAATTGGAAAACTGGAATCCGAACCAGCCCATTGCGTGGTATCGCGGGATCACTGCTTTCCTTTTCGGACGCGATTGGATCACAGCCAGTTTCTGGCAGGATTGGTACGGCATCCGGCCATTGCTGGTCGGCTCCATCATGGTCTCGGCCGTCGCGCTCCTCTTCGCCGTCCCGATCGGCGTCGCAGCTGCGATCTATGTGAGCGAGATCGCCGCGCCTGCCGAAAAGCGCCTAATCAAACCCTACATCGAGTTCATCGCCGCGATCCCTTCGGTCGTCCTCGGGTTTTTCGGGATCGCGGTGGTCGGCGAAGCGATCCGGGCCGCGTCGCAATCTCATTGGTTGAGCTGGGTTCCTTTCTTTCCGATTGCGGAGCGGCTGAACGTCTTTACTGCCGGGTGCCTGCTCGCCCTGATGGCTATTCCCACCATTTTCACCCTCTCGGAAGACGCGCTGCGCAACGTCCCGCGCGGGTTCAAGGAAGCTTCCTACGCGCTCGGCGCGAATCGCCTCCAAACCATCGGGCGCGTGCTCGTGCCGGCGTCACTTTCCGGGATTATCTCGGCTATTTTGCTCGGGTTCGGGCGGGTTATCGGCGAGACCATGGTCGTGCTCCTCTGCGCCGGAAACCGGATTGAGATTCCCGACTTCAGCGAGGGGCTCAGCGCCTTTTTTCAGCCGGTCCATACCATGACGGGCATCATCGCCCAAGAGATGGGCGAAGTGGTGCACGGCAGTATCCATTATCGCGCCCTCTTCATGGTCGGCCTGGCCCTTTTCACCATCACCCTCGCGATCAACTACGCCGCGCAGAAGATCGTGCAGCGCTACCGCATGAGCATTGGCTAAGATGAGCGGCCTAACGAAACAGCAACGCCGCACCCGCCTGACGGAACGCATCGCCTTCTGGATTTTCCGGCTTGCGACCTACTTCATAATCGCCTGCACGACCTATATTTTCCTCGATATCGGCGTGAAAGGCGCGCGGACCGTTTTCACGACGACGCCGCCCTTCGTTAATCTCACCTTTCTGACCCAGAATCCGGAGACGCTCTATGTCTTCGATTTTGAAGGCAAAAAAATGACGTTAGGCGACCACGAGTTTCGCCAATGGCGGGCGGAATATCCTGCGGCGGAGGTCAATCCTTCCACTGTCGCCTATTCCGCCGGCGGGATCTGGCCCTGCATCGTCGGGACGGCCCTGCTCGTCATCGGTTCCATGGTGATCGCGCTTTTCGTTGGCATCAGCAGCGCGATTTACCTGAGCGAATACAGTCGGAACACCCGCTTTATCCGGCTGACGAGAATTGCGATTCTAAACCTGGCCGGTGTGCCTTCGATTGTTTTTGGGCTCTTCGGTTTCGGCCTTTTCGTCATCTTTTTTCACTGGAATGTTTCGCTTCTGGCGGGGTGGTTCACCTTGGGTTTGATGGTCTTGCCGGCGATCATTACCGCGAGTGAAGAGGCCCTCCGCGCCGTGCCGCAGGGCCTGCGAGAAGGATCACTCGCACTCGGAGCGACGAAGTGGCAAACGATTCGCAAAAACGTCCTGCCCTACGCCATGCCAGGGGTGCTGACTGCTTCCATTCTCGGCATCGCCCGCGTCGCGGGCGAGACTGCGCCGATCATGTTCACCGCCGCCTACGCCTTGCGCGACGAGATGCCCTGGCAGGTCCAGCGCTGGACGGACTTCTTCTTCCAGGGAGTAATGGCGCTGCCCTACCACATCTATGTCGTTAGCTCGAAAATTCCGCAGAACGAATACACCGAGCGCGTGCAATACGGCGCAGCCTTCGTCTTTCTCCTGCTTGTGATGCTGATCGCACTGACCTCGGTGATTCTGCGCGAACGCAGTCGGAGTCGCTTATCATGGTAAACCTGCTCGCTATGCCTGAATCCACCTCAACCCAGATTGCCAGCCGGATCGAGTCGGTCCCGCCACAATTCGAGGAGATCAAACCCACGATTGACGTGCGCGATCTCACTTTTGCCTACGGCAGCCACGAGGTGCTGCACGAGGTCAGCCTCCAGATCCCGCCCCGCGCGGTTACTGCTTTCATCGGCCCGTCGGGCTGCGGAAAAACGACTCTCCTCCGTTGCTTCAACCGGATGAACGACCTCGTCGACAGCTCCCGCATCGTCGGCGGGTCCATTATGGTGGAGGGCCGCGAGATCAACGAACCTTCCGTCGACGTGGTCGATCTGCGGCGGCGGATCGGGATGGTTTTTCAAAAATCGAACCCGTTTCCCAAGTCGATCTATGACAACATCGCCTACGGATTGCGCATCGCGGGCGTCGCGAAGCGCTCAAAGATCAACGAGGCCGTGGAAAAAAGTCTGCGCGCCGCCGCGCTCTGGGATGAGGTGAAGGATCGGCTCGACCGCAGCGCTTACGGTCTGTCCGGCGGCCAGCAGCAGCGGCTCTGCATTGCGCGGGCGCTCGCGGTCGAACCTGAAATCATCCTCATGGACGAGCCCTGTTCCGCGCTCGACCCGATCGCGACCGCGAAGGTGGAAGAGCTCATTCGCAACCTGAAGGCGGAATACACGATCGTGATCGTGACGCACAACATGCAGCAGGCCGGCCGTTGCTCCGATCATACCGCCTTCTTTTATCTGGGCCGCCTGATCGAGTTCGGCGCCACCGCCAAGATATTCTCGCAGCCAGCGCAGCGGCAGACGGAGGATTACATTACCGGGCGCTTTGGTTGATCAAAGGAGCTGTGATGACTTCACGACATATCCTGGGCACATTTGACGATGCGCTGGGCAGCCTGCGCAACAACGTTCTGATGATGGCGAGCCTGACCGAGCGCAGCCTAGACAATGCCCTACGCGGATTATTCGACCGCGACGACGACTGCTGCACCACCTCTATCGCGGACGACGAAGAGATCGACCAGCTCGAGAAGCAGGTCGACAAGGACGGGATCGAGTTGCTCCTGCGTTTCCAGCCGGTCGCGTCGGATCTACGCCGGGTCGTCTCCGCGATGAAACTCTGCTCCAACCTGGAGCGGATGGCCGATCAAGCGGTCAATATCGCGCGCAAAGCGCGCAAGCTGAATCGACACCCGGCCCTCCCGGAAGTGGAGCTGGTGAGACCGATGCGGGAACACGCCATGCAGATGTTTCGCGATGGGGTGGACGCCTACATGCAGGAGGACGTAGACCTGGCGCGCGGCTTAAAAGCCCGGGACAAAGCGCTCGATGAGATGAATGGAGCGGCCAGCCGGCGCTTGATCGAGCGCATGGCACAGGATCCCGATCAGCTGCGCGGCTATCTCAATCTGATGTTCATCGCCCGGCATCTCGAGAGGGTGGGCGATCACGCCACCAATATCGCCGAGGACGCGGTCTACGCCGCCGCGGCGGAGGACATCCGTCACCAGGGGCCGCGCGCTACATAAGATGCGCCTCTACTTCCTGCGCCACGGAGCGGCCGACTGGCCGGACTGGAAGAAACTCGATGACGAACGGCCGCTGACGAAGGCGGGGCGCAAGGAGATGCATAAGGTGGGGGAATTCCTCCTCCGGCTCAAGGTCAAAGCGGATGTTATCCTAACGAGTCCACTTCCCCGCGCCGCGCAGACCGCCAACATCGCAGCGGAACATCTGAAGGTGCGGGCGCGCGAGGAGAAACTGCTCGCGCCGGGATTCCAGGCGGACGATCTGCAAAGGCTGCTCAGGAAATATCCGCAGCAGGTGTTGATGCTAGTTGGACATGAGCCCGACTTCACCTCCGTGGTAGAAGCTATGACTGGCGCCAAACTCAAACTTTCCAAAGCAGGCCTCGCGCTCGTTGAGCTGAGCGGTCAGACGGGCAAGCTACTTTGGCTCTTCCCGCCGAAGGTGGCGAACAGCTAGCGTTAGCTCCGGCTTGTTTTGCTTCTCGAAACCCCCTCAATCGCACACCACTAACTGTCGCGTTGCCGCTGTGTGTTTGCGTTAGGATGCTCAAAGAGACAGCCCGCCGGAGAACTCCGGCGGGCTGCCGAACCTAACTGTCGTAATGAGAAACTACTTCACCGGCACAAAGCCCACCTGCAGGACGATCTTCTGTCCGGCAGGACTCAGGGTGAAATCGACGAACTCTTTCGCTACGCCGCCAGGTTCACCATTGGTGTAGTAGAACGTCGGCCGGGCATAGGAATAGGATTTCGCCTGCACGCTTTGCACCGAGGGCGTGGCACCGTCGATCGACGTCACTTTGATTCCGGCTGCCCTATCGTAAGCAAGGCCTACGTAGCCGACGCCGTTGGCGTTCTTCCCAACCTCCGATGCGATCTGCTCGTTGCCCGCCATTTTTTGCGCGCTGGGAGCGTAATCCCGCTTCTTCATCGCCAGCTCCTTAAACTCGGAGTAGGTGCCCGAAGAGGTGTTACGCGTATAAACCGAGATCTTGCCGGGGTTGCCACCGACCGCGCTCCAGTCGGTTACGTCTCCGGTAAAGATCTGTTCGACCTGCTTCTTGGTGAGCCCCTTGATCGGGTTAGAGGAATTGACGATCACTGCGATGCCGTCATAGGCCACTATGGTAGGCTTGATGTTGACGCCCTTGCCGGAAGCTGCGCCGATTTCGGTCGGCTTGGCGCGCCGACTGGCCATACCAATCTGCGCGGTCCCGTCAATGATCGCCGCGATGCCTGTGGTGGAGCCTTCAGCCGCGATGTCGAAGGTGGTATCGGGATGCTGCGCCTTGAAAGCCTCGGCTAGCTGCGGCACAAGTTTCGCCCCAAGGGTGTCGGAGCCTTTGATCACGAGCCGGTCTGCTTCCGCGCTGGAAGCGAGGAGACCGAGAGTGAACGTTATAAATAGTGTTCTAAGTTTCATCGTGTCTGTTTTGGTCCTTTGGGTTGGTTTGGGGTTAAAATTTAAAGCTCAAGTCAGCTTGGAATAGATTCATGTCATCCACCGGGTTGATTCCAAGATCGCCAACGCCCCCCGTTCCCAGGCTGCTATCGATCTGGGTTCCGTGGGCATAGGTAAGGTTGGCGAAGACGGCGCCCGTGATGGCGTAGCCCGCGCTGAACGCGATGCCTTCCATATTGACCCGGCTGTCGAAAATATCAGAGTCGACCAGGTTCGGATCGAGTGCGTATTGCTCCGCGTGCTGCCAGAAGGCCTTCAGCTCCCAGCTGCCCTTATCTTTGATTTTGCCAATGCCGACTCCGATCTGGTAGGCAAAGGCCTGATCCGTCTGATCTGGGTGCCCGGCGGCGCGTGCGCGCTCCGCACCATTGAAGTTGTAAGCCAAGTCTCCGAAAACTTTCATCGGAATCTCTCCTACCTTCCAGCCAAATTCGACCGGAACTTCGAGAACGAAGAGATTGTTTATGCCGGTTTGATTCGGCGTAACCTTGTTTCCCGCCGCGTCGATGTAAGTCGGATCTCCCACGAAGTGGATGTTAAAGGTGTCGCCGCTTCCGGTGTAGTTATACAGGGTGGGCGCAATCTGTAGATAAAAGTTGCGGGGAAAGTTGACCTTGGCTCCCAGCTGCCATGCCAGCATGTAAGCATCGACGTTCGGGACGTTATTGGGCGCTGGACCGATCGGATTATCCGGATTGGTATCGTCGTAGACGAACTGACCGAAGTTGGCGAACAGATCGATCGAAATCTTCGTCGGCGGCTCCACGGGAGTGGTGGCGGCCATGGCTGTGCCGTCCTTGCTATAACCTGCCGGCACCGATGACGAACTCCCGCCGCCCGCGTTGAAAGTAAAGGTATGCTTAAACTGCTCGACCAAGCCTTCCGGATTAATGTCTCCGTCCCAGACCATCGAGCTGGTAATAAACGGATTCGGCATCTTGCCGACCATAAGGGTGAGATCTCGGATTCCACTGTAGCCCAGGTAAGCCTGACCGACGCTAATTGTGTCGCTGTTTTTTGCGTAGGGTCCGGGCCCGGCGCTCGTGTCGTCGCCAAAGGTTACGTTGGTCGAGCGAGGATTGGTCCCGGTTTCAAGCCGAATGCCGAAAAACCAGTCATCGACCAGGGTGCCGCGCAGGCCGATGCGGAGCCGGTAGCGAGCGCGATTGCGCTGGTAGGTATCGGTACTTGAATTAATCGTGTCGGGAGGGCCAGTTTTGCCGCTGCGCACTTCGTAACGCACGCGCGCATCCCCATAGAGCTCCAGCTCGGTCACGGGGGTAGATAGCTTCAGTTTGCCCGCCGATGTCGAGGCATTCTCCCGGGTCAGATCGGCCCGGACTTCTTCCGCTTCCTGGTCGTTAATCAGACCTTTCTTCACGAGCAAATCGAGCAACGCGCCGTTATCCTGGGCTCGAACCGAGCCGCCGAGGAGCAGGCACGCCGCCGCCATCACAAACATGGTTTTCTTAAGAAACATCTCTCTCTCCTTTGTTGCGGCCGAGGCCGCGGTTGGTTGAGCGCCGGCGCTCATCGAGAACGCCCGCGGGCCGGATTACTCCGAACGCGGCAAGGCTAGAGAGCGTTTGTTACAGTCGTGTGGCGCGGAAGTAACAGTTCCGTGAAATCAAATCAGGCCGAGGGCCCGCGATAACCGCCCGGCACGATCGAGGCTTCGTCGTAGCCAATCTCGCGCACCTGCGCGAGGAGAATTTCCTCGATCCCCGGGAGTCTCGACATTTCGTTAGGGGAAATCTCCAGTCGCGCCAGCCGCCGATCGCCTTCTTCGTGGTGACGAACCCGAAATATCCGGAAACCGTGACGCCGCACGAGAGCTTCCGCCATTTCGATCATGCCCAACGCGTGCGTCGTGACAGGGGTGCCATGGGGAATGCGTGAGCTGAGGCAGGGCTGCGCCGGCGCGTCCGCCGTTGGAAGTCGTCGTTGCCGCGAGAGCACCCGGATTTCAGCTTTCGTTAGGCCAACTTCCTTTAGTGGCGCCAGGACCTTGAACTCTGCTGCGGCCCGGCGGCCCGGTCGCACTTGGAGCGCGTCGTCCGCGTTCTCTCCGTAGGCGATCGCGCGAAACCCGCGCTCCCGGGCCAGCCCGTCGAGCTTCGTGAAAAGCTCCGCTTTACAAAAATAGCAACGATTGCTCGGATTACTGGCGTAGTTCGGATCGTCCATTTCACCCGTCTGGACGATCTGGACCCTCGCGCCAATTAACGTCGCGAGGTCTAGCGCGTCGCTCAGCGACTGACGCGGCAGGCTGGGGCTATCGGCGATGACACCGAGGCATTTGTCACCCAGCAGCTCGCCCGCGATGGCTAGCAAAAAGGCGCTGTCGACTCCTCCGGAATAAGCTACGACCAGCGGCGAATGAATCCGCAGCACTTGCCGGAGGGCGTCCTCTTTCAGTCGTGCGACACCGATCGAACTCATTGCGCGAGACGATAGCCGGGCCCCGCGCGTGAACAAGGTCAGCCGGATCGTGCAGCTTGGTTGGAGGAGCCAGCTGATTCGAGTTTGCTTCTAAGCTCTCTGTTTCGCTCGTCCAGAGTCTGCAGGCGTAGCTGCCAGCGATGGAGCTGGATGCTCAGTTGATTGATATAACCGTTCACTTCAGTCCGCTGCGATTCGTTCTCCTTCAAGTGCCGCTGGAATTCGGCCAGCTGTTCCGCCGTGGACGTCGCTGGGAGTTTGCTATGCGGCAGGCCAGGAGATGACGCCGGAACAGAGGTTGGTTTTCCGCACCGCTGGCAATTCAACGTCATCCCTGCCGCCGACGCATTGACCACAAACGGCGTGCGGCAATGGGCACACTCGAAAAACAAGTCGCCTTGTTCATTCATCGAAACCTCTCCGCCGCTGATGCTCGCCATGCCCACCTTTTCTGAGCAGCGATCATACCACCGGCCGGTGACAGCCTGTCGCTAAAACATGGCGAGTGGGAGTGAGAAGCGGGACAGACTGGCGCAATTAACCCTAAGCGACTTGTCTCCATGAGATCTGTTAATAGTTCACCACAAGTATTTTAGGACGTACTTTACTCCTGTGGAACGATCGCTGCTAAACAAGCCGCGAAAGGATTTTTATATAAATGGCAAAAGTTTTAGGTATCGATTTGGGCACCACCAACTCCTGCATGGCAGTGATGGAAGGCGGTGATCCCGTAGTTTTGGAAAACAGCGAGGGCGCTCGTACGACCCCTTCCATCGTCGCGTTCGCCAAGAATGGTGAGCGCCTCGTTGGTCAAGCCGCCAAGCGGCAGGCCGTAACGAACCCCGCAAACACGATTTTCTCCATCAAACGGTTCATGGGCCGCAAATTCGATGAGGTTCGCGAGGAAGAGCACCGCGTTCCCTACAAGATCGTGAAGGCAGCTAACGGTGACGCTCACGTGCAGGTGGAAGTGAATGGGGAGAAGAAGACCTTCAGTCCGCCGGAGATCTCGGCGATGACTCTCTCGAAGCTGAAAGCGGACGCAGAAGCCAAGCTCGGCGAAAAGATCACCCAGGCGGTCATCACGGTGCCAGCCTATTTCAACGACTCGCAACGCAACGCCACCAAGGACGCGGGCAAGATCGCTGGTCTCGAGGTGCTGCGCATCATCAACGAGCCGACCGCCGCTTCGCTCGCCTACGGTCTCGACAAGAAGAAGGATGAAAAGATCGCTGTCTATGACTTGGGCGGCGGCACCTTTGATATCTCAGTGCTCGAAATCGGTGACGGCGTTTTCGAGGTGAAAGCGACCAACGGCGACACCCACCTCGGTGGCGATGACTGGGATAACATCCTTGTCGACTGGATTGTCGGTGAATTCAAAAAGGATACCGGCATTGATCTCTCGAAACAGCCTGATGCCATTCAGCGCATCAAGGAAGAAGCTGAGAAAGCCAAGATCGCGCTCTCTTCTTCCCAGGAATACGAGATCAACCTTCCTTTCATCACGGCCGACGCAAGCGGACCGAAGCACATTCAGAAGAAGCTGACGCGCTCGAAGCTCGAACAGCTAACGGACCCGCTTTTCCAGCGCACCGTCAAGCCGGTTAAGGATTGCCTGGGCGACGCCAAGCTGTCTGAGAAGGACATTAATGAGCTGGTGCTCGTCGGTGGCATGACTCGCATGCCGAAGGTCGTCGAGACTGCACGCGAACTCATTGGGAAGGAACCCCACAAGGGCGTGAATCCCGACGAAGTCGTGGCGGTTGGTGCAGCGATCCAGGGCGGCGTGCTCAAAGGCGACGTCAAGGACGTGCTTTTGCTCGATGTCACTCCCCTAACTCTCGCAATCGAAACGGCTGGTGGCGTGGCCACTCCGATGATCCCTCGCAACACGACGATTCCTACTCGTAAATCGCAGATCTTTTCCACCTACAGCGACAACCAGCCCGGCGTGGAAATCAAGGTGCTACAGGGCGAGCGTCCCCTCTCCCGCGACAACAAGAACCTCGGTACCTTTCACCTCGACGGCATTCCACCGGCCCCGCGTGGTGTCCCGCAGATCGAAGTTACCTTCGACATCGACGCTAACGGCATCCTCCATGTCTCCGCGAAGGACTTGGGCTCCGGCAAGGAGCAGAAAATCTCCATCACCGGCAGCTCAGGCCTGAGCAAGGAGGAAGTGGAGAAGATGCAACGCGACGCCGAGACCCACGCCGATGAGGATAAGAAGGCCAAGGAGGCTATCGAGATCAAGAACAACGCGGACACTCTGGCCTACCAGAGCGAGAAGCAGTTGAAGGATCTTGGTGACAAGGTCCCTGAAGACAAGCGCAAGCAAGTCGAGGAAGCGATCAAGGCGGTCCGCGACGCGATCGAATCCAACGATACCGACGCGATGAAACGCACCTACGAGGACTTGCAGAATAAGTTCCAGGAAGTCAGCGCTGATCTTTACAAGCAGGCAGCGGCGAGTGCCGGCCCCACACCGGGCCCGGAAGCTGGCGGACGCCCCGATCCCCAGGCAAATCCTCAGACAGAGGGGCCGCGCAAGGATCAAGGCGACGTCGTCGATGCGGAATTCGAAGTGGTCGACGAAGACAAGAAGTAACTCTCAATCACAAACAATTTGCCGAAAAGCCGCTCACGAAGATGTGAGCAGCTAGCGGCAACAACCCAACAGTAGAAGGAGTAAGTAAAACCATATGGCAATTAACGTAAGACCGCTTGGAGATCGGGTGCTCGTGCAACCCATCGAAGAGCAAGAAACCAAAAAGGGCGGCATCATCATCCCCGATACCGCCAAGGAAAAGCCGCAGGAAGGCAACGTCGTTGCTCTCGGCACCGGCAAGACCGACGACAACGGCAAGAAAGTGGAGTTCACCGTGAAGAAGGGCGACAAAGTGCTCATCTCGAAATACGGCGGCACTGAAATCAAGGTGGACGGCGAGTCCTACCTGATCATGCGCGAGGACGATATCCTCGGCATCATCGGCTAAGTCA
>JBDTOL010000132.1:0-17409 GCA_039933235.1 Spartobacteria bacterium | reverse complement strand
AGACCAGCACCGACCTCAATGCGGACGACCCCGACGCTTCGGTTGTGAAGTTCGTAAACCAGATCATTCGCGAGGCGATCCACGAGCGCGCGACCGACATCCACGTCGAGCCGCTCGAGAACGATCTGCGCATTCGTTACCGCATCGACGGCATCCTGCACGAAGTCGCGGTCCCGCCGCAGTTGCGCCTCCTCCAATCTGCCATCATCTCGCGCTTGAAAGTGATGGCGCACATGGACATCGCCGAGCGCCGTCTGCCGCAGGACGGCCGGATCAATCTCGAGTCGGCCAACCAGAAGATCGACGTTCGCGTCTCCACCATCCCGACGGTAAACGGCGAATCGATCAGCCTGCGTTTGCTCAGTCGCGATCAGCAGCAGTCTTTCGGATTCGACCGTCTCGACCTCAGCCCGGCGCACACCCGGATAATGAAGACGCTGCTCGCGCAGCCTAACGGCATCGTCCTCGTGACCGGGCCGACCGGATCCGGCAAATCGACTTCGCTTTATTGCTTCCTCAGCAGCATCAACTCGGTTCAGCGCCGCATCATCACGATCGAGGAGCCGGTCGAGTATCGCCTCCCGGGCGTCTCGCAGATCGACGTGAAACCGGAGATCGATCTCACGTTCGCCAAGGGTCTCCGTCATATCCTAAGGCAGGATCCTAACGTTGTGATGGTGGGCGAAATTCGCGACGTCGAAACCGCCGACATCGCCATCCGCGCCGCGATGACGGGCCACCTTGTCTTCAGCACCCTGCACACGAACGACGCCGTCGGCGGCATCACCCGTCTGATCGACATGGAGGTCGAGCCCTTCCTCCTCGCCTCGGTCGTGAAAGCTTTTCTCGCCCAGCGCCTTGTCCGCACGATCTGTCCCGACTGCAAGGAAGAGGTCGGTTACCCGGTCGACTATCTCAATGAGATCGGCGCGACTATCCCGGCCGACTTTAAGTTTTATCGCGGGGCGGGTTGCGAAAATTGCCGGCAAACCGGCTACCAGGGTCGGCTCGCGATCTACGAAATCTGCCTCATCACCGAGCCGTTGAAGCGCCTGATCATGAAGAAGAGCGACGGCGGCGAGCTGAAACAATGCGCCATTTCACAGGGCATGCTGACCTTGCGGCAGGACGGCTGGCGCCGGGTGATGGAAGGCAAAACGACGATTGAGGAAGTCGTTAGGGTAACGCAGACCGACGAACTGATGTCCGAGACGAGCGCCTTCGGCGAACCGGCAGTGGCGGGCTAGTTGCGGGTGATTGCCCGACGCTGAAGGGAGCCGCGTCAGGCTTGATTTCGCTCGTAGGGAACGATGTTGTCCCACTCTTCGGCGGAGGAACGCGCGACGAAAGCGACGACCGGTTCTGTCTCGCTGACGTTAAAGACTTCGTGGGGCACGTCCGGCTTGATGTAGATAAAATCGCCCGCCTCGTTCTCCACGACCTGCTTGAGCCCCGGGCCGAACTCATGGCGCACCTTGCCTTCCAGGATGTAGAGAATGAGCTCGAACCCGACGTGGATGTGGGCGTAGGCGACGCCTCCCGGCGGAATGGTCGCGATGTTGGCGGAGAGTTTCGTCGTCCCGACGTTCTTCGCCGACATGCCCTGCTTGTAATGGATGCCATTCCAATCCCGCCGGGCACCGCCGCCGCGGATCGTGAGGATGCCGCCGTGATCCTCCACCGCACTGGGATCGACCTTGTCCTGTTCGTTCTTCATCACGAGGACACTTTCGTGCCTGCTGCGGATCAAGCCAGCACTTCCGCCCGTCCTTGCAGCGTTCGCTGCAGGGCGTCGCGCTTTTCGCCTAACAATCCCTCCGTTGCCGCGCGGACCGCCTCGAGCAGGTCGGTGGCTTCATGCAGACGCGCGATTGACACATAGTCCGCGCCGGCGGCGAGCAGGCTGTCGGCCTGGGCCAGGACTTCCGCGGTGGCTATGATGCAGGCCTTGGGATTGAGACCGCGCAGAATCCGCACCAACCGCTCGTTGGTGGTCCCTTTCAGGACCGAATCGGGGATGGTGCAAATGAGGACCTCGGCGTGTTCGATGTTCGCGTGCAGCAACGTGTCGCGCTGGCTGATGTCGCCGTAGATCACGCGCACCTTGCGTTCGAGCAAGCCCTCGCGCGCGACCGGGCTGAAATCGACCACCGCGGTGTCGCCAATCAGATCCGGGGCGTGCCGCTGCATTTCCTCGAGGAGCGAGCTGGCGGTGCGGAAAAAACCGAGAAAGACGATGCGCGCTTTGCCGTGACCATGGCCGCCTTCGGCGTGCAGGTCGTCGCTGACGTGGTCGAGATCGCGCAGGCCGCGCTTCTTCAGCCACGGGATCCAGCTTCTCGTTAGGCTATCGGATTTCGCCATCCCGAAGGTGGAGACGGCCGCGAGGAGGGTGAAAGCGAGCGCGACCAGCCCGGCTGTAGCGGGATTGGAGAGATGGTGCGCCTGCGTTCCGAGAGCGAGAATGACGAGGGAGAACTCGCTCACCTGCCCGAGGTTAATCGCCGGCACGAGGCTTGTGCGCAAACCCTGCCGCATGAGGTAGAGCGGAGTAAAAACGCTGACAAAGCGGCTCACGAGCACGAAGAGCGCGAAGACCAGGGCCCAGCCGATCAGGAGTGGCGTGGGCCACGGGATCTGCATCCCGAGGCCAACGAAGAAGAGAGTGAGGAAGAAGTCGCGCAGGCTTGTCACTTTTGCCGTAACGTCGAGCGCATAGGGGAAAGTGGAAAGCGCCACTCCGGCGATGAGCGCGCCCATCTCGCGCGAGAGATGGAGCCGCTCGCCCAACTCGCCCACGAGAAAACACCAGGCCAGCGCACCTACCTGGACCAGTTCCGGCGATCGCGCCACGTGCCGGAAAATGGCGGGTAATAAGTAGCGGCTGACGACGAGCGCGGCCGAGACGAGCAGGACTACTCGCACAAGCGAAAGAAGCAGGATGCCGGGCGCGAGATGCTCGAGATTTGGCTGGATGGCGAGGAAGAGAATCGCGGCGAGGTCCTGCAGCACGAGCACGCCAAGTGTGATGCGACCGGTCAGGGTATCGAGCTCCTGCTTTTCGTAGAGCACCTTGACGATGATGACCGTGCTGCTGAGCGCGCCGGCGATGCCGAGGTAAAGCGCATCCCACGCTCCGGTGGACAGCCCGAAGCCGCAGAGCCGAAAGAAGAGGATGCCGAGCAGCGTACCGGCAGTGATTTGGACCAGCGCGGTAAGCGTGATGGAACGCCCGGCACTCGCGATCTTCTTCAGATCGATCTCGAGCCCGATCATGAAGAGGAGGAAAATGAGACCGAGCTCCGCGATGGCGGAGATGCTTTCGGCCGAGGCGATCAAGCCGGAGCCGACCGGGCCGAGAACAAAGCCGGCGAGGAGATACGCCAGCAGGATCGGTTGCCGGAATTGCTGCGCGGCGAGCCCGAGGAGCCAGGCAGCGGCGATGCTGAAAGTGATGTCGCGTATGAGCTCGTGCATGGATCAGTAGATGAGGCGCAATCGTGAGTCGGCAGCCTAACCGCCGCGGAGATCGCGGATCGCCTGCGCGTAGTCGTCGGTCTTGAAAATGGAAGTGCCGGCGACGAGAACGTTAGCGCCGTTTTCGATCGCCAGCCGGGCCGTCTCGGCATTGATTCCACCGTCCACTTCAATGTCATACTTTGCGCCTAACGACTCGCGCGCCGCCACGGCCTGCCGCACTTTCGACATCATTTCATGCCGGAAGGATTGGCCGCCGAAGCCGGGATGCACCGTCATGATGAGGAGGAGATCGATCTCCGGCAGATGCGGCTCCACCGCAGCGAAAGGCGTTGCGGGATTCAAAGTAAGCCCGGCCCGGCAGCCTCTCTCGCGAATCAGTCGCAAGGTCTCCCCGACGTCGTGTTCTGCCTCTGGTTCGACATGGACGGTGATGGAGTTCGCGCCCGCCTCGACAAAACGTGGAACATAGTGATCGGCTCGTTTTATCATCAGGTGCACATCGAGCGGCAGAGTCGTGAGTCCGCGCACCAGCTGCACGATGGCTGGGCCGAACGAAATGTTGTCGACGAACTGGCCATCCATGATGTCGAGGTGAAGCCAGTCGGCGCCAGCGGCGATGACGCGCTCGAGGTCGGCTGCGAGGTGTCCGAAGTCGGCCGCGAGAATGGATGGAGCAACGAGAATTTTTCGCGCGGTCATGCCGTGCGACTCTGAACCAGCCGGAGCTGGGTGGTCAACCCCGGCCGCGAACGTTCCGCCGCGACCTGACTAGGATGACAGGGAGTTGGGGTTCCGCCGTACGCAAAGGCTCTGCCGCGCCGGCCGAGCATGGGATCAACCCGTCAAATCTCTTGACGCGGGGGCGTGCCGTTCCAAGATACTTGGTTTTTCGCCTGTCCGGACGTGCGGCACAGCTTTCGCTTCTGAGGGGTCGGCCGGCGTTGACGCAATCCTAGGACTTCTCTCATGTTAAACAGACTCTTCGGTTGGTTCTCCAGCGATATCGGGATCGATCTCGGTACCGCCAACACGCTCGTCTACGTCAAGGATCAGGGCATTGTGCTGCGTGAACCGTCGGTCGTGGCCGTCCAGGCGGGCACCTCCAAAGTGCTCGCAGTAGGCGACGAGGCGAAACGGATGCTCGGGCGCACCCCGGCCAATATCGTGGCCGTTCGCCCGCTCAAGGACGGTGTAATCGCCGACTTCGAGGTGACCGAAGCGATGCTCCGGCATTTCATCTCCAAGGTGCACAACAGCCGTGTGCGCGCCCGCCCGCGGGTGGTAATCGCGGTGCCGTCGGGGATCACCGAAGTGGAGAAGCGCGCGGTGCGCGAATCTGCCACGCACGCCGGCGCGCGAGAGGTTTACTTGATCGAGGAACCAATGGCGGCGGCGATCGGCGTCGGCCTCCCGGTGCAGGATCCGGCCGGCAACATGATCATCGACATCGGCGGCGGTACCACAGAGGTAGCCTTGATCTCTCTCTCCGGAATCGTTTTCAGCAGAAGCGTGCGGGTCGCGGGCGATGAGCTCGACGAGGCGATCGTGCAATACATGAAGCGCGCCTATAACCTGATGATTGGTGAGCGCACCGCCGAGGAGATCAAAATCAAGATCGGCTCGGCCTACCCGAGCGAGAAGGAGACGAGCGTGGAGGTGAAAGGGCGTGACCTGGTCGCGGGGTTACCCAAGACCCTGACGATTACTTCGCAGGAAGTGCGTGAGGCGCTGCTCGAACCGATATCCACCATCGTCGATTCTGTCCGCATCACGCTGGAACGCTGTCCGCCGGAATTATCAGCTGACCTGGTCGATCGCGGGCTCGTGCTCGCGGGGGGCGGGGCGTTACTGCGCGGTTTCGATCGCCTCCTGAGCGAAGAGACCGGGCTGCCGGTGCACGTCGCCGAGGATCCGCTAAGCGCGGTCGCCGAGGGAACAGGTAAATGTCTTAACGAAATAAAGTTTCTCCGCCAGGTCGCGACGGCCGATCGCCAGTGGCGGCAGTGAGGACAATGCGGAATGCGGAATTGGGAATGCGGAATGAGGGCAGTGCGGCATTGAAGGGTCTTCTTCAATTCCGCGTTCCGCATTCCGCATTCCGCATTGCCCCATGAACCGCAGCAGCATCGTCGCGATCGTCATCTTCGTCGCGGCACTCCTTGCCCTGCTCAGCCTTGGTCCGCAGGCCACGCGCAAGATCCAGGCGACGTTTTTCCAGAGTATTTCGCCTTTCCTGAAAACCGGATCAGGCCTGGAGCGGCAGATCACGTCGGTTCGCGCGGGACTGAAATCGCTCGAGGAGCTGGAGCGCGATAACGGGACACTTAAAGTGGAAAACCGTTCGCTCAAGGCGACGAACGAGGCACTGCGCGACGTCGAGCACGAGGTGAACCGGCTGCGCCACGCGCTTAACTATCGCGAGCGCTCGCTTTTCCGTCTCGTGCCGGCCGAGGTGGTCTCACGTGATTCTTCGACCTGGTGGCGCACCGTCACGATCAACCGCGGCTCGGTCGACGGTCTCGCCCCGGAGATGCCCGTCCTGACCGATGAAGGCCTCGTCGGTAAGACGACCACCGTGAGCGAAAGCATTTCCGTCGTCCTGCTCATCTCCGACGAAAACTGCCGGGTCGCGGCGAGCGTCGAGGGCACGCGCGAGCAGGGGATCGTCACTGGCGAGCGCATCTCGGGGAGCCTCGCGCCGATGCTCGACCTGAATTATCTCTCGAAGCAAGCGGAGCTGAAGCAAGGGCAAAAGGTCTACACCTCCGGGGTGGGCGGCGTCTTTCCTTCGGGCCTTTTTGTCGGGACGGTTCGCAGTTTCGCCGTCCGCGCCCTCGACAGCCAGGCGAAGCTCGCGCCGGCCGTGGACATGGCGAAGCTGGAGGACGTCTTTGTCGTGATCGGGAGGAAATGAGGATGGGGAAAATGACGAATTCCGAAGGAATTTCTAATGACGAAGTCCGAACCCGGAAAGGCCTCGGCGGCGAGGTTCTTCATTGGTCATTGGTCATTGGTCATTGGTCATTCTACCCATGATCTTTTTTGTCATCCTCGTTGTGCTCGTCTTCGTGGCGCAGCTCGTTGAGATTTTCATTCCGCCGCTCGACTGGATGTTCAACGCGCACGTCTACATCGTGCCGGTGATTGTCTTCTATGGAGCGATGGCGCTGCCTTTCCCGCTCATGCTGAGCCTCGCCTTTGTGGCGGGGTTTCTCTGGGACGCGATGACGGTCCAGATCCTGGACACGAATGTTGAAATCTCCTTCGGATGGTCGATACTCCTCTACGCGGTGCTCGCCGCCATCATGCACGGCCTCAAGCCCTTGTTTAATCGGGGTCGCTGGGAAGTGCATTGTGTTCTTAGCGGCGTCTGCACGTCACTCATTCTCCTCGCACAATATTTGATGATTTCGTTTCGGCGCGGCTCCCTAGTTTTTAACCACGAAGTCTGGTGGCAGATCGGCGGCCCTGGGTTGCTCGCAATGCTGATGGCGCCGCTCATATTCTGGTCGCTCAATTGGCTCGACCGCTTGACCAACAACCCTTATCTCGAGGAACGGGAGAGATTCGATGAATTCGCGTCGCACTAAGCCCACTCTGCGCATCCAGTTTCTCGGCCTCTGCATGCTGCTCGGGCTAAGCGCGCTCGTCTTCCGCCTCTGGTGGGTGCAGGTGGCGCGCGGCAAGGAATGGACCGCGCGCATTCGGAATAGCTCGGAGGCGACGGTTCGCATCCCGTCGATCCGCGGGGAGATCCGTGATCGCAACGGCGTCGCGCTGGTCCAAAATCGCGCCAGCTACGAGGTCGACTTCTATTTACCGGACATGGTGAAAGGCTACCGCCAGCGCTACGGCCGTCCCCCGGAGACGCAGTATCGCGCTACCATCAGCGGGATGCCGAAGGACATGAAGGAACCGGATATTGTCCGGATCGTGAATGACGGCGTGGTGCCACGGTTGGAAGACCTCGACCTGGCGCGCGATTACAACGCGAATCAGTTGCAGCGTCACTACCGCAACAACACCGAGGTTCCTTATTCCTATATTAAGGACATCGACTTCGCGACGATGGCCAAGTTTTCCGAGCACGACGTCGGCCTGCCCGGGGTAGATATCGCGATCAAGCCGGTCCGCTCCTACGTCTACGGATCGCTCGCCTCGCACTTGTTAGGCTACGTCGGGGCGCCGGACGACACGAACGTGGAGGAAGCGCGCAAATACACCTTTTACCAAGGCGACGTGGAGGGGAAATCGAACATCGAAAAAACGATGGACCAATACCTGCGCGGTCAGCCCGGCATTCGCGTGATGCGGCGCAACGCCAAGGGAGTGATCGAAGGGGTGGAACGGGAAGAGCCGGCGAAACAGGGCGCGAACGTCTATCTTACGATCGACGCGCGCATCCAGACGATTGCCGAAGAAGCCCTGCGCGCGGTCGGCCGCGGCGCGGCCGTGGTGATCGATCCGAACAATGGCAATGTCCTCGCGATGGCCTCGGTGCCGTCGTTTGACCCGAACACTTTCATCCCGAGCATCAAGGCGAAGGATTGGCAAGAGCTGCGGAACAACCCGGCCCACGCCTTGATCAATCGCGCGGTCAGCGCTTTTCCTCCCGGGTCGACCTTCAAGATCATCACCGCGCTGGCCGGCTTGAGAAAAGGGTTGGCTACGACACGCTTCAACTGCAGCGGCGGCGTGAGCTACGGCGACCATTATTTTCAATGCTGGATCAATGAGAAGGGCGGCGCGCACGGCACGCTCGGCTTGAGCGACGCGATCAAGGTTTCCTGCAACGCTTTCTTTTATCAGTTCGGCAACGCCGCCGGGATCGATGCAATCGATACCACGGGCGACGCGCTTGGGCTGGGTAAGCCCACGGGCCTCGAGATCACTGGGGAATCGGGGGGGGTCCTGCCCGGTCCCGATTGGATGCACCTGCAGCACCCTAACGAAAAGTGGTCATCCGCCTACACCGCGAACGTCTCGATCGGCCAGGGCTACGACCTCGCCACACCGCTCCAGATGGCAATGGCCTATTCCACGGTCGCCAACGGCGGCATCTCCTATTACCCGCGCCTGGTCGATCGCGTGCTAAACCAGGATGGCTCGCCCGTGCTGGACGAGGCAGGCAAAGTTGCATTGCCGCAGACTCCGAAGGTGCATGCTGATTTTCGCAACGACTTCACCCCTGAGCAGATCGAGCTCGTCCGGCATGGACTCTGGAAGGTGGTGAACGAAGACGGCGGCACCGGCAGGGTGGCGCGGTTGGAGGATGTGCAGGTGGCGGGTAAGACGGGCACGGCGCAGGCGATGTTGAACGGCAAGAAAGATACGATTGCCTGGTTCTGTTGCTTTGCCCCTTACGATAACCCCCGCTACACCATCGCCGTCATGGTGCAGGGCGGCGAGCACGGCGGCTCCGTCGCAGCGCCGATCGCAACCCGCATCCTCGAGCGCACCCTCGCGATGGAGCAGGGGAAATTCGAGCCGCAGCTCGCCTGGGTCGCGCCCGCGCAGAAACCCAATCCCTTTGAAATGATCCCCGCAGTGAAATATAAGGATTCCTCCATCCCAACTCCCGGCGGTACGGACGAAGAAAATGCCACCGCTAATGGCGCGCAGGCCACGGAGAACGCCGATATGGCCAATCCGGGCGACGCGCCCGACGTCGAGCCCGAAGCCGATGCGCGTGGCAGCGTGCAGAAGGCGGTCCGCGTCCGGCGCGCACTTCCCGCTCAACCGGTTAGTACGCCGCCCCCGCAGCGTCCACGCAGCTTCTTCGAGCGGATGTTTAATACGCGTCCGCGTCCCGCTGCGCCCACCCCAACCCCTGTGAAACGGGCGCGTCGCCCCTTTTGATTTAACCCATGAAGTTCAAAACCGGATCCACCGCGATGACTTCGAAAAATTTGCAGCACTATGATCGAACAAGTGAAAAAAATTCTGGGCCTCCGGCGCAAGACCGGCAACAAACTGGTGATCAGCGTAGAGAAACTCGAACGCAGGGTGGCCCTGCTCGAGGACGGCCAGCTCGAGGAATATAGCGTCGAGCGCGACAGCTCCCGCAACATCGCCGGCAGCGTCTACAAAGGCCGGGTAAAGAACATCGAGGCCGGGCTCAAGGCGATGTTTGTCGATATCGGCCTGGAGAAAAACGCCTTCCTCCATTTCTGGGATGCCATCCCCGCCGCCTTGGACAGCGGGATCGAGGAGATCGAACGGCCCGAACGAGGCGACCGGAAGCGGCCGAAAAAGCGCCTGACGGCGAAGGACATTCCGAGCATCTATCCCGTGGGCTCGGAAGTGATCGTGCAGGTGACCAAGGGACCGATCGGGACGAAAGGACCGCGGGTCTCGACCAACCTGAGTTTCGCCGGACGCTACCTCGTGCTGATGCCGTTCAGCGAGCGCAGCGGCATCTCGCGCAAGATCGAGGATCCCAAGGAGCGCGCGCGGCTGCGCAAAATTCTGCGCGAGCTCGATATCCCCGATGGGATCGGGGTGATCATCCGGACCGTGGGCGAGGGACAACGGGCCCGCTATTTCGTGCGCGACCTGCATTTTCTCCTCGAGCAATGGGCCCGGATCGAACAACAGATCCAGGATCTGCCTGCGCCCGCCCGCGTCTTTGAGGAACCCGACCTGGTCGAGCGCACCGTGCGCGACTTCCTGACCGACGAGATCGACGAAGTGATCTGCGACGATCACGCCGCGGTCGACCGCATGGTCGAGATGGTGGGCGGCATCTCGCGCCGAGCCCGGAGCCGGATTAAATTTTACGACGGCGCCGCGCCGATCTTCGAGACGTTCGGAGTGCAGAAACAGATCGACGATGCCTTCCATCGCCAGGTCTGGCTGAGGTGCGGCGGTTACATCGTGATCGATGAAACCGAGGCGCTCGTCGCGGTGGACGTGAACACCGGGCGCAACAAGGGCGGACGCGACGTGGAAAAGACGATCCTCCAGACCAATCTTGAGGCGGCCGACGAGATCGCGCGCCAGCTCCGCTTGCGTAACATCGGCGGGCTGATCATTGGCGATTTCATCGACATGAAGAATCGCAAGGATCAGCAGATGGTTTACAGCCGGATGCGCGAACGCCTGAAACGCGACAAGGCGAAGACTCATGTGCTGCCGCTCTCGTCGTTAGGCCTGATGGAGATGACGCGGCAACGCGCGCAGGAAAGCCTGAGCGACTCGATCTACCAGAACTGCCCCTACTGCGAGGGGCGCGGCGTGGTCAAAACCACCATGAGCACCAGCGTGGAGGTGCATCGCGCGCTTAATACCGTGATGCGCAAGTATCAGGACACGATCCACGACATCCGCGTGATCCTGAACCCCGACGTCCTGAAGCGGCTCAAGGAGGAGGACGAGGAGCTGCTGGTGGAACTCGAACGGCGCTATGCCGGGCGGTTGATGTTCCGGGCGGACCCTTCGTTTCACCATGAGAAGTTCGTTGTGACCGACGCAAACACGGGCGCCGAGCTCAATGCGTAGATTTTTTTTCGCGCCTTAATTCCTTCTGCGCGAGCAGGGTAAAAGAATCACGCGGCCCGGGCATTTGGCTGGGCCTTTTCCTTGTGCAAGGATTCGGCAACCGGAAGGAAGCCCGGTTCCGTTTGGAGAGAAATAACGGCCCTTCAGGGGGATGATTCCGGTGTCAAAACCAAGCCAAAAGGAGAAATGGAAATGAAAAAATTTATTGTCAGCGTTCTTGCCTTAACTCTCTTCGCCACCGTGGCCTATGCCGGGCCGGCAGAAGCCTACGTCCAGCAACAGCAGACGGCCTACCAGCCGTCGCAGGATTGGTTTCGGGATCGCGAATGGAACTTCGATCTTTTCGGAGCCTATGCCTTCCCCGGAAATAATTACCGGAGTGACAAGTACCTCGGAACAGATCACGCCTGGGGTGGCGGGATTGATGTGAATTACATGTTCAACCGCTACCTCGGAATCGGTGTCGAAGGGTATGGGCTTGCCGCCGAAGAGGGCCTCGGGCAGGCCTCGGGTAATCTTATCTTTCGTTACCCGATTCCCGGCACGCGCTTCGCCCCGTACGGCTACGCGGGCGGCGGGGTCATCTTTAATGGTACCCGCGTTGAGGAACTGGCCGACCGCGATCGCAGCATCCGCTTCATTCGGCGCAACAGCGATGTCGAAGCGATGGGGCAGTTCGGCGGCGGTTTCGAATTCCGGATCACGCCTAACGTGGGCGTCATCAACGATTTTAGCTGGAACGTCATCAACGGCGACACGAATAATTTCGGGATGATGCGTTCGGGCGTTCGCTTCGCCTTCTGATTCGTCAGGCAGCAAATTGGTCATGCGGAAGCATGACCCTCCGGAGGGACGCGCTTCCGCGCGTCCATGTCCCGGTGCCCTAGAGGAAGGAGCTGATTTCGCCTAACGGCTTGCGCTGAATATCCGGCACCAGTGCTCCTTCCGCGGGATGGCCCACGACCAGGAGCAGAAACGGTTTTTCGTGCGCCGGTCGGTGCAGCAGTTTGTTTAGGAAACCCATCGGGCTCGGCGTATGCGTGAGCGAGACCAGGCCAGCCTGGTGGATCGCCGCGACCAGAAAACCGGTCGCGATGCCGACCGATTCCGTCGCGTAGTAATGTTTCAGTTTGCGGCCATCGGGCAGGACGCGCCAGGGCTGTGCGAAAATCGCGATGAGCCATGGTGCCGTCTCGAGAAACGGCTTATTCGGGTCGGTCCCAAGTGTCGCCAGCGCCTCCAGCCACTCGTTAGGGGCGCGGTGTTCGTAAAACTCCTTCTCCTCGGCCTCCGCGGCCACGCGAATCTCGTGCTTTAGCGCGGGATCGTTCACCGCCACGAAGTGCCACGGCTGCAGGTTGGCTCCGTTCGGCGCGCTCCCCGCTGTGCGCAGGCAATGCTCGATCACCTCCCGCGGGACCGGCCGATCCGAGAAATCGCGCACGGTCCGGCGCCGCGCCATCGCGGACTGGAAATCCGCGGCGCGCCGGACCAGTTCTCTCTCGCTGGGAATGTCGCGCGCGGGCAACGGAATAAAGTGCGGCTGACTCACGCCCGATCCTACAACGCGGTCGGCGCAATTGCGATTCCGGCGCAAGCCGCGAAATTGTCGTGATGTCCTTCACCAAGATCCTCGATCAGCTCCCGGCGCAATCGCCGTTGGTGCGCCGTTTCGCTGCGCTGCTCGCGCCGGCGGACGACGCGGAGCTCGAGCGGATGGCGCAGGAGGCGCGCGAGCTGACCCGGCAGAATTTTGGCCGCACGATGCGGATGTTTGCTCCGCTCTATCTGAGCAACGAATGTATCAACAACTGCCGCTACTGTGGCTTTTCGCGCGACAATCCGATCCTGCGCGTCACCTTGACGGTCGAGGAGGTCGTGGCCGAGGCACAGTATCTGGCCCGGCAAGGTTTCCGCCAGGTCCTGCTCGTGGCGGGGGAACACCCGAAGTTTGTCAGCGGGACCTACCTGGCGGATTGCGTGCGGGCGTTGCTGACGCACTTCTCTTCGATCTCGCTCGAGCTTGGTCCGATGGAGATGGCAGAATATCGGCCGCTCGTTCAGGCGGGCGCGGAGGGCCTGGTGGTGTATCAGGAAACCTACGACCGTGGCGTCTACGCGAGGATGCACACCTCGGGCCCGAAACGGGATTTTGACTGGCGGCTCGACTGCCCCGAACGCGCTTATGCAGCCGGCTTCCGCCGGATCGGGGTGGGCGCGCTGTTTGGACTGGCGCCCTGGAAACCCGAGGCGCTCGCGCTCGCCGCGCACGTCGAGTATCTGCTCAAGCGCTGCTGGCAATCCGACCTCACCGTCAGCCTGCCGCGGCTGCGGCCTGCGGCGGGTGAGTTCATTCCTCCCTTTTCGTTAGGTGACCGGGAGCTGGCGCAGTTGATTTGCGCTTTTCGGATCTGCTTTCCGCGCGTCGGAATCGTCCTCAGCACGCGCGAACCGGCCCCGTTGCGCGATGCGCTCGCCTCGTTAGGCGTGACCATGATGAGCTCCGGCAGTCACACCGAGCCGGGCGGCTACACCGGCCAGGGCCGGGGGTCGGTCCACCAGACCGTGCGCGGTCGCATTCTGCCGCCGGATGCGGAGGGGAATGAAATCGCGACGGGCCAGTTTGAAATCAGCGACGAGCGCTCTCCGACGGAAGTCGCGCAGGTCTTGCGCCGGCGAGGTTTCGAGCCGGTTTGGAAGGACTGGGATCAGGCTTTAGCGGCAAAATGACGATTTTTGTGAATGGCGAAGGCCTTAAATACGATGAGGCACTTACGGTCGACGAGCTGATCCGGCGGCATCAGCTTTCCGCTGCGACTATCCTGGTGGAGCTAAACGGGAGCGCGCTGCATCGGCGGGACTGGAGCGGGCGGCAGTTAAAGGAAAACGATCGCGTCGAGGTGCTGCAGGTAGCCGCAGGCGGCTAGAAGTTGAACTTTAATGCCTAACGAGCGGCGGGCGGTTCGTTTTGCCTGTCATCCCGAGCCGGAGGAGCTTGTTTCCTGGCGTCGCTGCCCGTTTGCGCGTTCGTCGCTCGCTAATCGGCCTTTTCTTCCGCCTCTTCACCTTCCTTCACGATATCGCCGGAAGTGAAAAGGATGCCTTGCAGGATCTCGCGCCAGACCGGTTTACGCCGCAGGAGAAACTCGAGGTCCATCCCGAAGTGCTTGAACTCCTCTTTCTGCGCATTCTTCATGATCGCCTTGGCTTGCTTGTCCTTCTCGACCGCCATGCGCTGTTCGTACCAATCGATCGCCTGCGCTTCCTCAATGAGCGAAAGGATCATGCGGGCGAAGGTGCGCGTTTCATCCGGCAACTCGTTAGGCGGCTCGTGGTATTGATCGAATCCCATGGTAACATGGAATCGCGCGTGGCTCGGCTGGTGCGGCTATGGATTAACTGTGACGTTGTAGATTTCCACCAGGCCCAACCCCGTCGCGCCATTCACATCGGAGAGCACCGCCGTGTAGGCCCCAGGCGGCAAAGGTGCCAGGATGGCGGACTCGAGCGCATTGGGCGGCGCCAGACCGGTCGCATCACCGGAAATGGTCGGGGTGGGGGTGGCGGAGGGATCCGGCGTCGGCGTGATGCTTGGGACAGGGGTTGGGCTGGGCGTCGGTGTAATACTCGGTGTCGGGGGAACGCTCGGAGTCGGCGGGCCCGACGGTGTGGGAGTGACGCTCGGAATGGGAGGGATGGACGGGGTCGGCAGAGCCAAAGGTTGCCGGCCACAACGAGGTGGACCGAGCTGCAGAGAAACGCGAGAAAGAGGAAAAGCCGCCGCACAAGAAGAACCTTTCTTCGGGCAGACCTTCAGGTACAGGCCGGGATCAAATTTTCCTCGGGAAGAGGAGCAGCCCACGGCCTGGCCTGAAGCGCTTGCTCATCGTCCGACAGCCGTGCAAAAAGGCGGGAGGAGACTTGCAGCGTTTGAAGTCACCAAAAACTTTTCCGCTGTGCAGACGGGCACCAGTCGCGCATTCTCTCCGCCGCCGAATCGTATGACGGAGATCATTCGTAAATATCCGCCCGGGTTTCGCGCGCGGCGGGGCTTGAATTGGGGGATCATCGGTCTCCTCTACGCCTCCTTTTACATGTGCCGCTACAACTTCCGCTGGGCCACGCCCGGGATGGTGGAGGAATTCGGTTTCACGAAGTTTCAAATCACCGGGATGCTCAGCGCGTGGTCGCTGGCCTACGGCACCGGCCAGTTGATCAACGGGCTCCTGACCGACCGAATCGGCGGCAAGACGGCTATGACGATCGGGGCCGTCGGAACGATCACGATCAACCTGATCTTCGGCTTCGGTTCTTTCGCCGGCACGTTTTCGACCTTCTCGCTCATCTGGCTAATGAACGGCTATCTCCAATCGTTCGGCGCCCCGGGCATGATCAAGATGAACGCCGCCTGGTTCAATCGGACCGAGCGCGGCACCTTCGCCGGCATTTTCGGATTCATGATTCAGCTCGGCCAGTTCGGGATCAACAATCTCGCCCCGATCATCCTGGCCGGTTTCAGCGTCGGTATGTGGGTGGTCGCAAAGGGAGACTGGCGCTGGCTCTTCCGTGTCCCGCCGCTCATCACGGCGGTCGTGGTGATTCTACTGGTGCTCTTCGTGAAACAGACGCCGGAAGAAGCCGGTTACCGCGGTGCGGTCGAGCATGAGGGGCCGCAGGAGGACGAAAAGGTAACGGTCAGTCTGCGCGAATCTTTCATCACCATTTTTACCCATCCGCTCGTTTGGTTTTACGCGGTGGCGTATGCCTGCACCGGCGCCGTGCGCAACAGCTCCGATCAGCTCGCGATTCTTTATTTTGCCGAGAAACTCGGGCTCGACATGCAGGCGCGCCCGTCGGCCGTTTTTTGGACGATGAACCTGATGCCGCTGGTCGCGGTCGGCGCTTCTTTCGCCTCCGGCATTATCTCGGACAAGATCTTCAAGGGGCAGCGCTCGCCCGTCGCGATGGGTCTCTATTTTTTGGAAACGTTTGTCATTCTGATCGCGGCCGGGGTCATCTTTTCCGGCGTGGTTGGCCCGACATCGGGCGGCATTTTCATCGGCTGCATGTTTCTTGTCCTGATCGCGCTGACCGCGAACTCGACCCATTCCATTGTTGGGACGGCGGCGCCCATGGATATCGGCGGACGCAAGATGGCGGGCTTCGCCTCGGGCGTGATCGATTCCTTTCAGTACTACGGCACGGCGATCGCGTTGCCTCTTACCGGCTGGCTGCTCGACAAATATGGCTGGGGCGCGTGGTATCCGGTGATGGCCGGCTTCGGTGTCATCGGCGGCTGTTCCATGCTGCTGGTGATGCGGAAGCAGCGGCGGATGACGGTGGCGGGAGATGCAAGCGCGCTTGTGCGCTAGCTGCGTCGGCGCGTCCTGGCCGGTCGTCCGATTTTAGGCGCAGCAGCGGTTCCGCCAGCCTCGGGATGACACCACTCAAATTTGGACAGGTGCCATAACAAACACCTGGAAGGTGATGTTGCCGTTGCAGGGCGTCCTAGGGTGCCGGTGGACGGGTAGCGGATGACGCCGCGCGCCTACCACTACTTTGGTGAGGACGCAGATTTACCGGCTCAAACGAGGTGCGACTGATCATCATTCCCGGCCTCAGGAGGCCCGATGATCGATCGAATCTTCACCAGCAACTGGTGAAAATCATACGGTTTTTCAAGGGTATCGATCACCCCTTCTTTGAGCATCTCGGCCCGTGCATTTGGCTCCAGATAGCCGCTCGCGACGATCGCGCGCACATTCGGCTTGCTCTCTTTCATCTTCAGAAAAGCTTCGTGGCCACCGAGGCGCGGAAGCCCGAGATCGCAGATGACAAGTCCGATCTCAGCGCGATGTGTTTCGAACATCTCGACCGCTTCGACCCCGTCTCGCGCCGCGAGCACATGGTAGCCATCGCCCTCCAGCATCATGACGCCGAGCGCGCGCAATGTTCCCTCATCCTCGACCAGCAGGATGGTTTGCGCCCCATCTCGCTCCGCATCGTGAGGCAGGGCCGGGACTTGTTCGTCGGCGCCGGCCGCGGATTCACTCGCGCTCTTCAGTGGCAGATAGACGCTGAAGGTCGTCCCCTGGCCGGGCGCGCTTTCCACCCGCACGAAGCCGCGGTGATTGTGCACCACCCCATAAACGACCGAGAGACCCAGGCCAGTGCCTTTGCCCCGCGCCTTGGTCGTATAAAACGGCTCGAAAATGTGCGGCTCGACGTTTTCGCTGATTCCCGTGCCGGTGTCGATCACTCGGACAAGGAAGTAGGGGTCGGCGGTCGCGTCGCTGAAATATTCGCGCAGCTGCTCACCGGCGCTGATCCCTGTCTCGAGCGTGATCGTGCCACCTTTAGGCATGGCGTCGCGCGAATTGACGCAAAGATTCAAGAGAATCTGATGGATCTGGCTTCGGTCCGCTCTGA
>JBDTOL010000131.1:0-9955 GCA_039933235.1 Spartobacteria bacterium | reverse complement strand
GGGCTCGGGCCAGACGACATTCCACGCAAGGTGCATTTTTTCCAGCGCCCAGATGGTATATCGGGTGAAATCGAATTCCCACCATTGCAACCCGTGCGCTGCGCAGCGCGGCTTGGCGTGGTGATTATTATGGTATCCTTCGCCCAGCGCGCCGAGGCCGACCCAGAAGTTGTTTTTACTTTCGTCCGAGGTCTCGAAGCTGCGGTAACCGAACTGCTTCATGTGGCAGATCGAATTCACCGCCCATGTGAAGTTATAGACGAACAACATTGGCACGTAGAGGCACCAGAGCATCCCGGCCAGACCGATGGAGAAATAAAGGAGTGCCGCAACGGCCAGATGCGGGAGGACGTAGAGAGCGGAGTTCTCCCAGAGTTTGCAATACCAGATCTTGCGCACGTCGGCGGCGTAACGCAGCGAGCGTTCACGGAAAGAGGGCGGCTTGCGGATCAGCCACATCATGTGCGCGTAGGGGAAGCCGTGCCGCGGGCTGTGGATGTCATCTTCGGTATCGGACTTGAGATGATGATAACGATGGTCCCCGACCCAAGTGACCGGATCGCCCGAGAGGCCGATGGCCGAGCCGGTGGCGAAGAGGAACTTCAACCAGCCCGGCATCTCGAAACCGCGATGGGTCAGGTAACGGTGCAAATAGAGGGTGGTGCCAAGCCCGATCCAGAAATACACCCCGAGCATGATCGGCAGGTAAAAAAGATGGAAGCGTGTCCAGACAGCAGCGATCCCCAAGGCCTGGAGCAGGATGAGGATCGCGAAGATGGCGATATTGAATTTCTCGTTCTTGAACATGGCAGCGCTGAGCAGCGCATGCTGCCCGGAAAAAGAAAACGCAGTTTCGTCATAATTCTATTTCCGGGCAAGACGTTTTTGGCTGGGCCGTCGCATCGTGCAGGGGGAAACTCGCATGCGCATGACGCACTCACGGGGCAAGGGGGCCGTGATTTCTCGGGGTGTACCGCAGCTGGTCGCACGGTCACCGCGGCGACAGGTCGCCTCCCAAAGTTTCCATGCGTTTCCTTTCCCCTCGTGCTATATGGGCTGCGCACCCGGGGTGTAGCTTAGCTTGGTAGAGCGCCTGGTTTGGGACCAGGAGGTCGCAGGTTCGAATCCTGTCACCCCGATGCCATCACGCATGAAGTTTTACGGCCATTTCATCCTGATGCTCGCAGCGGCCAGCCACGCCTTGGCGCAATCGTCGCCCCCGCCCGGTAACACTTCCGCCCAGGCGGCCGACGCCGAGATTTCCGCCGCGGTGCCTGCGCCCTCGCCTTCCGCGACGGCGCCGGTCGAGCCACCCTCCCTGATTCCGCCGAACATCCTGCCGGCCCCGAATTCGCTGCCCAATATTCCGGCCGCGCCGGAGCTGGAAATGCTGAATTCGTTTTTCAAGAGCACGTCGTTAGGCAAAGCGGCCGACGAACATCGGCTGCACGTGCAGATGGTTGCGCTCGAGACGCGTATCCGAAACGACGCTGACCTCCATGCCCTGCGCGCCTCCGCGATGCGGGCGCCAACCGACCTGGAGAGAAGGCATGGGCTGCGAGACTACTACCATCTCTACTACACAAAGCTCCGCACCCTGGCGGATACGCCGGATCTGAAAGCATATCTCGATGCCCGGGGAGCGGCGCAGCAGTTGGCCCTGTTGCAGCCACGCGTGCGGCACGAAACCGACGCGGCGGCCGTGGCCCGACTGGCCAAAAAAAGCGCCGGCATCAGCAGCGCCACAGCCCTTCCCACACCCTTCCAGGCGCGCGCTAACGACGCCGTGCGCCCCTAGCGATCCGACGGTCGGCGGAATCGGAAAAGTTGCCGCCTCGGGGGAGTCCATCTAAGATGGCGGAGCGAAAACGGCGCGTTCGTCTAGTGGTTAGGACACAGCCCTCTCAAGGCTGGTGCACGGGTTCGATCCCCGTACGCGCTGCTGATTTCGCCAGCCATGACGCCGATTTCGATTGGCACAAATGCTCGCCCTCGATCGGCATCTGGGCGAAAAGCCTCACGAACACCGTTCCGGTGGAATCGTGAACTCCGGTTCCCAGTCGCTGCCCAACGCCGCGCCGGTCCTTCGATTCCTCGTTAGTCTAGGAACGCCTGCCAGGTGCCGGACGTTCCTGGGCTGAACTGAAGAATCCCGGTGGAGGAATCGCAAGAGGCGCCTTTTTGGAATAGTTGATCCCGCCGCCTTGCGGATCCCTTTTGGGGCTCAAATCGCGCAGTTTGACTGCTGACTTCTTGTTAATCGATAGCTTCTTTGGCATGGACTCCGGGCGCCAGGACAGAATAGCGGACGCCGTCTCCTCTTGCTTGCCCTAAAGGGGTTACACACGCGAGAGCATTTTGATCCCCAAGTCCACTGTTCACGCAAATGAACGCGATTTGTAATTTTAGCCATCATTCTCGAATCTCGCGAAGGACCAAAAAGCGATGCACGCACTGCTCGTCCGGCAGCTCGGCTAAGGAATGATGCTCGCGCACCGTCACGGCTTGCGGGCTGGGCGTGACCGATCGGAACCAGTCTCCCTTCGGCTCACCGGCAAAGGTCAGAGTCGCTTCGACTTCAGTGTTCTTTGAAAAATTTTTCGTGAGGAGCAGTTAGATCGCGGAGCCGCGGGATCGACGTTGTATTCGCCCTGCTTCTTCGTCTTCAGCTTTTCGGCGACACCGTGCGCGTGGTTCAACAGGAAAGCGGTCGCATCGACCAGGACGCTGCCGTTCTCCTCGGCCTCGACTTTGAAAGCCCAGAGGACCGAGCGCGCGAAGGCCTCTTCGACCGAGCGCTCCTTCGCGATGTTATCGGTCACGGCGCGGTGGTCGAGGTTTTGCTCGACGAGCAGAACCTTCGGCCCCACCCGCTCGAATTTCACGACGTGCTCACGGCTGCTGCTGCCTTCGAGATCGCCGAATTGTCCGCGATCGAGCCCCATATCGTTCGAGGCCGCGAGCGAGACGACGTAGAGAAACTCGGTGTCGAATTTCTCTGTCTCGAGCCACACTTTTCCGGCCCGCGCGTCCCACTACATTTCACGAACCCGGGCCGCGCCTCCATTCCCCGCGTCTTCTGCACGATGCTGGGAAGCGGAGCGTTTTCCGCTTCCTCCGACTTCTCTTTCACCCCGGACCGAGCGGCGGAGGCGAGGAAAAACGCGAGCGCGACAGCAAACGAGGTGGCGCATGGTTGAGGCAGAAAGTAGCAGAGTGCCCCGACGGCGTCCGCCGAAAACGCAATCGTTAGGCCCGCGAACGGGCTCAGGCTTTCCGCTCGTTCATCGCGACGATTTCCAGGTCGCCCTGTCCTCTTTTGCGCAGCGTAAGGGTTTTCATCACCTGCCCGGAGGCGTGTTCGGAATGGCCGCGCAAGTCGTAACGGAGGGGAAAGGTGACCTCCAGCCGCTCGCCCGGGAGCTGCCGCACCTGCAATTCTCCCGCCAACCAGAACTTTCGCTCCGGCCACTTCCGGTCGTAGCGCACGAGGTCGCGCCGGATCCTATCGCGCGCGACGTTTCTTTCCCCGAAATAATCAACGCGCTCAGCAAAGAACTCGAGTTCCGCGCTGACCTGCGGATCCAATCCGGCCAGGACAAACGCGCCAATGTAATCGCGCAAACGTTCGTCACCATAAACCCCGCCGCGGCCGGGTCCTGCAGGGCGGGTGGCTGGAGCGGAGGGCGCTTCCCGCCGCGGTCCGGCCTGCGCCACGTTCTCGGTCGGGCTCGGACCCGAGGGCGCCGTGACGGGTGCAGGTTTCGCCCGGGCTGCCTCCGCGGGGGTCGGCGTCGCCGGGGCCGGCGCATTGTTTCCTGAGGCCGTCGCCTGATCGACAAATTGGAGATCGCCATTGCGCAGGCGGTGCCAGGTGCCGGAAGCCGAGGGCGGCGGCTGGGCGGCGTCCGGCTTTGCCGCCGCCACACCGAGTTTCTCGCCAGTCGCGACATCGAGTTTACCGGTGATGGGCAAGCCGTTGCGAATCTGGTAACGCGTCACCGCCGCCGACGTCTCTTCATCATAGACACCGCTCGGGTCGCCGAAGTAGAAACCACCTTCCCGCAGGCGATTCTGAAGCGAGCGCACGGCATCGTCGGCCCGCACTGAGCTGACCACGCTGATTGCGCACAGGACAAGAACAAGAGAAAAGATCCGCTTCATGGAGAAACAATCGCATCTGGCTGCCCAACTGCGCCCCGACCTGGATCGAACTTCTTCCTCTGGGTTCGTTCGCCTAACGAGTGTGCCACGAACAGGCGCGATTTTGCTTGGATCCCGCGCGGCGCAACGTTTACCATCGAAGCCATGTCAAATGGTGCCACGAGATACTTCATGGGTGATGTCTATGTTGGTGAGGTCGGTGTCGGGTTTGTCGTCTGCGACAGCCGCGGCGATGACGCGGAGGTGATGATCGGGGAGGAAACCGCGCAAGCGATTGTGGCCGCGTCGGATGCCGAGGTGGACGGGCCGGTGCAGCCCGTCAATCTCTTCGAGATCTCGCAGGATGAGTTCGATCTCTTCCGCGACGAGGAAATCACTCTTTCCCATTTGCCGGACGGGCTCCAAGTCTGGCGCGTGAAGAGCTGAGAGCGGGCGAGTCGCTCAGGCTTGCCGGCCACGCGGGTCGATTTGACAGCCGCGCCTGCTGCGCACGAATGATGGGTATGGCGCTCGTGAGCGGCTTTTTTGCATTCAAAATGAAAGCGAGCGGGGAAGAGCGGCCCGCTTTCGTCGAGATCACCGCGCCCGGCATCCCATCGGAACGGGTCGTCCATGTGGTGCGAGGCGAATGGGCCAATCGAGTCGTACCCGGCGTGTCGCAGAATCGGATCGAATGTCTCGGCTGGGATCGCGTCGAGAAAGTCCCGGATGGTTGGGCAGCGCTACCGGCCAGTGGCGCCGACCCGGTCATCGTCTGGCGACCGGCGCAGGAGCGACGTTAGGTGAAAAAATTGAGGCCGGGCGCCCCGACGAAGTCGAAACACCCGGCTCTGTTCCCCCCAGAACAACGTAATGAAATTCTTTTGTAATATTAGCAGCTCACGTGCCTCCGAGTTTCGGTGAATGAAATTTTTAATGCCCGGTTTCTTCTGCACCTCTGACCGGTGCGCGCGAGCCCGATTTGCGCCCGGTCCGACAATTAGGAATCGTGTTGGCGTTCGGATGAAGAAACGGCTGCTCATTTTACTAATGGCTCTCACCGCGGATCTGATCGCGGGCTGCGCCACGCGCTCCCCGACTTCATGGCGCGAGGCCGCGACGCAGGATCATCCCTGGGGTTTTTACACGGGCGTCCCGGTGACACGCTGGAATCCCGACGGCCGCAGCATGACGCTCCTGAGCGAGTTCCGTTACACCGATCCAAAGGGAACGGTCTGGGTGGCGCCGGCGGGCTCGGTCGTCGACGGCGCTTCCATCCCCCGCCCGCTCTGGTCCTTCATGGGCGGGCCCTTCGAAGGCAGATACCGCAATGCATCCCTTCTGCACGATGTCGCTTACGACCGGAGAGATCGGCCTCCGCAGGATTGCGATCGGATGTTCTATAACGCGATGCGTTGCAGCGGCGTTGGCGCGGTCGAGGCCAAGACGATGTATTACTCGCTTATCCATTTCGGCTGGCACTGGGACTTCGCGATCAAGCGCGCCAAGCCGGTGAAGATCGGACGAAAGCTCGTCGCTCGGGCTTACACGGATCCGCCAGCAACGGTCGCGGCGCAGCAGGAAATCGACGGGGTGCGCGAATGGGTCAGAGAGACGAATCCGAGCGTGACGCAGATCGAGCAACGCGCCGACGCGGAAGTCCCGTGAGGCGCGCGTGACCTAGGCAGCGGAGATCGCCGCGCGCTGCTCGCGTTTTACGACGACGAGCGCAATGCCGGTAAGAACAGCGATGGAGGAAACGGCGAAACCCGCCGTGATCGATTCCCGGAGAAAGAGAATCCCGCCCAGAGCGGCGAGGACCGGCACGCTGAGCTGCACCGTGGCCGCCGTTGTCGCGCTGAGCCCGGGCAAGGCGGCATACCAGATCACATACCCAACGCCCGACGTTAGGGCGCCGGAAAGAATCGCCCAGAGAAGACCGCTGCGGTCGATCCGCGCCCATGGCAGCAATGCCAGACTGAGCAAAACCGCGAACGGCACCGCGCGCAGAAAGTTGCCGGCCGTGGAACGCGCCGGGTCAGCGATCCCTTTCCCGCGCAGCGAATAAATCCCCCAGGCCACCCCGGCCGCGAGCATCAGAATGGAACCGCCTAACGACGGACGCGCCAGTCCCGGAAGCAGCAGCAGCACGAGGCCACCCAGGGCGAGGGTGAGGCCGATCCACTGGCGGGGGTGCAATCGTTCCCCTTGACGAAGTCCCCAGAGGATCATGGTGGCCTGGACCGCGGCAAACAGGAGCAACGCGCCCGTGGCGGCCGGCAACGTCACGTAAGCAAAGGAAAACGCCGCGGCGTAAACAAAGAGCGCCAGGGCGGACGACCAGCTTCCCGCCTTCTGGACTGCTTCACCGCGCAGCTGCAGGATCAGCCACAGCGCAAGCGCTCCGGAAAGGATGCGGATGGAAGTGAAACTCGCCGGATCCAGCGCCGTATGCTTGAGCGCAAAGCGGCAAAGAAGCGAATTTCCCGCGAATGCCAGCATCGCGCCAAGGGTGAGAAGAAAAAATCGCGTGCCCTTCATTGCTCTGCCGCTGGCGTTGTTAGAGCGCTGCTGACCGGCATCTCAAAGCTCCGCTCTCGGCCAGCGGGGAGCCGGCGGCAAAGAAGCGCTCGACGCCCGGGCCCGGAGACTGGCACGATGCCCCGCCGCATGAGTCAGCCTCCAGTTTGGACTACCGATTCCCGCTCGCACCTGCTCCATTCCGGCGCGTTGAGCAATGCCGACCTCGCGCCGGTTCCGGCCAGCGGCCGCACCTGGTCGATGTGGAGCATCGCCGCGCTCTGGGTCGGGATGGCGATCTGCATTACCACATATACCCTCGCGAGCAGCCTGATCGAGCAAGGAATGAACTGGAAGCAGGCCGTCCTCACAATCTTCCTCGGCAACATGATCGTGCTCATCCCGATGACGCTCAACGCGCATCCCGGCACCGCTTATGGCATCCCCTTCCCTGTCTTGATTCGCGCTTCCTTTGGAACGTTAGGCTCGAACATCCCGGCCTTGATGCGCGCGCTTGTCGCCTGCGGCTGGTTCGGCATCCAGACCTGGATCGGCGGCGCCGCGATCTACGCGATGGCGGCGATCGTCTTCGGCTTTAATCCGGCGCAGAAGACCATTCTGCCGGTCATCGGAATCTCGAGCGGCGAATTTCTCTGCTTCATGATTTTCTGGGCGATCAACATCTACGTCATCGTGAAAGGAATGGACTCGATCAAGTGGCTCGAAATCTTCGCCGCGCCCTTCCTCATCCTGACCGGGGTCGGCCTCCTCATCTGGGCCGTGATCGCGGCCAAAGGCTGGGGCCCGATCTTCGCCCAGCCCTCACATTTCCGCTCGTTAGGCGAATTCTGGCCCGTCTTCACCGCCGGGCTCACCGCGATGGTCGGTTACTGGGCCACTCTCTCGCTCAACATTCCCGACTTCTCTCGCTACGCCAGATCGCAGCGCGACCAGATCGCCGGCCAGGCGCTCGGCCTGCCGCTCTCCATGACCTTCTACTCTTTCATCGGGGTGGCCGTGACCAGCGCGACCGTGGTCGTCTTCGGCAAGGCGATCTGGGATCCGGTGCAGCTGATGCAGAAGTTCCAGAGCCCCCTCCTCGCGGTGCTCGCGCTCGTCACCCTCACCATCGCCACTCTCTCGACCAACATCGCGGCCAACGTCGTCGCGCCCGCGAACGACTTCTCCAATCTCGCGCCGCGCCTGATCAGTTTTAAAAATGGCGGCGTCCTCACCGGCATTATCGGCATCCTCATGTTTCCGTGGAAACTCTACGCTGACCCGAGCGGCTACATTTTCACCTGGCTGATCGGCTACAGCGCATTGTTAGGCCCGATCGGTGGGATCATGATCGCGGATTACTTCGTTTACCGGAGGCGGCAACTGGACCTCGACGCGCTCTACGATCCTGCCGGCCGCTATCGCTACAGCGGCGGCTTCAGCCTCGTCGCCCTCGGCGCACTCTTCCTCGCCGTCCTGCCGAACATTCCCGGCTTTCTCGTCACGATTCACGTCCTGCCGCAGACTTCAGTCGCGCCGATCTTCCTTTCCTTTTATCGTTACGCCTGGTTCGTCGGGTTCGCGCTCGCTTTTGTCCTCTATCTCCTGGGCCGAAAGATCGCACCCGATCGTCCCTGAAAAATCCTTATGCAAACACCTGAATTGCCGCCCTTCGATCACCAGCCGCAGCCTTACAACGGACCGTCCCCGGACGAAATTCTGCGGCTGCGCAAGCAGTTCCTCAACCCGGGGATCTTCCTCTACTACAAGAAGCCGCTCACCCTCGTGGAAGGGAAGATGCAATACGTCTGGGATGAGAGCGGACGCCGCTACCTCGACGCGCTCGGCGGCATCGTCACGATCAGCGTGGGCCATTGCCATCCCGACGTGGTCGAGGCGGCCCGGAAACAGAACGAGCTCCTGCAGCATTCGACCACGATCTATCTGCACCCAAACATCGCGCAGTACGCCGAAAAGCTGGCCTCGAAAATGCCCGGCGAGCTAAAGGTCTGCTACTTCGTCAATTCCGGCTCGGAAGCGAACGATCTCGCGATGCTGATGGCCCGCGCCTACACCGGCAATTACGACATGATCGCGCTCCGCAACGCCTACCACGGCGGCAACGCGTCGGGCATGGGCCTCACCGCGCATCACACCTGGAAGTTCAACGTGCCGCACAGCTTCGGCGTGCACCATTCGATCACGCCCGATCCCTATCGCGGCATGTGGGGTCACGGCGACCCCGATGCGGGCCGGAATTACGCGGCGGATGTGAAGAGCCTGATCGACTATGCGACCCCGGGCCAAATCGCCGGTTTCATTGCCGAATCGATCCAGGGCGTGGGCGGCTGCGTCGTCTTCCCGGACGGCTATTTGAAACACGCCTACGAACATGTCCGCGCTGCCGGCGGCGTCTGCATCGCCGATGAGGTACAGACCGGCTTCGGCCGCACCGGCACGCATTACTGGGGCTTCGAAACCCAGGATGTCATCCCCGACATCGTCTGCATGGCGAAAGGGATCGGCAACGGCTGCCCGTTAGGCGCGGTCGTCACGACGCCCGAGATTGCGGCCGCACTTTCGCAGCGGATCCATTTCAACACCTTCGGCGGCAACCCCGTCGTCTCCGCACAGGGCAGGGCCGTGCTGGAGGTGATCGAGCGTGAAAAGCTGCAGGCGAACTCGCTCGCGATGGGAAAAATCCTGTCGGACGGTCTGCAGCGGCTGAAGGAAAAACACAACGTGATCGGCGACGCGCGCGGGAAAGGCCTCATGCTCGGGATCGAGCTGGTCAAGGATCGCGCGACGAAAGAGCCGGCCAAGGCAGAGTGCGCCCATGTCCTCGAAACCTGCCGCGACCTCGGTCTGTTGCTAGGCAAAGGCGGCCTGCATGGTCAGACCATTCGTTTTTCGCCTCCCATGTGTATTCACCAACAGGACGCCGAGTTTATTCTCGAAGTCTTGGATCGGGCCCTCGCCAGTTTGTGAGCGAGGACCGACGGGTTTGGATGGAGGAGGCCATCTCGTTAGGCCGGGAGGGCATGGCGCGCAATGGCGGTGGACCCTTCGGTGCGGTCGTCGTTTGCGACGGGAAGATCGTGGGCCGCGGCCACAACCAGGTCACGACTTTGCTCGACCCAACCGCGCACGCCGAAGTCCTCGCGATTCGTGCCGCCTGCCAATCGTTAGGGCGCTTCGACCTGCGCGGCTGCGAGCTTTACACCAGTTGCGAGCCCTGCCCGATGTGTTTGGCCGCGATCTACTGGGCCCGGCTCGAACGGGTTTTCTACGC
>JBDTOL010000130.1:0-7830 GCA_039933235.1 Spartobacteria bacterium | reverse complement strand
AGATCCTCGAAGGCAAATTCCACGAGGGTCAGACGATCAAGGTCGACGAGCAGAATGGTAAATTGACATTCGAGTCGACGTGACCGGTTCGAAGTAGAAATGTCGCAGATGGCGCTTCACCTGGGTGCGGCGGAGACGTTCACGAGCCTATGAGTCATTGGGAGCAACTGGCGGACGATGTCGCGCTGCTGCAATTCCCGCTGCGCGCCTTCGGGATTGATTTTCAGCGCAACGTCACCCTACTGCGGCTGCGCGACGGTCGCCTCGTCATCCATTCGACCGCGCCCTTCGAGTCCGAGGACGTAGCGGAAATTGCTCGCTTCGGCCAGCCGACGTGGCTCGTGGACGTGACCCTGATGCACGACACTTTCGCGAAGGCGGCGCACACAGCTTTCGCCGGTTTGACATACCTCGCCCCGGCTGGATTTTCCAAAGCGAGCGGGCTCGCGACTGAACTCCTCTCGCCCGCGCCTAACGACTGGGCCGGTGAGATCGACGTGATCGCGATCGATGGGCTTCGCTATGTGGGTGAGCACGCGCTCTTCCATCGCGCCTCAGGCACCTTGGTCCTGGGCGATCTTCTTTTCCATTTTTCACCGGAGACTCGCGGCTGGCCGCACTTCTTTGCCCGCCATATCATGCGACTCCCGCGCCTGGTCGGGATCAGCGCATTTTTCCGCCTCGCGATTCGTGACAAGCAATTATTTGCGGCCTCTCTGCGACGAGTGTTTGAGTACGATTTCCAGCGGATCGTGGTGGCGCATGGCAGGCCCATCAAGCAGGACGCGAGGACGATCCTGACGAGAGCGCTGCGCGAGCGTGAACTCCTCACGGAGCGTTGATAATTGCTTTATCGTGCGATCTCATTAGCCATGATCGAGACGACTTTTCCTCTGATAGCGATTTCACTCCTCGCCGCCACCCGGGCTTTGCCGGCGACATGAGTTGCTGCTCGAGCAAGACCGGCAATGGGGTGCTCGCAAATTTACGCGAAGCTCAAACTGACGCCGGACTAGAAGGCAAAGCTCGATCCTAACAGGAAGCCTGCGAGAAGGATGGGTGCGCGCTATTCGAGAGTTTGCGAAGTTCGTGTCAAACGCCCTTGCGCGCGAAACTGTGACAACAGACCAAGCAGGTGATCGGAAAACTATTCGCCCGGTTTCGGCAAAGGAATCGAAGCTTGCCCAAATACGTAACGCCAACCCATGCCCGCCCGAACATAAGTCTCAGTGATCCAGACTTTGTAATCGAAGGGATTTCGGTCTCTCCTGCCTTTGATCCTCAACAGCGCAGTAACAACAGCCGTATCGCGCCATACTCGCACGTTCTGCGTGCCTTCCTCCTCCTCCTGGTTCTCGTAGGTCGTCCGTTTTTCTCGCGCTTCCTTCATCAAGTCGGCTTTCGTCAGAGAAACACCGCGGTCTGTTACAAAAACAAAGTCTTCGGCCAAAATCTGATCCATTATTGCGATGTCATTGGCCTTAACTGCCTTTTGATACACTGTATCTAACGCGGCAACGGTTTGTGCGTCCAGACTTGGCAGCGGGGTTGGGATTGGTTCCGTTGTCCTTTCGACATCAGGTTGCCTGCCTTGTTGCTCCGACGTTCGGGTCGCCGTCTGCTGCGGTGCCAGGGTGGCCGTCTGTTGTGCGACTACAGTCGGGGTTTCTTGTGCGGCTGGCGAAGGGCTCTGCGCTGGGGTCGGCGTGGCCGTTTGCTCTGGAGTTGGCGCAGGAGTTTGCTCCCTGGTTGGGGTTGCTGTCACTGCTGGGGTCGGCGCAGGAGTCGCCTTTTTACGAGAGCTTGGGCGATCGTGCGACGGGCGATTCGCCGGCCTCTTAACTCCGTTAACCAAGGTCGCCTGCACTCTTTTTCCATTGGCGTCGACGTAAGTGACAGTTCCCTTGAATTTGCCGTGCACCATTTTGCCTGAATAACGGTCAATGGCGACCGCGTATCTTCTGGTATCCGGAATGAGGGAGCCAGTGATGATTGTTGGCTTAACTTTATACCACGTCAGTGTACCAGAGCCGACGGCGAACCCACTCTTGTCGCGTTTGCCGGACCACGTTGCCTCCATGCCACTTTTAGGTGAACCATTCCAGATGAGGGTTCCGTCTCTCGTGCGCTGATAAGAACCCGCACCGTAAGCGACACTCCCGGACAGGAGGAGAGCGCCGCAAACAAATAGCGGCCGGATGTTCATGCCGAAATGATCGAGCAAGCGGGCGGAAAAAAAAGGGCCGGCCCGTGATTTTCGTTCATGTCGCACCCAGGGCCTTTCCCAGCTTCGCTGTCAAACGGCTCTCTCGCTCCCAGCAACAGCTTACCCGGCTGACATGCCCTAGCTGGTTGATGAATGCAGGTAAAGCGGACGCTCCACGTCGTCAGAAACCAGGTTCGTCTCATTTAGGAAGATCGCCTCGAGCCGGTCGCCGCAGGACAACACGTGACAGACGGCACCGGCAAACTCGGCTAAAGCCAGGCGGTATGCTGACGTTCACTGCGCGAGCACGGCCTTGCCCTCGAGCCTTGAAATCGAAGTCGTTCGTGCGACTGATGCCCATGACAAAGACCACTCTTACCTTCCTCGCGGCGGCGCTCCTCGCTGCCAGCCCGGCTTTCGCGGGCGACATGACTTGCTGCTCGAGCAAGACCGGCAAAATGGAATGCTCGCAAATCTACGCGAAGCTCAACCTGACACCGGAACAGAAGGCAAAACTCGATTCCTACCAGGAAGCCTGCGAGAAGGATGGCTGCACGGAAGGAAGCATGAAGAAGTATTTTGCCCAGGCCAAGGAAGTCCTTTCGGCTGAGCAATACACCCAGCTCAAATCGGAGTGCAGCAAGATGCAGAAGACCTCCGAGAAGGCCGACAGCTAAGTCGGCCCAGCGGTTTTCGCTAGAGCCACGGCGCGAGCTGACGCTCGACCGCCGGCGTTATCTCGACCCGGCAGAAGTCGCCCGCTTCGATCTGCACGGTCCGGCCGTCCTGCCTTGTCATCATCAGGGTGACGCGTTGGGAACCAGGCGACGAGGCGAGGATCTCGCGCACCGTCCGCAGCTCCTCCGACTCGATCCCGGCCGCGAACCGCAAAGTGACGGCTGATTCCTCTCGCACCCGGTCCGCGCCATTGCTCTCCTCGCTTTGGCCGTTCGCAGTCGCGGCGGTATTTCCCGGAGTTAACATTTTCACCTTCTGCGCGGTGGCGCGAACGGTATCGTCACGCTTATCCAGGGTGCCCCGAATTGCTATGACCCGGCCGGGTTCGAGCGCCGTCGCCACCGGGACGTAGGTTTCATTCCAGAGCACGACTTCGAGGGTGCCCGTCAGGTCCTCGAGAAAGACGACGGCAAACGGTTTGCCTTCCTTCTTGGTGAACTTCCGATCCACCTGCGCGATCGCTCCGGCGATGGTGAAAGTGGCGCGGTCGGCCAGCTCGCCTAACGACGCTATGGTTTGATATTTGCCGCTGGCGAAGAGATGCGCGTAGGCGTCGAGTGGATGGCCCGTGACGTAGAAGCCGAGCAATTCCTTCTCGAAGGCCAATTTCTCGCGCTCGCTCCAGCCGGTATAATCCTGCGTGCCACGCGCGATCGACGCCGGTGGCAAATCACCAAAAAGCGAAACCTGGCCGGCGGCGCGGTCGCGGTGTGAAGCCGCCGAAGCCGCCAGCGTTTCCTCGATGCACGCGAAAAGCTCCGCACGGTCCCGCCCGAGAAAGTCAAAAGCGCCGGCTTTGACCAGGCTCTCAATGATCTTGCGATTGGCGAGGCGTGAATCGAGCCGGCTGCAGAAATCCTCGAGCGAGGTGAACTCCCCTCCCCGCTCCCGCTCGGCAATGGCCGCGGCCATCGCGCCTGCGCCGACGTTTTTGATCGCGGCGAGTCCGTAGCGAATCGCCATCCCCTTATCGTTAGGCTCAGGGGTAAACTTCAGACTGCTCCGATTCATGTCGGGCGGCAGGATCGGGATGCCCATCCGCTTGCACTCGCCGACGAAGACCGAGATTTTGTCGGTGTTGTTAATCTCGTTGCTGAGCAGGCCGGCCATGAAATCGACCGGATGATTCGCCTTCAGGTAGGCGGTCTGGTAGCTGATCAGCCCGTAGGCCGCGCTGTGGCTCTTGTTGAACCCGTAACCGGCAAATTTCTCCAGCAAATCGAAGATCTTGTTCGCTTTCTTTTCCGGGATCTTGTTCGTCCGCGCGCAGCCCTCAATGAAGTTGGCGCGCTCTTTCGCCATCTTTTCCTTGTCCTTTTTCCCCATCGCGCGCCGGAGCAAATCGGATTGGCCTAACGAGTAACCGGCCAGCCTGTTGGCTGCAGCCATCACCTGCTCCTGGTAAATCATGACGCCGTAGGTGTCGGAGCAAATCTCCTCGAGCAGCGGGTGCTCGTATTTGATCTTGGTCAGTCCCTTCTTGCGCTTGATGTAATCGCCGATCAGATCCATCGGGCCCGGCCGATAGAGCGCGATCAGGGCCATGATGTCGTCGAGCTTCTGCACGTCGAGCTGCTTCGAGACGGCGGTCATGCCGCCCGATTCCATTTGAAACAGACCGATCGTCTCTCCGCGATTGAAGAGACCAAAGGCGGGCGCGTCATCCAGCGGGATGTTCTTTAAGGAAAACTCCCGGGTGTGCTGGCGGATCAAAACGAGGGTGTCCTCGATGACGGTGAGGGTTTTGAGCCCGAGGAAATCCATCTTCAGCATCCCGAGATCGTTCAACGGCCCCATCGCATACTGGCTCACGATGTCGTTGCCTTTCGAGTCGCGGCAGAGCGGAACGTACTCCGAGAGGTCGCGGTCTCCGATCACCACCCCGGCGGCATGGACGCCCGCGTTGCGCGAAAGTCCCTCGAGCAACCCGGCATATTCCCAGAGCTGACGCGTCGCCGGCTCGGTCTCGATCGCGCGTTTCAGGTCGGGCGTTTTCTCGGCCGCCTGTGCGAGGGTGATGTTCAGTTCGTTAGGGATCATCTTCGCGATCCGATCGCAATCCCCGTAGCTCAGGCCCATCACGCGACCGACGTCGCGCACCACGCTTTTCGCTTTCAGTTTGCCGAAGGTGATGATCTGAGAGACCCGCCGTTCGCCATATTTTTGCCGAACGTATTCGAGGACTTCGCCGCGGCGCGATTCGCAAAAATCGACGTCGATATCGGGCGGCGAAACGCGCTCCGGGTTAAGGAACCGCTCGAAGAGAAGTCCGAACTGGAGCGGATCGATGTCAGTAATCTCGAGCACGTAGGCGATGAGTGAACCGGCGGCCGAGCCGCGGCCCGGGCCGACCGGGATGCCGCGCTGCTTGGCGAAGTGGATGAAATCCCAGACGATCAGGAAATAGCTAACGAAACCGGTTTTCTCCAAGACCTCGAGCTCCTTGTTGAGGCGGGCGAGAAGCTCCGCATCGGTCGCGGCTCGCTCGCCGAAGCGTTTCCGCAGACCTTCCGCACAGAGTTCGCGCAGATATTGCCGACGCGTCTTGCCGGCCGGCGCTTCGTATTCGGGAAATTTAGAGGTGCCAAATTCCAGGGTCAGGTTGCAGCGCTCCGCGATCGCGACGGTATTCGAAATCGCCTCCGGGTGCTCCGGAAACAGCGCGCGCATCTCGGCTGCGCTCTTGAAATAGAGTTCCGGCGTGTAACGCATGCGCTTCTCGTCGTGCACCATTTTTCCCGTGCCGATGCAGATCATCACGTCATGCGCCTCGTGGTGACTCCGCTCGAGAAAGTGCACATCGTTCGCCGCGACCAACCCGAGCCCAAACTCCTGCGCAATCTTCGGGAGGAACGCGTTGCACTTCCGTTGCGCCTCGATTCCGTGATCGTGCAGCTCGAGAAAGAAGTTTTCCGGGCCCAGGATGTCCCGGAAAGTCGCCGCACTTTTGCGCGCCTTGTCGAGCTGATCGGACTGGATCGCCATGTTGATCTCACCCTTCAGGCACGCGCTCATCCCGATTAGTCCTTCGGAATGCGATGCGAGCAGTTCGCGATCGATCCGCGGCTTGTAGTGCATTCCCTCGAGATGCGCGGTCGACATCAGTTTCACGAGATTGCGGTAACCGGATTCATCGCGCGCCAGGAGAGTGAAATGATAGGCTGCATCCCGTTGTGAATTCGGCCGGTCCTTGATCGCGCCGGGGGCCATGTAAGCCTCGACCCCGATGATCGGCTTCAGGCCGGCGCCGGTCGCGGCCTGGTAAAATTCGATCGCGCCATGGAGGTTGCCATGGTCCGTCATGGCGACGGCCGGCATTTCCATCCCCGCCGCTTTTTTCATCAGCTCCTTCATCCGGACCGCGCCGTCGAGCAGCGAGTACTCGGTGTGGAGGTGCAAATGAACGAAGGAATCGGCGGGCATGTGGGATCACTATAAACTGGCGCTCCGAGCGGGCAAGAAATCGGCATTTCTTTCGGGCGATTTCGAGCTCGCTGCGATCGAAAACATTCGGGTTCTTGGCGAGTCGCGCGACTCGTCCGTCTCGATCTTTATCAGATGATTGAATCAGAGCAGGCGGGGCGTCCGCCCTTCAATTGGGTGTCGGGAAACCGGAATTGACTTGCGCTACACCTGCGTTCTCTGATTTTCTAGCGCGAGTCCGATTGCAAATCGATCGGACGCCGACAGGTTAAAGCTCATGAAAAAACTCGAAGCCATCATCAAGCCGTTTAAACTCGAGGAAGTAAAAGAGGCTCTCGCAGAGCTTGGCATCGAGGGGATGACGGTGACGGAAGTGAAGGGCTTCGGGCGGCAGAAAGGCCACACCGAAATCTATCGCGGGAGCGAGTACACGGTCGATTTCTTGCCCAAGGTGAAAGTGGAAGTGGTGCTGGCCGACGACATGGTCGACAAGGCAGTGAGCGTGGTCGTGGCGGCGGCGAAGACCGGCAAGATCGGGGACGGAAAAGTATTCGTCCTGGCGGTCGAACACGCGGTGCGGATTCGGACCGAGGAGATCGGCGAGAAGGCCGTGTGAGGGCCCGTCGAAGCGATAAAGTGGTGAAGCGTTGCAGCGGACGAGAGTGAGACCGCTGCAACGCTTCAACGCTTCAACTCTTAAACGCTGCAACCACCCAACCTCGCAACCACCATGGCAAATAAGAAAACTCCCTCCGACGTCAGCAAGATGATCAAGGATCACGAGGTCAAACTCGTGGATTTCAAGTTCACCGACCTGCCCGGCGCATGGCAGCATTTCACCACTACCCTGACCGAGTATAACGAGGAAATCTTCACTGAAGGCCTCGGTTTTGACGGCTCCAGCATCCGCGGCTGGAAGGCGATCAATGCCTCCGACATGCTCGTGATTCCCGATCCGGGAAGCGCTTGGATCGATATCTTTAACGCCGAACCGACCCTCAGTCTCATCTGCACCATCGTGGAGCCGATCACACGCGAGCCCTACAGTCGCGATCCGCGCGGGGTGGCGGAAAAGGCCGAGGCGTATTTACAGAGTACCGGCATCGCGGACACCGCGTTCTTCGGTCCGGAAGCGGAGTTCTTCATCTTCGACGACGTGCGTTTTAATTGTGCCGGGAACAGCGCGTCCTACTCGGTCGACAGCAGCGAGGGACATTGGAACAGCGGGCGCGAAGAGTTCCCTAATCTCGGCTATAAGATCCGCGCCAAGGAAGGCTACTTCCCGGTCGCGCCGGCCGACACGTTACAGGACATCCGCAACGAGATGTGCCTCGAGCTCGAGAAAGCCGGGATCCCGATCGAGCGTCAGCATCACGAGGTCGCAACCGCGGGCCAGGCCGAGATCGATATCCGGTTCGCCCCGCTCAAGGTGATGGGCGATTACATGCAGTACTACAAGTACA
>JBDTOL010000129.1:0-7739 GCA_039933235.1 Spartobacteria bacterium | reverse complement strand
CGTTGATCGCGCTGACCGTGAAAAAGATGAGCGCGGCCACGCTCAGGATCGTCGTGATGATGGCGACGAAATTGGCGTCGAGCTTAAACCGGCTAAGGAATCGCCGGAAGGGTCCGCTTTGAAGAAACTTCGCGGCGATGAACCCGAGTGCCAACAGCCCGATGAAGGCTAAGATACCGAGCAGGGAGATGTGGCGCCCGGCGAGGTCGAAGAGCGAGCCGCTCAGCCAAAGGAGATTCACCGGTCTATTTTCAATCGGGCTGGTCCGCTCTGCAAAGGGGGAAACAAAAAACACGGCCGAAGCCGTGTCTTAGGTTCACTAACGGTCACGCTGCCGGCGAAGGGATTACTCCTGCTTGTTCGCCTTCTCCTCGATGTATTTCACGACATCACCGACGGTCTGCAGCTTCTCCGCATCCTCGTCCGGCACTTCGACGGAAAACTCTTCTTCAAACGCCATGACCAGCTCGACGATGTCGAGTGAATCGGCGCCCAGATCCTCAATGAAAGAGGCGTTGGGTGTGACCTGCTCCGGATTCACGCCGAGCTGTTCGACGATGATATCCTTCACTTTTTCTTCGATCGGTTTATCCGACATAACAAATATTCTCCTTGGTTGGCTTCTGTGGGTGACGGCTTAAAGGTGCCGTGGCCCGTTGGCAACTAAAATAATCGATTTCGTTGTCAATTTATTTCGCAGGGCGCCGCCCGCTTTTCCACCGCGAAAAGGCGCGCCCGATTTTACAAGCGTCCGCCTTGGCGTACATCCTCCTATGTCTGAGGAGAAGCCCGCGCCGGATCTGTTTGATCTGAAATTCCTGCCTGCCTGGGTGAAGGAATCGCCTAACGAGAATCGCTACGCGGACTTCGCCGGAGAAGACAATGTGGCGCCCGGCTCGCGCGACCGTCGCGACCGCGACCGGGGCGGCGGCGATCAGCGCGAGCGCCGGCCCCGTCCACCGCGCGGCGGACCGGAACGGGGTCGCGACGGACGCGACGCCCGCGACCGTAACCGGCGTCCAGCGGGACCCCGTCCAACTGAGGAACGCCGGCCAGAGGCGATGCCCAGCGCGCCGCTGCCGGTGGTCGAGGTGCGCTTTCTGCCTGACCGGCGCGTGCTCGAGAATGTCCTCGCGCAAATCAAGGCCGGTCATCTGGCCTACTCGGTTTTTTCCCTCGCCCGGATGTTTCTCGACAAGCCGGAGCGTTATGACGTGCACCTGAAAGCTGAGAGCGCGACGCTCTTTCAGCTCGGTGAGAATGGTCCCGTGGCAAGCGACCGCCGCGTGCTGGAGAACGGCGCCTTTCTCGACCAAAGGGAAAATTTTTACAAAACGGAAGTGACCCAATCCGAGCCGATCAAAGGCAACTTCACTTCGGTCGCGCGGTGTCGGCTAAGCGGCACATTATTAGGCCCGACTAATCATCACGCTTACCAGCCGCAATTGCGTTCGCTCTATGAACAGCGCTTCAGCCGGCGGATGAGCTTTCAGGATTACCAGCGGCAAATCGAGATCGTCACTGACCCGGCGATGGTCGAACGCTGGAAGGAAGAGGCCCGCAGCGTAACCACTTATACGACTCTGCAGGAAGATCCGCCCGTCATCTTCCAGAGCGCTGCCGAAACCGAGCGTCATTTTCGACAGACCTATCTGCCCGGTCTGATCAAGGACCAGGCTGAGCTCTCGCTCGATGGCGTAGTCAGCCGTCAGCTGCCCGACCGGTCGTTAGGCCGGGTGATCGAGGAGGCGTGGGCGCAGGATTTTCGGTCTCCCACGAAAATGATGCAGGAAATGATCGGCTCCTTTCGCCAGAGCGCGTTGCACATTTTCCGGCATCGCAAAGGAATGCTCTTCGTCTCGCCCGTTCGTCCACGGCCCTTTGCCGGGCAGACCTCGGCGCTTTCCGCTGCCGTCGCGGCTATTCTGGGTGCGTTGAAAGAAAAACCGGGCATCAACCGCAAACAACTTTTGGATGCGCTGCCCGACGATGGCGCGACCGAACCCGAGGCCGCGGAGAAGCGGAAGCTCGCGCTTGCCTCCAACCTGCATTGGTTGATCAGCGAAGGGTACGTGATCGAGTTTAACGACGGCGCTCTGGACCTGCCGCGGAGCAAGCCGCCGGCGCCAGCCGCGGCTCCTGTCGATTCCGCAAACGGCCAGGGCAAGGTCGCACCCGTTCAACCAAAGGAATCACCGGCCTCCTCCCCCGAGGGCGGCAGCGACGGCCCGGGCACCGAAACGCCGGAGATCAGTGAAGGGGAGAACGCAGCTCCGATGGAGCAAGCGATGCCGATCGAGGATGCAACTCCGCTGGAGACCGTCGCGGCGGAGAGCGTTTCTCCCGAAGCAGAGGAAAAGAGCGAAGGCAAGAATCCGCCGCTATCTGAAGCGTCCCGCAAGGACGCAGAATCGCCGGCCGCGGATTAGGCTGAGATTAAGCCGGCCTTTTTGAGCGTCGCGTAGGCGCCGTTCTTATTGATCGTCTTCAACCCGCGCGCAGATACCTTGACCCGCACAAATTTCTTCAGTTCCGCAACCCAGATGCGTTGCTCGTGCAGGTTGGGCTGGAAGGTCCGCGGGACGTTCTTGGTCACGTGACGGCCGACGCCGCCTTTTTTCTTCGCCATACCGCGGCGATGAATCACGCTGCCGCGAGAAGGTTTCGATCCTGTGATGCTGCAAATTTTTGACATAAGCCGGGCTGGAAGGGGCGTAAAGTGCCTTCGGTCGCCGGAATGGTCAAGCGATTCTTCTCTCGAGAGAAGCGGCGCGGACAGGGCCAAGCCACTCTGTCCGGATGAAGGAATACTGTCCGCATTCTTGCAATTCGCTTTCATCGCTTCTTTGGAGTTGAACAAGCTCCGCAAAGCGTGGTCAAATGACCTTCCTGCGGCCTAGATCACTCCTGGTATTTCTTTATGACTCAAAAACATAATAATAAATTGCGAGTCGGAATTGTTGGAGCCGGTGAGATCGTGCGGCGGCGGCATTTAGCCGCTTTGCAACGCCATCCGGAGGTCGAGGTCGTGGCGGTCTGCAACTCGACCTATGAGAGCGCGGATCAATTTTGCCGCGAAAATGCGCCGCACGCGACTCCCATGCAGAACTGGGCGGAGTTGCTCGGCCTCCCGGAGCTCGACATCGTCTGGATCGGCACGCCCCCCTATATGCATTCCGCCGTGACCGTCTCGGCCCTCGAGGCGGGCAAACATGTTTTCTGTCAGGCCCGCATGGCGATGGATCTGGTCGAGGCGGAGGAAATGCTTACCGCGGCGCGCCGTTATCCGGAGCTGGTGACGATGCTCTGCCCGCCGCCGCACGGGATGCGCGCGGATCTTCTGGTGCAGAAAATTCTTGCGGAAGATATCCTGGGCCGTCCGCATCATCTGCGCCTGCAGAGCTTGAACAGCCTGTTCCTCAATCCGGAAGCGCCGGCGCATTGGCGGCAACGGGTCGAGATGAGCGGGTTGAACACACTCACGCTCGGGATCTACGCGGAGGTCTTGCAACATTGGTTCGGTGACATCACGGGAGTCTTTGCCCGCGGACAGATCATTCAGCCGATGCGCCAGGGTTACGAGGTCATCATCCCAGACGCGCTCGAAGTCTTGTGCACATTCGCCAATGGCATGCACGGCGTCCTCGAGTTCAGCGGCGTGGATGCCCTGGCTCCGGCCGATCGCATGGAGGTTTACGGCGATCGCGGCACGCTAGTGTACGATTTCGGCTCCGATACCGTGCAGGCCGGCCGCGTCGGTGACACGGCGCTGCGTGCCGTGGAATTGACTCCCGACCTGGAGACAGCCTGGCGGGTGGAAGACGACTTCATCGCGGCCGTCAAATCGCCGGGGCGGGTGCAGCCGCATCCTGATTTCGAGGATGGCGTACGTTACATGCGCGTGGTGCAGGCGGTGGCCGATTCGCGCGCCCGCAACGAGTGGGTCAAGATTCACGCTGGTTCCTGACGGTTCGCGCAGTGGGCTCGCTACAACATCGATCCGCGCAAGAGGAGCAGCGCGATGCTGAAGTAGATGACCAACCCGGTCACATCGACCAGCGTGGCCACGAACGGCGCCGAGGAAGTGGCCGGATCGGCTCCCAGACGACGCAGGATGAAAGGCAGCATCGAACCGGAAAGCGATCCCCACAGCACCACCCCGACGAGCGCGATCCCGACCGTCAGCGCGATCAGCATCCAGTGCGGACCATAGACATTGGAAAACTGCGCCCAGATTGCGACACGCAGAAAACCGATCGTGCCCAGGACGCACCCCAGCATCAGTCCCGCGAAGATCTCTTTGCGCATCACTCTCCACCAATCCCGCAGCGCCACTTCGCCCAGCGCCATCGCGCGGATGATCAGCATCGACGCCTGCGAGCCAGAATTTCCCCCGCTCGAGATGATCATCGGGAGGAAAAGCGCGAGCACGACAGCTTTCGCGATCGCCCCCTCGTAATACCCCATCGCTGACGCCGTCAGCATTTCCCCGAGGAACAAAACCACCAGCCAGGTCGCGCGCTTGCGCACCATCCGCCAGAGCGGAATCCGCATGTAAGGCTCCTCCATCGCCTCCATGCCGCCAAACTTCTGGATGTCCTCGGTCGCCTCTTCTTCCGCGACGTCGAGCATGTCGTCGATCGTGACCAACCCCACTAGGACTCCGGTGGAATCGAGCACCGGCAGCGCGCTCCGGTCGTATTTGCGAAAGACGTTGACCGCTTCCTCCTGCGAATCGGTCACGCTGAGTGCCGTGAAGTTTTCATCCATCAGGTCGCTCACCCGGGTTTCGAGCGGCTTGAGCAGGAACTCACGGATCCGGATGTCGTCGACCAGTTTCCCGCGGTCATCGACCACGTAGATTACGTTCAACGTCTCCGAGTCCTGCCCGTGCTCGCGGATGTAAGAGAGCACTTCATTCACCGTCCAGCCGGCATCGACCGCGACCAGGTCCGGCGTCATCAAACGTCCGACGCTGCCCTCCGGATAACCGAGCAGTGCCTGCGCAATCCGGCGCTCTTCCGGGGTCAGGAGCCGGATCAACTGCCGCGCGGCCGCGCTCGGCAGTTCCTCAAGCAGCGCCGTTCGATCGTCCGGCGACATTTCGTTCAGGATCGAGACGACTTGTTCGTGCGCCATCCCGCGGAGCAATTTCTGCTGCGCCTCCACATCGACGTCGAGATACTCAAAGACATCCGCGGCCAGCGCATGGGGCAGGATGCGAAAGATGATGACCTGATCGTCCTCGGGCAGATCGAGAATGATCTCGGCCACGTCGGCTGGCGGCATTTCCGAAAAGAGCTCGCGCAGCGCGGAAAATTCGCGCGCGTCGATCATGCTCTGGATTTCGGGTAAAAGAATCCTGCCGACCATAAGCTGCGCGAATCAGCCCCGACCGAGGCCACGAGGTTGTAGCACTAGGGAACACCGCACGCAATCCACCTTCGGCACGCTGGCGACGCCTTCCCGGGGTGCGAGACTCCGCCGAACTTGGGAAGGCGCGCGGCGACGAAAACGTCCATCTCTCGCTCGACAGAGTCTCGCACCACCGGTGCATACCGGGGCTGGTTTCGGCTGAATTGAGCAGGGCGCTTGGATTTTTCGCGAAAGCGGCCAAACTAGATCACGATGACTGCATCTCCCACAGCGCCGACCATCCGGCGCGAAATCGGTGCCGACGGCGTCTGCTTGCTGACTTTTGATCGGCCGGACTCCGGCGCGAATATTTTCGACGCGGCTACGATGGGCGACCTGAGTGAGCAGCTCGATTTTATTGAAAAAGAGCAGGGGCTGAAAGGCGTTATCGTGACCTCGGCGAAGAAATCGATCTTCATCGCGGGGGCGGATCTGCAGACGTTGCTCCGACAGGCGCAGACCGGTGAGATGCGCGCCTTCATCGCGGAGGGACAACGCACCTTCAACCGTCTGGCCGCGCTGAAGATTCCGACGGTCGCCGCCATTCACGGCGCCTGTGCCGGCGGCGGTTACGAGATCACGCTGGCCTGCGATTACCGCGTCGCCTCCGACGCGCCGGCGACGCGCATCGGTTTGCCGGAGACGACACTTGGCCTTGTCCCTGCCTGGGGCGGCGCGACGCGACTGCCGCGAATGATCGGCCCCGAAAATGCGGGTGAGGTCATCTTGAAAGGTAAGCTTTACGGAGCCCAGGAGGCGTTGCAGCTCGGATTGGTGGATGAAGTGGTCTCGCAGGACAAGCTGCTCGACGCCGCTCGCGCAAAACTGGACTCGCCTAAGCGAGTCCCTTCGGAGGGACGAGCTTCTGCTCGTCCAGATTCTGGCCACCCAGTGGAGGCCCGCAAAAGTCAAAACCCCGCGCCGGCCCGAGCCGCTGAAATTATCAACCAAAGCCTGACGAGCTCGATCGACGATTCGCTCGCGCGGGAGCTCGATGCCATCGTCGAGCTGGGGGAAACCGAGTCGACCCGCAACCTGATCCGCAATTTTTTCCTGGCGGATCGCTACCGCAAAGGCAGCAGCAAAACTGCCGTAGAGAAATTCGCCCACGCCGCCGTGATTGGCGCGGGCGTGATGGGCTCGGGCATCGCGCAGTGGCTCAGTTCCCGCGGCATCTCGGTGATCCTGCGCGATGTCACTACCGAGGTGCTCGATCACGGCCTGGCCAAGATCGAGAAAACCTACGGCGAAGCAGTGAAGCGCGGTTTGATGAGCGAAGAGAAAGCCAAGGAAGGCCGATCTCGCATCGTCGCCTCGGCCAATCCGGGCCCGATGCGTGACGTCCAGATCGTGATCGAGGCCGCCTCGGAAAAGCTCGCGATCAAAAAGGAAATCTTCCGCGATCTGGACACCAAGATCGACGACAGCGACATCCTCGCGACCAATACCTCGGCCCTTTCCATCAGCGATCTCGCCGCCGAGACAAAGCATCCGCAACGCGTCATCGGGCTGCACTTTTTCAACCCCGTCAGCCGAATGAAACTGGTCGAGGTGGTGATCGGAAAACAGACTTCCGACGAGACGAAGGAGCGCGCGCTCGGCTTCGCCCGCCAGATAGGCAAAATCCCGGTGGTCGTGCGGGACAGCCCGGGCTTCCTCGTCAACCGCGTCCTCTTTCCCTACCTGCTCGACGCGGCTGAACTGTTCGAGCACGGGGTCGACGCGAAGACGATCGACGACGCCCTGGCGGAGTGGGGGATGCCAATGGGACCGTTGCGCCTGATTGACGAGATCGGCGTCGACATCACGGTCGATATTGCCGCGACCCTCGAGAAATCGTTAGGCGCGCGCGGCGCCACGCCGGCGATCCTGCAGAAGATGCAGGATGCCAAAATGCTCGGTCGCAAAACCGGAAGCGGCTTTTACAAATACGAAGGCAAAACGCAATCGCCTAACGAGGCCGTGGAGCAATGGCGTGCAACTTCGCCGCCGGCGATGTCCAGTGAAGACCTTGCACTTCGCCTCCTCTACCTGATGGTAAACGAAGCCGCGCGCTGCCTGGAGGAAAAGGTGATCGCGTCGCCGGAGGACGCCGATTACGGCATGATCCTCGGGACCGGTTTCGCTCCGCTGCGCGGCGGGCCGCTCCGTTTCGCCGATCACTTCGGCAGTGCGGAATTGGACGCCTTGGGCAAAAAGCTCGGCGGTAAGTTCCTGCCCTGCGATTTGCTTCGGCAACACGCCCAGAACAACACGAAATTTTATGAAGACACCGCTCGAAGCGCCTGAAAAACAGATCGCTGAAGAAACCAGCGCCAAACCGG
>JBDTOL010000128.1:0-26904 GCA_039933235.1 Spartobacteria bacterium | reverse complement strand
ATGCGTTTGCTCGACAAGACGAGCCTGCTCCTCGGCCTGCCCGAGCTTGGGTTCCTGAGCGACGACCAGGAGGTGTTCGAGCGGTTGCTGCACGCCCCCGACGGCATCCTGCTCGTGACCGGCCCGACCGGTTCCGGCAAGACGAGCACGCTCTACGCCTGTCTCAATTACATCAACAAACCCGACCGCAAAATCATCACGGTGGAGGAGCCGGTCGAGTACCAGATGAACGGGATCAACCAGGTGCAGGTGAATTCCGAGATCGGCATGACTTTCCCGGCCGCGCTCCGCTCCATCCTGCGCCAGGCACCCAACATCATCATGATCGGCGAGATCCGCGACCTCGAGACGGCCGCTATCGCAACCAACGCCAGCCTGACCGGCCACCTCGTTTTCAGCACCCTGCACACGAACGACGCGCCCTCCGCCGTCGCGCGTTTGATCGACATCGGGGTGCAGCCGTTTCTGGTCGCGACCTCGATCCGCGCGATCATGGCCCAGCGACTCGTTAGGCGGCTCTGCCTCAATTGCAGGGAACCAGGGCACCTCTCGGATTCCGAGGCGCGAGCCCTGCAGGTCGAATCCTCCCAACTCAGTGAGGCCAGCGTGATGCGCCCGGTCGGGTGCGAGAAATGTCGCCAGACCGGCTACAAGGGGAGGATTGGCATTTTCGAGATCTTCGAGATCGACGACGAAGTGCGCCATCTGGTGAACAACCGCGCTTCCACCATGATCCTGCGCCAGCGCGCGCGCGAGCTCGGCATGCGTACGCTGCGCGAGGACGGGGTGCGCAAGGTGCTGGCAGGGATGACGAGCGCCGAGGAAGTGATCTCGATCACGCTGGGAGACATCAACTAGGGAAAACTCGAAATCCGAATGTCGAAATCCGAAGAGATAAAGCGGTGGTGCGAGACTCTGTCGAGCGGGGATGGCGCAGGGCTATCTGAGCGACGTCTTCCCCCTGGCTCGACAGAGTCTCGCCCCACCGGGATGTCGAACCTTTACGCATGAACAACGAACGCATCGCCGACCTCTTCATCGACCAGGGCCTGATGGATCGGGCCCAGGCCGACGACGTTCTCCTCGAGACGACGCAGAACGGCAAAGCAATCGAGCAGGCCATGGTCGATCACGGGATCGTGAGCGCGGAGCAATTTTACCTCGCCATCGCCGAGGCGCTCGGAAGCGAGGTGGTCGATCTCGACGAGATCGAGTTCACGCCCCAGATCCTGCGCCAGATCCCGGCCGGCCTGGCGCGGCTGCATCGCGCGTTGCCGATCGGCGCGGAGGACAACGCCATCCGGGTCGCCTTGGTCGATCCGCTCGACACGCAAACGGTTGAGGACCTCCGTTTCGCGCTGGGTCGCGACATCGAGGTGGTCCTCGCGCCGAGCGAGCAGATCGAAAAACGCCTGCGCAAACACTACGGCGAAGACACCTCCAGCATGGAGGACATCCTCAAGCAGCTCGGCGAGGCCGGCGAACTGATGACGCTCGCGGGCGACAAGGCGATCGGCGCCAACGTCGAGGCGGAAGCCAACGCCACCCCGATCATTCGCTTCGTCGATCTCATCCTCTACCAGGCGATCCTCGACCGGGCCAGCGACATCCATTTTGAACCCTTCGAGGCCGAGTTCAAAGTGCGCTATCGGGTCGACGGCGCGCTCTACGAAATGGCGCCGCCGCCGCGCCACCTCGCCCTCCCTGTGATCTCGCGAGTCAAGGTGATGGCAAACATGAACATTGCCGAGCGGCGCCTCCCGCAGGATGGACGCATCCAGAAGCACATTGCCGGTCGCGCGGTGGACCTCCGCGTTTCCACTTTGCCGACGCAGTTCGGCGAGAGCGTCGTCCTCCGCGTGCTCGATCGTTCGACCGTCGACCTCGATCTCGAAGCGCTCGGGATGCCGGATTACATCCTCGATTACATCCTCGAGGTGATTAATCGGCCTAACGGAATCTTCATTGTGACCGGCCCGACTGGTTCCGGCAAAACCACGACGCTTTATTCCTGCCTGCGCAAGATCAACACGATCGACGCCAAGCTGCTGACCGCGGAGGAGCCGGTTGAATACGACCTCGAGGGAGTCATGCAGGTGCCGGTGAATGAAACGATCGGGCTCACTTTCGCCCGCGTCCTGCGCGGTTTCCTGCGCCAGGATCCGGACCGGATCATGGTCGGGGAGACACGCGATCTCGAGACGGCGCAGATCGCGATCCAGGCTTCCCTCACCGGGCACCTTGTCTTCACCACCCTGCACACAAACGACGCGCCCGGCGCGATCGCGCGCCTGATCGACATGGGTGTCGAACCGTTTCTCATTTCCTCCACCCTCGACGCAGTGCTCGGCCAGCGGCTGATCCGCAGCATCTGCCCCGATTGCCGCACAGCCTACCAGCCTAACGAGTCGCTCCTCGCCCAGCTCAACCTCGCGTCGCACGAGATCGGCGACCGCGAGTTCTACTACGGCAAGGGCTGCGACAAATGCAACGAGACCGGCTACAAAGGGCGCAAGGGCATCTACGAGCTGATGCGCATCACCGACCCGATTCGCTCCCTCATCAACGAGCGCGCGCCTTCCGTGGTCTTGAAACAGAAAGCGGTCGAGCTCGGCATGGTGACGCTGCGGCAGGACGGTGTCCGAAGCATTTTCGAGGGTCACACGACGATCGAGGAGGTGCTGAAATACACCTGACGCTCCGCGGCCAATTCCGGGGACCACGGGCTGCCAGCCCGTCCGTGTTTGGCTGCCTGCCAAACACGTTTGCGCGCAGCGCAACCCGCATCGCGCCAGCTCGCGGTTACACTCTCAAAACAGTTTGAGCACAGGTTGCCGCGTCCGAGTTGGAGGCAGGCTGCCTCCAACGACGGGCTGGCAGCCCGTGCTCCCCGGATGAAAGGCCACGCATACAATATCTCGACAGCGCGCCCTCGGTTTCCTATTCTCCCCGCCGTTACCCTCCTTTATGCCACGATTTACCTACGTTGCGCTCGACTCCCGTGGCCAGGAATCCACTGGGCTGGTCGACGCGCCTTCCACGAACGACGCCATCGGCCAGCTCCGCCAGGCGGGCTATTTTCCCACTAATGTCTATGAGGAAGGGCGGGGCACCACCGCGGAAAAGAAGGTTCGGCGCAGCGCGAAAGCAGCCGCCGCTGCCGCGCCCACCGCGGCCAAAGGTAAAGGGATCGTTTTCTCCAAGAAGACCGTCAAAGGCAAGGTCCTGATGGTCTTCACCCGTCAGCTCGCCACGCTCATCGACGCCGGCCTCCCGCTCCTGCGCGGGTTGAATGTGCTCGCGAAACAGGAGCGCGACGTTCTGCTCAAGAACACGATCAACCAGATCGCTGACTCCGTGCAGGGCGGCAGCACCTTTTCCGAGAGCCTCGCGCAGCATCCGAGAATTTTTAACAAGCTCTATGTCAACATGGTGAAAGCGGGTGAGCTCGGCGGCGTGCTCGAGCTAGTGCTCAGCCGGCTGGCCGAGTTTCAGGAGAAGGCGCAAAAGGTCAAGAACAAGGTCAAAGCGGCGATGATCTACCCGGTCATCGTGCTCTCGCTGGCCATGATCATCATGGCCTTCCTGATGGTCTTCATTGTGCCGAAGTTCGAATCGATCTTCCACGATATGCTGGGCGACAAACCGCTTCCGGCGATCACGCGGTTCGTCATCGGGATCAGCGGATTCATGCAACATCACTGGCTCATCCTGCTCGGCGCAGTCGGCGCCCTGGTGTTCGGTTACAAACTTGTCTCCCGCACCCCAGCCGGGCGCTCTTTGATCGACCGGCTTGCCCTGCGCGCGCCGCTCTTTGGCGATCTCACCCGCAAGAGCTCGATCTCGCGTTTTGCGCGGACGTTAGGCACGCTCGTCACCAGCGGCGTCCCGATTTTGCAGGCCCTCAACATCACCCGCGAGACGGCCGGCAACACCGTCATCGCCAGCGCCATTTCGCAGGTGCACGACTCGGTCAAGGAAGGTGAGTCGATTGTGCAACCGCTCGAAGCGAGCGGCGCATTCCCGCCGATGGTCGTCAGCATGGTCGACGTCGGCGAGGAGACGGGCCAATTGCCCGAGATGCTGCTGAAGATTGCGGAAGTCTACGACGACGAAGTGGACAATGCCGTGGCGGGCCTCACCTCGATGCTCGAGCCGATCATGATCGTGATGCTCGCGGTGATCGTGGGCACGATCGTGATCGCGTTGTTCATGCCGCTGATCAGCATCATCGGAGGTCTGCAGGCGCAGAGCTGAGGCATGCGCACGAGGTGTAGCGGCGGCCGTGTCGGCCGCAGGCGGTTGGATCGTCGCGACGTTTTGGGGCGAGCGGGCGACACGCCCGCCACTACATTTGGCTTCACGATCGTGGAGGTGCTGGCCGTGATGACGATCATCCTCGTGCTCGCGGGGTTGGTCCTGGCGACGAGCAGCTACATGCACAACAAAGGGGCGCGCTCCCGGGCCGAGGCCGAGATCGCGGCGATGTCGGCCGCGTTGGAAAATTACAAGGCGGATAACGGGTTGTATCCGAGCAGTACAGCGACCAACACTTTAAATACTCAAACTTCCAACGACCCGAGCGGTTATGCGGATGCGAGCAAATATCTGTTTCAGGCCCTCGCCGGCGATAGCAACGCGGATGGTCAGCCCGGTCCGGGGACTGTCTACATGGCGTTTAAGCCGAATCAGCTGGGAGGAACGTCACCCGCATTTTTCGTGAAAGATCCTTTCGGAAACAGCTACGGGTATTCCACCATCAACCAGACCGACGCGACTAAGGGCTACAACCCGACGTTCGATCTTTGGAGCACGGCTGGCTCTAATTTCGCCACTGGCAGGCCGGGCTGGGTCAAAAACTGGTGAGACGTCCTCCCCCTCGTCTGTCATCCCGAGCCGGCGAATCGAGGTGAGGGACCTCGCAGTTGCAAACGACGGTCCCTGGCAAAGTGGAAAGCGCAGATTGCAACTGCGAGGTCCTGCGCCCCGCTTCGCGGCTCAGGATGACAAAACGCGCGAGGTGGTTCGTGCTGCCTAATGCACCACCACCACCACGCGGCGATTCACTTCCTGCTCATCGATCGACGCATCGGGTGACGTGAGCAGATTCGCTTTCCCGTAACCGCGCGTCTCGATCTGCGCGGGATTGATCCCGAGCACCCCCACGAGATATCCCTTCACGCTCTCTGCCCGGCGCCGGCTCAACTCGAGATTGTATTCCTCCGACCCATACGAATCGGTGTAGCCCTCGAGGGTGAAAGTCGCGTTCGGGTTGCGTTTGATCAGCGTCGCCACCTTCTGCAGCTGCTCGACCGCCGCGCCCTGCAGATCCGCACTGTCATACTGGAAGAGCTGATTGTTAGGCATCTTGAACTTCGTCCCCGCCCCGAGCGGTCCCTTCTGCGAAAGGAGCGATTCCAAGTCGCTGAAGCCGGGCGCGCGATCGGTCCGCGGCCCGGCGCTGTCGCCCGCGATCGCGTTGAAATTATTCGGCCGCTTGATCGTGGTGCTCGTAGCCAGCTCGGTTCCGGTCAGCGCCGGCTGCGGCCGGCCCGAATCGGCCACGTCGTTGAGCAGCGCCTGTTCGCGCTTCGCGTTGGGCGCTTTCTGGAGCGATTGCGCGGTGGTCCGTTCGATCTCGTTGATCACCGAATTCAGGTTGGTCTGTTCGACCTGCGGTTTGTCGGGCAACACATCGCGGGTGTCATCCGGCATCGCAGCCGTCGCGTGCACTTCCTGGAGCAGTGTGTCGAAAGATTTCTGGTCGTCCGGCAGCTGCACGTCCGTTTTGTCCGGATCCGGCTTGGCCGCCTCGGCCGCGGAGGTGGCGGCGGCCTGGTCGAGGGGTTTGGGGGCTGGATCCACGCTCGTCACCTTGAAGGTGGGCGGCGTCCGCTTTTCCAGCGCCAGGGGCGTGGTGGGCTGAAAGCCGGTGCGATAGAAGAGAAAACAGAGCACGCCATGCAACGCGAGCGAGAGCAGGAGCCCGACGAGGAGCCAGTTGCGCTGCTTGCTCCGTCCGGACCAGACCGGCAACGGCGCGGAAGTGCGTGCGGTAATGGCGTTCATCGCGAGTTAGACAAACGGCGCGGCAAAATGTTTGTCAAACTTCGTGCCGGGCGCTTCCCCGGTGGAGCGAGACTCCGTCGAGCTGGGGGGACAACATCCTATTCATGGCCGGGCCTACTCCCCAGCTCGATGGAGTCTCGCCCTACCGGAAATCGATCGATCGTCCTTCCGACTAACGAGCCAGCCCGCGGGTCCGGTCGATGAAAATCCGCGCGGCGCGCCGGATCTCGTCGGCCACGTGCACTTCCGGCGAGACAAACTTCGGCGTAAACCACGGATACAACCCGATCAGGTCGTGTGTGACGAGAATCTGTCCGTCGCAATTCTCGCCCGAGCCGATCCCGATCGTAGGGATTGCGATCGCCTCCGTGATCTGCCGGGCCGCCTCGGCCGCGACGATCTCGAGCACGACGGAAAAAGCCCCGGCGGCTTCAACCGCGCGTGCATCCTCCATGAGTCGCTCCGCCTCGACCGTGCCGCGCCCTTTCACCTTGTAGCCGCCCTCTTCGCGCACGCTTTGCGGGAGCATCCCGATGTGCGCCATCAGCGGGATTCCCCGGCTCACGATCGCCTCGATTTGCTTCACATGACTGGCGCCCCCTTCCAGCTTGACCGCCTGCGCGCCGGCCTCGACGAGTCGGCGCGCGTTGCGTACCGCTTCGGCCGGCGTCTCGTAGGTGCCGATGGAAAGGTCGGCCACGAGCAGTGCGCGTTTCACCCCACGCGCCACGGCCCGGGTGTGGTGGAGCATTTCGTCGAAAGTGACCTGGGTCGTATCGGTGTAGCCAAGCACGACCATGCCTAACGAGTCGCCGACCAGGATGATGTCGATCCCGCTCTCGTCGAGCAGCCGGGCCGTCGGATAATCATACGCCGTGAGGGCGGTGATGCGTTCCCCGCGCGCTTTCCGCGCCCGAAAATCTTTCATGGCTGGCGACACTACCACTGCCGCGCGGATTGCACCACCGCCGGCGCTGCGGGCAATTGTCCGGCCAGTTCGGCTACTGTCCGGGAGTGGCCCGGCAGGAGGAGACCGGGCCGGATCTCGGCCAGCGGATGGAGGACAAAGCCGCGCAGGTGCAGGCGCGGGTGCGGCAATTGCAGACCGTCTTTGCTGAGCTGTTTGGCCCCGTGGTAAAGCAGGTCGAGATCGATCGGTCGCGAACGATTGCGCGCGTGCGCGGGCGGACGTCCGAGCGACGCCTCGATTTTCTGCAGTTCCTCGAGCAGTTGGCGGGATGAACCGGCATAGCCGATTTCGACTACGGCATTGAGAAACGGTTTTGCGCCCGGCTCGCAATCGACCGGCTCGGTTTCGTAAAGGGAGGAGGAGAGGAGCGGCGGGGTTACTCGCGGCAGGGCGAAGAGGCGGGCGCGCGCTGTTGTTAGGCAGCGGTGCCGGTCCCTGAGGTTGGCGCCGAGCGCGATAGCCGCTCTCATGCGGAGAAAACCACTGCAGAGAAATTGTAGGGCGACCGCTCCGGTTGCCCAGGATTAACCTCCCGCCCCGAGTCACACTGGGCAGGCGGAGCGCCCGTCCTACAATCCGAGCACATCTTGCATGTCGTAGAGCCCGGGCTTTTGCGCGGCCGCCCAGCGGGCCGCGCGCAAGGCGCCGATCGCAAAGGTCGCGCGGCTGCCGGATCGGTGCGTCAGTTCCAGCCGCTCGCCCGTGCCGGAGAAGACCACGGTATGCTCGCCTACGATATCGCCGGCCCGGATCGATTGCGCCGCGATCTTCTTTCCGCCGCGCGCCTCCTGCAGAATCTCGAGCAGCCGTTTCGCGGTGCCGCTCGGCGCGTCCCTTTTCGTTCGGTGATGCATCTCGACCAGATCGACATCGAAATCGTCGCCTAACAATTCCGCCGCCCGGCGGGACAGGGCGAAGAGTGTATTGACCCCGAGGCTGAAATTGGCCGCGAAAACGAGCGGGATCTTCTCCGCCGCCGCGCGAACCGCTTCCTTCTGCGCCTCGTCGTGGCCGGTGGTTCCCAGGACGAGCGGTTTTCCATGCCCGGCGCAAATCCGGCAAACTTCCTCCGTCGCGTCGGCTGTGCTGAAATCGATCACCACATCGCAGTTGCCGATGACCTCGCCGAGCGAGTCGCCGTGGCCGAGTTTCGCGGCGATCGTTAGGCCGGAATCCTGCGCCGCGGCGGCCGCGACCGCCTCACCCATTCGGCCGTGGGCGCCCACGAGCAGCACTCGCGTCGCGCCGCCCATTAGAGCGTTCGCTCCAGTTCGGACAGCGTCCGGCGCAGGCGTTCCCGGTTCGCCTCGCTCATCTCGACCAGCGGCAGCCGGCACTCGGCCGTCATCACGCCGCGCCAGGCGAGAATTGTTTTCGCGGGGACCGGGTTTGGTTCGAGAAAAATATCCTTGAAGAGCGGGAAGAATTTTCGGTGCACCTCGCGCGCCTCTTCCGCCCAGCCTTCGAGGAAGAGATTAACCATCCGCACGACCTCAGCCGGGAAAAGATTCGAGGCCACGCTGACCACACCGGACGCGCCGACCGCAAGGAAGGGCAGGGTAAGCGAATCGTCACCGCTCAGGACGGTAAATCCATCCGGGAGCCGCCGGACCAGTTCGCTGACCCGGTCGACGCTGCCGCTCGCCTCCTTGATCGCGACGATATTCGGGCAGGCGTCGGCCAGCTTGACGACCGTGTCGGCCGCGATGTCGACCGCGCAACGCCCCGGGATGTTGTAGAGCATGAGCTTGAGCGACGTTTCCCGCGCGATCGCCTCGAAGTGGCGGAAGAGTCCTTCCTGACTCGGCTTGTTGTAATAGGGCGCGACGAGGAGCGCGCCGTCCACGCCGATCTCCTCGGCTTCCTGCGTGTGCACGATGGCGTCTCGGGTGGAATTGGAACCGGTCCCCGCGATCACCTGGCAACGGTCCTGCGCGACTTTGACCGCGAGCTCGATCACCTGGTGGCGTTCGCCGCAACTCAGGGTTGGCGATTCGCCGGTGGTGCCGACCGGCACGACGCCGCTCACACCGCCTGCGATCTGCGCTTCGATCAGCTGCTCGAAAGCGTCCGCATCGATCTCGTCTTTCTTGAAAGGGGTGACGAGCGCCGTGTAAGTGCCGCGAAACATGTTTCTGAGGGGAAGAGAATCAAACTTCTATCGTGCCGTCGAATACGAAATCGGCCGGCCCGGTCAGCGTCACCTCCGTGAACCGGTCGCCGGTGCGGTTGAAACCGACCTGCAAAGTATCGCCACCCCGCACCAGGACCTCGATCGGGCCGGTCACGTTCTCCTGCGCGGCGAAAATGATTGCGCTCGCCACCACGCCCGTCCCGCAGGCGAGGGTCTCATCCTCGACCCCGCGCTCGTAGGTGCGAATGGCGATGTGACGCGGGCCGCGCTGCTCGCTGAAATTGGCGTTGGCGCCGCGCGGGACAAAAATGGGATGATGCCGGAGAGCCGCGCCTAACGAGCGCACGTCGACTCCGTCGATTCTAGCCACTCGCACCACGACGTGGGGGACGCCGCTGTCGACGTACGCGGCGGCGAATTTCTCACCCCCGACCGGCACCTCGAGCCCGAGCCGCAGATCATCGGGCTCGCCCATCTGCAGGGTGACAAGTTCGCCCTTAAGCTGCGCACCGATCACCCCGGCCGGAGTTTCAAAGGAGAGCTGGGTGAAGGGACCGGCCGTGCGATCGGCGTAGCGCGCGAAACAGCGGGCGCCGTTGCCGCACATTTCCGCTTCGCCGCCATCGGCGTTGTGATAGCGCATCCGGAAATCGGCTCCATTGGCCGGGCGTTCGAGCAGGAGGATGCCATCGGCCCCGACGCCGCGGTGGCGGTCGCAGATATGCACAATCTGTTCGCGCGTGAGCGCGATGTCGCCGGCGCGGTTGTCGAGCAGGACGAAGTCGTTGCCCGCGCCGTTCATCTTGGTGAATCGCAGCATCTGTCTGCTGGTTAACATACTCCCGCCGGAATGCCAAGAGGCCGCCGCACCACCGCGCTTGCTCGCGCGGCGATTTCCCCTATTGATCTCGCGTGCGTTTCGTCCTCCTCACGATCTTGCTCGTCCTCGGCTTTTCGCCTAACGAATCGCGCGCCCAGCTCGCCCCCAGCCCGCTCAACAACGTGATCCTGCAGCAGATCAAAACCATGCCCGTGGGTGGAAAATATTCCGCCTCCCGCACCGCGACGATCCGCCTGCAATCGGCCGCGCATTTCGAGTCGGGCAAGTTTTTCGTCCTGCCCGAGGCCGCTTCACCGAGCTATTGCTCCGGCGCGACCTATCTCGTTTTTATGAAGACGATCGAGGTGCTGCGCGACCGGGGAGAGCTCCAGCTCGATTACGATACGCTCGACGCGCTCATGATCCGCGGGCAGCCCGACGGCCGCGGTATCTGGGGCCGCTGGAACGCGAATGGACCTGGGACGGCGCGGCTTTTCCACGAGCTCGGGCTGGGCCGCAACTTCGATGATTTCGCCGAGGCGCAGCCGGGTGATTTCATGAAGATCTTCTGGTCCCCGGAAGTCGGTCGCGCGGAGCACGGGCACTCGGTCATTTATCTCGGGACAGAAAAGAAGGCGGGACTCGATTACGTGCGCTTCTGGTCGAGCAACATCCCGTTTGGCTACGGCGAAAAGAGCGTGCCCCGGGCCAAGATCGTGCGCGCCATCTTTTCGCGGCTCTACACGCCCGCGAATCTGAGCCGGATCGCGGATGTACCCGACCTTGACCGCTATCTCGCGAGCCTCGAGCGGGTCCGCTCGACCTATGCCGAGGCGGAGGAGAAGTGCGGGTTCTGATGTTGACCTGACGATGGTGAACGTGTCTGGAGCCACGATCGTCAACGGCCTCATCCTCGGCTGGTCCGTCGCGTGGCCGCCTGGGCCGATCAATGCCGAGATGATCCGACGCGCTCTTCTCCCGAAAGCGCGAGGCGGGGGATTCTGGGCGGCGTGGCAGCTCGGGCTGGGCGCGTGCACCGGCGATTTTCTTTGGGCGCTGGGAGTGGCGGCCGGCGCCGGCGCTCTGCTCGCTTCGCCTCCGCTCCATCTCGCACTCGGCGTGGTCAGCTTTTGTTTGCTGCTCTTTCTTGCTTTCAATTTCGCCCGGGGCGCCTGGCGTGCTGCGCATTCAGGCGGGGAAACGGCCGCCCTGCCGCGCTCCGGGCGGCGAGGTTATTTTCTCGGCTTGATCCTTGCCCTAACGAGTCCGTGGAATATCGGCTTTTGGTTTGCCGTCGTCGGCGGCCAGGGTGCGGTGCAGGGCCAGACCAGTTTCCTCAATTCGCTCACTCTCGCCGCTGCTGTCGTCTCGGGCGCGATCGCGTGGACGATTGTGCTTTGTACTGCGCTCAAGCTGGGCGCGCGGATTTTCGCCCGGCCTGCCTGGCAGGTCGCGACCCAGGCCGTCAGCGCGCTCGTCATGCTCCTTTTTGCGGTGCGGCTGATCTGGCTCTGGCGCTGATGTTGCCGAGCCGTTCGATCCGCTGGGACAGCGGACGCTGGAGTGATAGTTTCAACGCGAGATGTCGGAGCGCGAAAAGAAGCTGACCATTAACGAGATCTATTTCTCGGTTCAGGGTGAGAGCACCTGGGCGGGGCTGCCCTGCGTCTTCGTCCGGCTCACTTTCTGCGACCTGCGCTGCACCTATTGCGACACGGAATATGCCTTTTATGAGGGGAAAAAGCAGACGTTAGGCGAGATCGTCGATGCGGTGCTGCAATACGATTGCCCGCTGGTCGAGGTCACCGGGGGCGAACCGCTCCTGCAAAAGAATGTTCTCCCGCTCATGACCCTGCTGGTCGATGCCGGCCGCACCGTGCTGCTCGAGACGAGCGGCGCGCACGACATTGCGGCGGTCGACCCGCGGGTCCACCGGATCATGGATCTAAAAACGCCCGGAAGCGGCGAGGTGGCGCGCAACCTCTTTTCCAACCTCCCGCACCTCACGCCTAACGACGAAGTGAAGTTCGTGATCGGCTCGCGGGAGGATTACGAATGGTCGCGCGGGCAAGTCCGCGAGCATGGGCTGGCCGAGCGTTGCCGCGCGGTGCTTTTCTCGCCCATCTTCGGCCGGATCGATCCGCGCGAGATCGTCGAGTGGATCCTGGCCGACCATTTGCCGGTGCGCTTCCAGCTCCAGATGCACAAGTTCATCTGGACCCCGACCCAGCGCGGAGTGTAGCGGTGCTCAGGCTCGGAAGCGCGGCTGCCGCCGTGCGCCATGCCAAAAGTGGAGGATCCAAACTATCCGCGCCGTGTGGTCGCAGGAATAAAAGAGCAGGGATGGCGGGATGCTCATTTTGTGAATGCCGCGCGCCCGCTCATGCAAGGGAAAGCGGTCCGGCATTCTGGCGAGGCTGAGTCCCGCGGCGATGAGCTTCTCGCCTGGTTTGTGCGCGGCGCTTGGATCATCCTCCGCGTTCTCGAGATCGGCGACTGCGGCGTCGGTGATCAGGACTTTGAAGTCCATTCCCCTAACGAGTTTGGGAGGCTCCCGAGGTCGCGCACACGTCCGGCTTTCGCATCATCCAGACCCCGCGCGAGAGCAGCCTCCAGCGCTTCGGGATCGGGTTGCAGGTCGGCGGCGTAGCTCGGCTGCCAACAAAGCGCGCTCTCGTTCAGTCAGCTTGGCGATCGCGCTCTTTATTTCCTGCAGCGTGCTCACGCCCCCAAAGGTATCACGCCCGTTGTGCTTGGGACAACTATCTAGGGAGCCGACGTTTTACGCAGATTCGGCAGGAGCGCGGTGAGCAAACCGATCAGCGGAAGATAGGCGCAGAGGTTGAAGACATGCTCGATGCTGGTGCGATCGGCCATTTCGCCTAGGACAGCCGAACCGATCCCGGCCATGCCGAAAGCCAGGCCGAAAAACAGGCCTGAGATGAGCCCTACTTTGCCTGGCACCAGCTCCTGCGCGTAAACCAGGATGGCGGAAAAAGCCGAGGCCAGGATGACCCCGATGATGACGGTCAGGACGCCGGTCCAGAAGAGATTCGCGTGCGGCAGGGCGAGGGTGAAAGGGGCGACACCGAGGATGGAGACCCAGATGACGAGCTTGCGCCCGTAGCGATCGCCGATCGGCCCGCCGAGGATGGTGCCGAGCGCGACCGCAAAGAGGAAAAGGAAGAGGTGAAGTTGCGCGCCCTGGATCGAGAGATGGAATTTATGGATCAGGTAAAAGGTGTAATAATTTGTCAAGCTGGCGAGGTAGAAGTATTTCGAAAAAATCAGCGCGCCGAGGATGGCGAGCGCAAACCAGACCCGGCGCGAGAGAGGTGCCGCGGCCGGCGACACCGGCGCGGGGCGCGCCTGCACTTCGGCGAGGTGATTCGCGTACCAGCGCCCGACCGCGGCAAGGACTCCGATGCCGAGGAGCGCAATGAGGGCGAACCAGAGAACGCTCCCCTGTCCGTGCGGCACGACGATGAGGGCGGCGAGCAGCGGGCCTAACGAACTGCCGGCGTTGCCGCCGACCTGGAAGATCGACTGGGCAAAGCCGTGCCGGCCGCCGGAGGCGAGGTGCGCGACGCGCGAAGATTCCGGGTGAAAAACCGAGGAACCGAGGCCGACCAGGGCGGCCGCTCCCACCACCATTCCGTAATGCGTGGCGTGCGAGAGCAAGACGAGCCCGGCAAGCGTCGCGCCCATTCCGCAGGCGAGCGAGTAGGGCTTGGGCCGCCGGTCGGTGTACCAGCCGACGAACGGCTGCAGGATCGAGGCGGTCATCTGGAAAGCGAGCGTGATCAGGCCGATCTGCACGAAGCTGAGATGAAAGCTCGTCTTGAGCAGCGGGTAGATCGCAGGGATGAGCGATTGGATCGTGTCGTTAAGGAGATGCGAGAAACTGATCGCGAAGAGAATCGCGAGAACCGTCGGGTTCGCCCCGGGCGCGTGCTCCGGATGAACGTCGCTCTGGGTCAGATGGGATTCGGTGACGGGCGACGCCATGGCGAGGAGCAGAAATTAGCCGAGCGGACGGAGAACGCGAATGGCGATACGTTAGGACGAGACACGGTAGGGCGAGACTCTGTCGAGCCTGAGGGTGCGCTTCTCTATCGAACGAGATTTCTCCCTGGCTCGGCGGAGTCTCGCCCTACCGATCGACGAAGACCGCCCCAGCCTGGATGGGCGGCGCCTTGCCCTACCCGGGCTTGCTCGTTAGGGCGATTTCTTTTTGAAGGTTTCGTCCCAGTTCGTGCCGCTGGGTGAATTGATCGGAGGGCGCGACGGCTGTTGTGCGGTCGCGGCCAGGGGCGCCGGGGTGCCAAGCTCGGCGCGCGCGACGCCGGCAGATTCCCCTGTGAGCAGCTTCTTCAAGTCGTCCATCACCTTGTAGGGGCCGAGGTATTTGCCGCCGACGTAGCTATCGGAGAGGACCTCGCCTTTCTCGTTCAAGAGCACGAGGCAGGGAATGCCGGGCCCGGCGTATTTGTTCAGGGCGCGGTCGCTTTTGGCGGCGCTGTAGCGCAGCGCCGGCCATGGCATCGCCATCTCGTTCATGTATTTTTCCATTGCGTTCAAGCCCTCATCGCGGCTCATGAAGACGACTTCGAAACCGGGATATTTCGGCTTCATTTCCGCGTAGAATTTGACCAACTCGGGAGTGAATTTATGGCACGGGCCGCACCAGCCGGCCGAGAAGTAGAGCGCGATGTATTTGCTTTGCGGCAGGTCTGGCGCGGCGAAGGGCAGGACTGATTTGCCGCGCAGCGCCACCAGTTTGCCGTTGAGTTCGCCCGGGATGTTCTGGGCCGGGGCGGTTTCGAGCAGGGCGACGAGTCCGAGGAGAACAAAGGCGATCGATTTCACGCCGCAGGTGTAACCGGAGTGCGGGCGGGCGGTCAACCGCAGCGAGGGTGACAGCGGCTCTCTCCGATGCGAATTTCCCGCCGCCATGCGAGCTAGCCTGACAAAAGACTTTACCTTCGAAGCCGCCCAGACTTTGCCCTCGGCCCCCGCGGGCCATAAATGCCGCAAGATGCATGGGCACAGTTTCAAGGTGGAAATCTCGGTCGAAGGCGAGGTCGATCGAGCGACCGGCTGGGTTTACGATCACGCTGAGATCGGGGCGGCGATGAAGCCGCTCATCGCGCAGCTCGATCACTCTTACTTGAATGAAATTGCGGGGTTGCAGAATCCGACGATCGAGAACATGGCGGCGTGGTTCTGGGAAAAGCTAGCGCCGCAATGTCCGGGTCTGTGTGAGATCGTGATCCACGAAACGCCGACCGCGCGCTGCGTGTATCGCGGGGTGTAATTCGTCGAATCGTGAATCGTCTCGCAGTCGGCCCGCGTCCTCCGATTCACGATGTAACGCTTCAACGATTCACGAGTTCCCTCATCAGTGCCGCAGGGCGCGCACCGTTCCGGTCTCGATCGCGCTGCGGCGCTGCTCGACCATTCGGCTGGCGATTTCGTCCACCATTTGCTCGAGGAGCAGGCGCAGGTGACTGCCCCGCCGGTAATCGGCCGGCGCGATGTGCCGCACCCGATCGGCGTGGGTCGATAGCTGGTAGCATTTCCTGAAACCAACACGCTCCGGGTCTGCGGGTTTATAGACCGCGATGGCATGCCGGGCGTTCTTCCGCATCACGGTGAAGCAGGACGTCGGTCGGGCCGTCGCCGAGATAGATCATGTTTGGGAATGGGATCGGCCGGATGCCGGGGGCCATGTGATCGTTCACGTCCTCCGACATATCGAGCAGCCCTTGTTGATCCGAGAAAGGAACTGCGTTTTCTGCGTGTGGCTGATGACGCGCTTCGGAAAAGTGATCCGCCCCTTGTTCGTCTTCGGCAAATTCGCAGTCGAAAATCGCGCGCACATAGGGCGCCAGCCCGCTACAACGGCGCCAGAAGTTTTTCCCGTCGATCCCAAAGGTCGGGAAAACGCCCTCGTCCCGCATGTAGCTCGGGCTCAGCGTCTGGTCGTAGTCGTAAACGATCGCGATCGTGTTCTGCGGCGTGGAATCGGAAAGGCAGACAGAACTAGCAGGATCTACGGGATTGGGAGAACAGAATCGGATCTCGAATTTACTTTCCGTCGATCCGGTCCAGGAAATCGGCGAAGAGCGAATCGTAGATCGTGCCGCGCTCGGGATGATATTGCACCGCGAGAGCGAAGGGCCGGTCCGTTAGACGGAATTGCTCGATCACATCGTCTTCCGCCGACCATGACTCGACCACGCAGCCGGCGGCCAGCCGATCGATCGCCTGGTGATGCGAGCTGTTCACTTTTTCGAACCGATGCGCGGCCGCGGCATCATGGCGCAGCGTCTGCACGTCGCAGTCTTTCTGTTCCGGGAGATTATGCCCGGGAATATCGAGCCGCAGGGTGCCGCCGAGAGCGACGTTGAGCAGTTGCATCCCTTTGCAGATACCGAAGATCGGCAGCCCGTGGTCGAGTGCATGCTGGACCGCGGCAAACTCCCATTCGTCCCGCAGCAGATCGGGCTTCTCGAGCACCGACGGGTCAGGTACGGGCTGGCGCAGCAATTCCGGGGCAATATCGTTCCCGCCGGTGAGCAGGAGGGCGTCCATTTCCTCGAGCGGTCGCGGCTGTAGCGCCGCGTTACAGACCGTGATTCCCGGCCGGGCAGAGAAAATCGGATCGAACCATTTCTCGTCGCTGCGTCGAATCCAGCTGGCAAGATTTGGCATCGGCGAACTTGCGACTGCTGCTCCACGCTGTAAAGCCCGATGCCGCAAAGGTCAGGGCCGGTTTTTGCATTGCCATCGCCTGCGAATCAGGGATGCTCGCACTAACCAAACCAACGAAGGAACCCAATGGTCAACAAAGCGAACAAAGAGAAGAAAGCGAAAGCCAAAAAAGCTCCCGCCAAAGTCCAAGACCTGACGGCGAGCAAAGACCCGAAGGGCGGCGCTCAGAAAAAAGAGGGGCCGGGCCAGGCCGGCAGTGTGAGAGGTGGCGGCACACCGCTCAAGCCGGTCAAGAATCGCCTCTCGTAAGCGCGCGATCTCCCCGGAAGAGACGCCACCGTTAACCTTCGGCCGTTCGCTGGGCTATGCCGTGCGTTCTCCGGAGTTCCCGCTATCGTGCACTTTTCCGATGTCCGCGCCTGCCCTTACCACGAGCGATCTCACCTATCGCTACGGCGACCGCGTCGCGCTACACCACCTCTCCCTGAGCGTGGCGCCGTGTGAGATCTTCGGTCTCCTCGGACCAAACGGCGGCGGCAAGACCACCCTCTTCCGCATCCTTTCCACGCTCGTTAGGCCGGCGAGCGGCCGCGCCACCATCTTCGGGCTCGATCTGGAGCGCGATCGCGACGCCCTGCGCGGCCGCATCGGCGTCGTTTTCCAGGCCCCCAGCCTGGACAAGAAATTGCGCGTGCGCGAAAACCTCGCGCACCAGGGCCATCTCTACGGCCTCTCCGGCGCCAGCCTGCGGGAGCGGATTGATCACCTCCTGCTCGAGTTCAACCTGCGCGACCGGGCGCACGACCTCGTCGAGACGCTCTCCGGCGGTTTGCAACGCCGGGTCGAGATCGCCAAGAGCCTGCTCCATGGTCCCGAGCTCCTTTTGCTCGACGAGCCGTCCACCGGGCTCGACCCGGGCGCGCGGATCGATCTTTGGCAGACCCTCTACCGGCTACGCGACCAGCAGGGCGTGACCATTCTCCTCACGACCCACTTGATGGAGGAGGCGGCCCGCTGCGACCGGGTCGCGATCATCGATCGCGGGCGCATCGTCGCGCTCGACACCCCGGCCAGCCTCTGCGCCGGGATCGGCGGCGACGTTATCAGCGTGCGCTCGCAGGACGCGACTTCGCTGGGCGAGCGGATCGTCGCGTCGTTAGGCGTGGAAGTCAGCGTGTTGAACGACGAGGTGCGGATCGAGCATCCCGACGGCGCCCATTTCATCACCCGCCTGGCCGAGGCGTTTCCGGGCGAGATCGACGCAATAACCCTGGCGAGGCCGACGCTCGAGGATGTCTTCATCGCGAAGACCGGCCGGCGCCTGAGCGAAGAAAAGTAAGAAGGCAGAAGGGAGAAGTGCGGATGTCAGGCATCGCTCGCCCCGATTTGCCCTACTTCTTCTTTTCTACTTTCATTGGCCATGGCCGCCTGGCGTTTGCCTAACCACAGGCTGAGCCCGCACCAGATTGCCGCGAGCGGCGCGGCCACAAACGAAACGCCGGTTAGCCCGAGCCCAAGCCAGGTGAGCAGCGTGTAGGACCACGCCCCGACCTGGTCGCCCGCACGATAAACGAACGTGTCGATAAAGCTCTTCGCCTTGTATTTATCCTCCCGGCTGATGACGGTGAAAAGCACCTCGCGCGCGGGCCGGGTGACGGCAAAATTCCCCGCGCGCCGTAGCACCTGGAAGACGGCGAGGAGCGCGATCGTCGGCCAAAATCCCATCCCGAGAAACCCGAGCAGGCTGAGGAGCGGAAGGAAGGCGAGGGTTACGCCCACGCCGAACCATTTCAGCAGCCGCCCCGTGATCAGGAGCTGACCGAAAATCGTGAGAGTGTTCACCGCCAGGTCGAGCTGCGCGAAAAACGCGGTGCGCGCCGTGCGATCGTGAAAGTAGGCCTTGGTCAGATCGGCCTGCTGGAAATAGACGAAGGTCGAGGTCATCGCGTAGAGGACCATGAAAAGGCAGACGCCTAACAAATAGGGCGATCGCGCAACGTGAGTAAAAGCGTTGATGATCCCGCCACCGATCGGCTCTTCGAATTGCTTCCGCTCCTGCTCTTCCCCCTTGGGATGAGGAGCAGGATCAGGAGTAGGAGCGGGAAAAAATTTTACGCACCAGGGGGCGATCTCGAGGCCTGCTGCAGCGACGAGGAGGAGATTCGGCGTCCCGATCTTCTGCACGAGTGAGGCGGTGAAGAGCGGGCCGGCGATCGCGCCCACCTGGCCGCCAACCGCGATGAAGGCGAAGAGCCGTTTCGCCTGTTCGCTATCGAAGAGGTCCGTCATGAAGGCCCAGAAGAGCGTCACGATAAAGAGATTGAAAACGCTTACCCAGACGAAGAAGGCGCGCCCGACCCAGATATTTGGGGTCGGCCCGGCCGAGCGCATGAGAAAATAAAAAATGATCAGGTTCGCGATGAGGAAGCGGTAACCGATCGGGAGAAATTTCCGGCGCGGCATGCGGCCGACGATGGCGGCGAAGGCGGTGTTGGCGAGCAGCGTTACCACGAGGGTGCCGGTGAACATCCAGGAGAGATTCTCCACCCCGCCCGCCGCCGCGATGTCGTCGCGGATCGGGCGGATGACATAGTAGCTCCCGAGGATGACGAAGTTAAACAGACACGCCGTCAGGAGTGCCTTTACTTCGTTAGGCCGGACGTCGACCGCCTTGCGAAGAAGCGTAAGGGCGTTCATGCGTCAGCCACGAGTGTAGAGGCGGCCAGTTCGGCCGCAAACGCGCGAAGCGCGTTCCTTTCCGGGGAGCGCACGCGACTCGCGTGCTCCGAGCGGCGACCCGCCGCTCGATCTTTTGCTGCGGTGTTCTCCCGAGTGCAACTGCTGAGTGAGAAGATGGTGTCGCACGACGTTCGTGCATTCGGCGAGTCGCCGAATGCGGCACGCGAGTCGCGTGCGCTCCCCGGAAGGGGACGCCGCGTGGGCGGCCGACACGGCCGCCGCTACACTTTGAATGCGAGCACGAGTCGGCGGCACTCGTTACTTCTTCGCGTGCCAATCGGCTAGCACTTCCGCCTCGCGCTCGGGCGTGATTCCCGCCTTCAACTTCTCCCGGCGCTCCTTCGGCAGCCCCTTGAACAACCCCACCGTGTTGCGTGCCGTCACCGCCAGCGGCCGGAAGGTTAGCCCTTTCTCCAGCGCGCGCTTGATGCTGACCGCCCCCAGGCCACCCTCTTCGCCCGAGGGCGGCACCCACACCGGCATGTCCGACCAAGGCGCCACATTTTCCTTCTCCAGAAAATCCGCCGGCACCCAGGTGAATTTCGCGTCCGACCCGAGCGCATCTTTAATTCCCTCCAGCATCCCGCCGATCGTCAACGGTTGCGCCGGCCCGGTCGCGTTGAAGGTGCCAGTCGTCCCTTGCTCCGCCATCCGGATCGTCCATTCCGCGAGGTCGCGCGCATCGATGAATTGCACCGGGTCGCTCTTGTTCCCCGGCGCGAGGACCTCGCCGCCGCGTTCGATCCGCACCGGCCAATAGCTGAACCGGTCGGTCTCGTCGCCCGGCCCCACGATCAAGCCCGGCCGGATGATGAGCGCTTTCCCGGGAAACCATTTCTCGGCTTCCTTTTCCGAGAGCGCCTTGAGCGGGCCGTAGAGGGCGAACTTCGAGGCGATGACCGTGTCGCGCGTCTCCTTCATCGCGTCGGCGCCCTCGTATTTCGCGAGCGGCGCGCTCTCATCCATGCCCGGCTTCGAGTTGTCGCCGTAAACCGAGATGGTCGAGATAAAGATGTAACGATCGACGTTGCCCTGGAGAATCTCGGCTGCGTCGCGCACCCATTTCGGGAGCATGGCCGGGTTATCGATCGCCACATCCCACTTGCGACCTTTAAGCGCGTCGAGCAGGCCGTTGCGATCGCCGATGAGCTGCTCGACTCCCTCGGGCAGCTCGCCCGGATGGGTCTTCCCGCGGTTAAAAACCGTCACCGTGTGTCCGCGGGCGAGCGCATATTTCACCTGGTAAGGCCCGGTGAACCCCGTCCCGCCCAGGATCAAAATCTTAAGCGGCTTGGCCGCCTTGCCGACATCGCCCGGCTCGTAACTGTAGCCCGGCCCGCCCCCGACTTTGGCTGCCGGCGAATCGGCCCCGGCGGGCGAAGCGCCGTTGCCGGGTGCTGCGGGCGAAGGAGAAGGCGTAACGGCCATTACGCTGCCGACAATAGCGGAAACGAAGAGCGAGAGAAGGAATGCGAGGCGCATCTGGTTATTTGTGATTCGATTATTTGTCATAGGTAGATGGAGACGGTCGAAGGTTGGCGAGGAGCTTAGCAGCCGGGATGCCACCACGAAGCGGAGCGCTCTATCCGGCAGGGATAAAGGACCTTAGGCGACACCCGCCTCCTTCCTCCTTCAAGCTATTTGTCTCGATCGCGGGACGCAGCTGTCCCAAATCTCACGAGCCACGTTTGAGAGGAAGGCCTACTCGTAGACCGCCTCGAGCTGCTGATCGATCACCTCGCCGGTGAACCGATCAATCGCGACGTGCAGCCAGTAACGCCTCTCCCCTTCGACGAGGAAGTTCGCCAGCCCGATAGCAGTCGGCGGGTAACGCCCAGATTGGGCGATCACGTCGATCATCAGGTTCCAAGTGCGCGTTTGGCAGGCATCGGAGAAAGCGCGCACGACACATTCCCGCGCTTCCTTGCTCTTCAACGCAGTGACGGAGGCATCGCCGGCGAGCCGGGTCACAAGTTCGCCCTTGCTTATCATCGGGCTGGCCGCAGTGAGGGCTGTGAGTGCGGTGATGACGTTGTCACGCTCGGCCGGGGTGATAATGCTTGTGCCAGTCAAGTTTTTGGCGGCTTGAGATAGAATCGCTTTGAGCACGGCCGACTGCCTCGTGTTCAAGGAAGCTCTTCCGGCCGTCATCGGCACATCCTGCAACGTGAAGACATCGAGTAATCCTGCATCCCCCGAGTTTGCGATCGTGAAGGCGAGTGTTTTCCAAGGCTGATCCCGGAAGACCTGGCCAACTTCGGCCACGCTTTGAAACGCGGCACTTGGCAATTGGGGGCGGTCAGCAGAGTTTGAGCCATACATTATGGTTGATGTGTGCACGGCTCCATTTCCAGTCGTCCAATCGGCCTGACGCGTAATCAAGTCGATATCTTTGTAATAGTTAGCACTGGTAGAGCTATTCACCGAGTAGAGATAGGCAGTGGCTTTTCCGTCCGTCGTCACAAAGTTGGCTCCTTGCGGCGGCAGTTGAGAAACCGCCTCAAGTGCCGCTTTACTCTGGTCCATGCTATCATCCGCGCCGTCGGTGTAGTCTTTCTTATTTTTGCCAGTATCGTTTGCGTTGCTTGACCAGATTCCGAATCGAACGGTTCGTGGGTCGAGCGCGACAAATTCAGGATCCTGGAGTTTGTTACTATTGAAGATGTTTTGTTTCACCCCCTTAAGCTGGACTGAGGTCCCGATTCCCGCCGCTATTTTCCAAGTCTGGTAACTTTTCCAAACCGGTGGTGTTCCAACCTGAAGCTGGAGTTCGACATTCGTCCCGCCGCTCCCGAAATCTGGGTTGGCGCTCGAGCCGTTCTTTTGATCGATCAACGTTGCATTCGTCGTTGATGCGCTGAAAGGATAATGGAATCCCCAGAACTTTTCGGGATTCCCGACAGTACTCACCGTTGCAACAGTATATGCGGTGGGAGTGGAGGTCTGCGGCGTGGGCAAGCTGAAGTTACCAACACTCACATCCATTGTCGCCGGAAGCGGCGAAATGGAATTACACGTAGCGACAGTCGTATCGCTATTGGCTCTGCCGGTCGCCTTCCAGTTAGCGGCGCCTGTGAGGGCTATTCTCACAGTGCCGGTCGCGCTGGCGGCGTTTTGATTTGGGTTCCACAAGGAAGGAATAAGCCAGGCATCGAAGTATCCACCACCGTTTGGGGTTGGGAAAAACGGAGTGAAGACGAGTTTGTTCAAGTAGGGCAAATTTTCTACACCGGCCAATTCGTCGTTAGCAAAGTAGATAAAGGTTGGGATGTTGAGGGAATCCCATGCATCGATGATGTTCGCGCCGATCTGCATGATCTGCGTGTCGGCGCTCAAAAGATTCGATGGCGTCGTTCCCGTGATGTAGTATTTCGTCTCAGCTGCCACAAAGGTATCTCCTGGACCGGAGCCTAGCCCGACCGAACCATTTAGAATCGTGGCCTTGAGGATCTCGAAGAAGTTCGGTTCCCGGTTTTCCGAGGCGACCTGGTAAAGCGTTTCGATCGTGGATTGGATGGTCGATCCCGTGCCTCCCACGTATTTCCAGCGGTTATTCGCCGCATCCCAGAGGAGGCCAAAATCTCGCTGAATAAAGATGTTGGCGGTGTTTGCCAGTTCGTTGATCCGGGTAAGAGGAAAACGATTTTTGAACAACGGCTCACCGACCAGTGCCGTTGTTCCGTCAGCGCGGAGAAATGATCCCGTCACCTGTACCGTATTGAGTTCAGGATTGATGGTGGAAACGACGGATGGTTTCCAGCTCGGACGATTCAGCTCACGCGAGAAAGTTCCGAGATATTGCAGGGAATTCTGCGTGAAGCTGGTATCGGTCCGAAACTTGAGCAGCTGTTGCCGAGTTACAAAAGCTTGGTCAGTGCGCGGATTTGGAATGATTGGCCAGATCGCGTTGCTGACCGTTAGAAACCCATTCGCATTGGAGAGGACGGAGGTGAAATAACGCGTCGCGCTGAAGGTATCGAATGTCCAAACCGGAAAAGCGTTAGGCTGAGGCGAAGGTGTTACCTGAGCAGAGGCGGAGTTTCGCCAGCCAACGATCCGATCGATCTGGGGCTGGGTCAGGGTCGATATCAGGGTCAGATCCGCGAAAGAGATATATCCTTTCCGCCCAGCCTGCCCGGCAGTTGTACCGGTAGGATACCCGGCTACGTTCGCATCGATCAACCCGCCTTCGTCGTAGATGGCATATGCATACCTGCCGATAACAAAATCGGAATTGGCGGGATTGGAGTTATTCAAAGCTGTTGCGCCAGCACCTATCGCTGTCTTTACCGCCGGTCCGCTGCGAGTTACGAGGACCCAGTCGGGTGGGGTAAAGCCGGTTGCTACCGGCGGATTGGGATTGTAGGGCGGGAGCAATGGACTGGGCGGAATATAATCAATTGTCGTGCTAGTAGTGTAGCGCGGGAGGAGATAATGCTTGTTCCAGCGGGCCAGGCTAACCGAGCGACCGGTTACGGATAGATCTGTCGTCGAATTGATTGCCGAAGCCCGGCTTGCGACGCCCGGGGCGGCGATGCTATCCAACGCCACGCTGCGCCGAATCAGGTTCGGGAGTGGATCCGGCACTCCGACGGCCACTCCGCTCCTTCGCGGGATTGCGTTGGCCGCAGAGCTCGGCCGGTAGAGGGGCAGGCCGGGCGGTGCTGGCGTAGGGAGTGAGCCGGCCGCAATCTCCTGCTTCAAATCCCCCACGATTACATCGAGTGCGCTCCGTACCAGCTGATCGGCATCGGAGCCAGCCGCGCTCACCTTGGTCGTTTGCCGGTCGCTGCTGACCCGGCTGAAGTAGGCGACGATGATGGCGGTTAAGAGAACAACAAGAGCGAGCACGATGACAAGAGCGGCGGCGCGCTCCTTCTGCGGAATCGTCACAGCGTTCATCCTAGCGCCCCACCGGGAAGAGTCTGCTATAAACTCTTATCGCCGAGGCTACGCTTCGCGGTACGGTCGACGTCGAATTGAGATTTAACTGCCACTGGGCACGTAGGCCGCTCCCTTTCATCGTGTCCGCGAAATCGAACATCTCGCCGGCCAGTGTCGTGAGTTTGGCATCTGGAACCAGCACCATTGTCTTCGGATCAATCGTTGCCACCGTGACGAGGAGGGCTTTGACGGTCTGAAAATCGGAGACGGTTGTGGCCCACCCGCCTGACTTGAGGAGATAGCCGTACTCGAAACGGAAGACCTGCGGACCGATCAATTCATAGTCGCTCTCGGCCGTGCTGTCAGTCGCGGCCGGCCAGGTGTCGGCGACCGTCAGGGGCGAGAAGACCACGGGAGTGTAACTCGTCGAGACGCCACTCCAGTGCAGTCCCTTCCCGAGCCGCTCAAGCTTATTGAAGGCGGCCGAGCTAGGATCGGAGTTGACCCGGTAAGCCACCAACGAGAGGGGGCTCTGATAGCTGGGCGAAGGATAGTAGCCGGTCACCGCGCTGTAAAACGCAATCTGGTCATTGCCGGTTTGCATGTTCGCGGGTGACTTGAAGTAGTAGGAAACGTCCGATCGCTGAACGATCTGTCCCAGGTCGAGCGCCATCCGGTCGAAGACCGGTCGCGCCTGCGCCCGGTTATCGGCCTGCTTGTCGTGGCTCGTGGTGACGCGCGTCGCGCTATCGAAGAGCTGCGCGATGAAGAGCACCATGAGCGCGATGATCACCATCGACACCAATAGCTCCACCAGGGTGAACCCGGCGAGGGGTCGGCCAATCGCTGCGAGTGGGCGCCGGCTCATCCTTAATTGCGGTCCAGCGCGAGAAACGAAGTCGCGCTACCGCTCGCATTGGCTAGGCTCGCCCCCGCCGGCCAGCTCACGGTGAGAGATGCAAAAGTCGCCCCCCGGCCGCCCGTGCTGTTGGCCGGGTAGGTGATAGTGAGAAGGTAACGCGACTGTGGCTGCAAAGTCGCCGTCCAACTCCCGTCCTCCGCGAGATAGAGCGTCGTGGCAGTGCCAATCTGTAATTGGAATTGGTTCGAAGGCGTGGTCCCGGGAGGCGTGACCCGCAGATCGCCCGCCACCATTCCGAGCAGGCTGCTCGCCGCGTTCTGCTCCACGCTGGCCCGGGTCGTCTGCAGCCCCAGGGGCAGGAGGCTGAACACCGAGAGGAGACAAAAGGAGGCGATCCCGAGCGCGAGAGCCACCTCAATTAACGAGAAACCGTGTCTTGCCCCCGTCATTCTCATTGGCGATAGATTCGGAAGTTTCCGTCCATGCCGGCAAACTGGATTGCGACGGTGTTCGGCGTGTTGAGATCGACCGTTGTGCCATGGGTCGGGCGCAACCCAAGCTCACCCACGTGTCGCAGGTCATAGGTGCTGTTGATGTTCGCTTCCCCACCAGGGGTGAACCGGACCGTCTTATAAAACGTGTAGCCTTGTGCGACGAAACGAAACTTCGTTAGGTCGCTGCTATCGCTGCTGATCCGGTTGTAATGATCACTCGGCGGAACGACCAGGGCATTTTCCGTATAGGGCAGGGCGGAACGACCGGCCAGGCTGTTGGGCGGCGGTGAGGGAGGGGGTGGAGAGGGCGGCGCGCCGATATCAGTCAGATGGATCGATTCGAGTATAAGCATCCTGCCGATCTGTTTGACCCGGTCCGCCGGGAGCGTGGCGGAAACGGCGCTATTATCGAAAATCTTCGTGCCATCAAGAGACCCGACAGTCGCAGTAAGAAGACGCCCTTTGCCTGGGTAAGGCGGAACGGTATTAGTGGGCGTTGTTGTGCCGAGATCTTCCTCGTAGAACCCCACCCACACGTAGGTATTGTTCGCCATCGCGTAGGTGCGAGCCTGTTCCAGCACGCCTTTGATGGTGTAGGCGGCGGTGGTGACGTCGGCCGCCGGCTTGAGGGTAGTGAAGGCGGGGGCGAGGAGGAGCGTCAGGACCAGAACGATCCCGATCACGACGAGCAGCTCGACGAGCGTAAAAGCGCTCTCGCGCTCACGCACCTTGCATAACGTAAAGGCGACCGAGCGTCCGGCAGGAAGGGGGAACGCGGGGCGGGGATTGGCTAACGGTGTGGACACGGCGGTCGGTTTCTCGGCTGCAGCACCGCGCTTATAGCAGAACAAGGGAGGAATTAGAAAGGAGAAAGTAGGAAGGCTAAAGTAGTAAGAAGTCAGAAGCGGGCGCGCGGACGCGCGAGCTGAGGGAGGTTTGACCTCGGATTGGAAAGCCCGGCCGTTGCTTCGCATCCGTTACGGCGCGGATGTTTTTTGGAATTGGGGAGTTTTGACCACGGATTACGCGGATTGCACGGATCTTGGGGGTAGGTTTTGGAGGACGAGGGAAACAGCTGACAGCTAAAATCTGAAAGCTGAACGGAAGGGAGATTTGGACCACGGTTTACTCGGATTGCTCGGATGATTTTGGGAGGATGAAGAGGTAGAGGTAGAGGAGGAGGGCCGGGATTCCACCATCCGTGAAATCCGTGGA
>JBDTOL010000127.1:0-8160 GCA_039933235.1 Spartobacteria bacterium | reverse complement strand
GCGCGCGTTCCGGGCCCGTGACGCCTGTTGCAGCTCGAGAGAGAAAATCCCGGTTGGCACCGCGATGATGCCATAGCCCATGATCATGATGCAACTGGCGAGAAACCGCCCCAGGTTAGTCTGCGGCGTGATGTCGCCGTAGCCCACCGTCGTCAGCGTTACGATCGCCCAATAAATACTGTGCGGGATGCTACTGAACCCGTGCGCTTCGGCCTCCACCAGATACATCAGCGTGCCCATCACCGTCACCAGCGCGAGGACAGCGAAGACAAACACCAGCATCCTGCGCCGGCTGGCCCGCAGCGCGTCCATCAGCGTCTCGGTTTCCTGGAGGAAATGCGCCAGCTTCAGCACCCGGAAGACCCGTAGCAAGCGCAAGATCCGGATCGCAATTACGTAGTTCGCTGACGTGAAAAGACGGATAAACTCGGCAGCACCGCGAGCAGATCCACCAACCCGTAAAAGCTCCGCGCATAGACCAGCGGCCGGCGCACACAGAGCAGGCGTTCATCTCACGATTGAGATCGTGCGCGCGATCCGCGCCGAAGCGCTCCGGCAATTCGGAGGATTGCAAGGCGTGCGCGACGAGAACCTGCTCGCTCGGCCGTACTTACTCCACAGTCCACCTTCGGCGGCAAGTCGCCCTACGCCAACGTTGTGGCAATCGCGGGCGCGTATCTCTTTTACCTCTGCCGCAATCATCCATTTCTTGATGGCTACAAGCGCACCGCCATGATGGCTGGGATTATTTTCCTGCGACTGAATGGAATCGAGCCGGCGCCCGACAGCGAGCAATGGGAGAACCTGATACTCGACCTCGGCGTATGCGAACTGGACCGGGACCAGACGACCAAACGACTGCGGCGCCTGTTGAAGCAATTGCCCCGGAAGAAAACCAAAGTGATCCATCTTGGCCTCGAAGCGTTGATCCGACAGAAGGCAGCAGAACGGCTGGCGGCCCGCGGAGCGAGCGCGCCCAAGATCAGCGCCCCCCCGCGACTGCGGGAGTGGCAGCGGTAGACTCCCTCCTGCGCGGCGACGAAGCGTTCCAGGTCAAACCTGGGGCGTCGTTGATTCCGCATGCATCTCCTCGTGCTGCAAACCAATCGGCGCGCACCCAGTGTTACGTTCGTTAGGCCACCTTCTCGCGGGCCGCTTGCCGGATCGTCGCGCCGCTTTCCCTCACATCCTCCTCCCGATGATACCGCTGCCGCGCACTGAGGATGGCGGCCCGCCCAAGGTAGCCAACCGCAATCTTCGGCGCAGAGCGCTCCACCACCGGCAGGCGGCCGATGTTATTGCGCAAAAGCTTCGCGATCGCGTCGTAGAGCGTCTCATCAGGATAAGCCACCACCAACTCCGTTTGGCCTGCGTCCACGACCGTGACGGTTTCGTCGCGCGAGCGTTCAAACGAGCGCACCACATCTCCCCGCGTGATGATGCCCGCCAGCTCTCCCGACTCGTTCGTCAGGAACGTCCCTTGATGCGAGCAAACCAGCGGGTCCCCGCTCGCGATCCGGGCCGAGAAACTCGGCAACGGAGTCGTCGCCGGCACGAGCGTGAACTCCCGGTCCATCACGTCTCCCACCCGCATCAGCTCAAACAGATCCACGCTGTACTCACGCGCGATGTGCTGGCCGCGCCGGGCCAGTTTCTCGGTTAGAATCGAGCGCCGCATCAGCAGCACCGTCACCGCCAGGGCGCCGACCGATCCGCAGAGCAGCGCCGGGAGCGCGTTGTAGTCCGCCGTCAGCTCGAGCATGAAAAACATTCCCGTCAGCGGCGAACGCATCGTCCCGCCCATCATCCCCGCCATCCCCACCATCGCCCAGAGACCGGGGTCACCCACGGGCAGCCATTGGCCGGCCAGCGCACCCATCGCCCCGCCGATGATCAGCAACGGCGCCAGCACTCCGCCCGACGTCCCCGAGCCGAGCGAGATCGACCAGACCACCGCCTTCAAGACCAGGAGCGACACCACCGCCGCGCCCAGGATGTGGCCTTGGAGCAGGCCATCGATTAAATAGTAACCCACCCCCAGCACCCGCGGATCAAACCAGCCGCCGAGGCCGACAAAGACCGCGCCCAGCGCCGGCCACCACATCCAGTGAATCGGCAGCTTCAGGAACGCGTCTTCGCAAAAATAAACCAGCGCCGTCAGGAGCCCCGACCCGAAGCCGGCCAGCACTCCTATCACCACCGCCCACAGAATAGGCGACGCGCCGAGCACTGCGTGCGGCGGGATGGGAAAGATCGGCCCAACGCCGAGGAGCGGCACGCGCAAGAGCGTCGCCACCATTGACGCAACCGCCACCGGGATGAAACTGCGCGGACGCCATTCGAAGAGCAACAACTCCACCGCCAGCAGCGTCGCCGCGATGGGCGCCGAGAACACCGCCGCCATTCCCCCGGCCGCGCCCGCCACGAGCAGCGTCTTGCGTTCCCCCGCCGTCAGGTGAAAAAACTGCGCGATGAGCGAACCGATCGCGCCGCCCGTCATGATGATCGGACCCTCCGCGCCGAACGGCCCGCCCGTCCCAATCGAGATCGCCGACGAGATCGGCTTGAGCAGCGCCACCTTCGGCTCCACCATGCTGCGTCCGAGCAGGATCGCCTCGAGCGCCTCGGGAATGCCGTGGCCGCGGATCTTCTCCGACCCGTAGCGCGCCATCAGCCCGATAAGCAACGCCCCCGCCACCGGCGCCGCAATGATCCACGGCCCGAGATAATTATTCTCTAACGGAGGAAGGACGCCCCCGAAACGCTGAAAGAAAACCAGGTTGGTAATTTCCGCGATCAACCAGAGCAGCGCTTTGGCGACGAGCGCACTAACCAAGCCGACGGGGACGGCCAGCGCGACCAGCACGAGCATGCGTGAATCCGTCCGGAAATCCCGCAACAACTCGTGCGTAGCCTCAAACGCTGCCCCTGGCTTTTGCAACGCCCGCAAGATGCCTACGCCTCCGCGAATTTCAAGAAGGCCATTTTCGCGCACCCCGCCGTTCGGCTTGATGTGCTCGCATCCCCGCTCGCGTCCCGCTTTCCGATGTCAGCTGTCAGCTTTCCGCCCTCGATTCCCTCGTCCAAGCGCCGGATTGACGCCGCGCCCTTTGCCGACGCCGGCAGCCGGATCGACGTTCCACCTCTGATGGTTTCAGAGGCAATTTTTTCGCTCGGCGAGGTCCGTCTTCCAGTTTCCATAATTGTAATGTTTCAGCAATGAACGTATCACTGTGACCAATATATAACCTCTGTCACATGACATTGAGGACATTTCTTCTGGCAGCCGCACACCCGGCCACCGCGCGGCGGGCGGGCTTCACCTCGTTAGTCGTCGGCCTTGTCTTGACCATCATTAACCACGGCCCGGCCCTTCTTTCCGGAGACCTGACCGGTGGCAGGCTCTGCCAGATCCTCCTCACCTTCACCGTGCCCTATACCGTCTCTACCGTCTCCAGCGTCGCCACCCGCCACGAAATAAATTCCGCGCAGGCCGCCTCGCCCGAGTCCGTCCTCAGCTCCATGGCCGACGCGGCGTGACCGGTCGCGCCCTACTTCACGGGCACGAGGTCAAACTTCCCGTCCGATACCTCGCACCAGCTCGCTTCCGCTACCTCGCAGATTCCCGTCTATGTCGCTCACCCCAGTCGCTCCATTCCGCCCTCAGTTTTCAGTTTTCAGAGGTCAGCGTTCAGCTTTTCCCCGATAACCAATAACGACTAACCGATAACCGAAAAGCGCTCTTCAAGCGCTTTTCAATAACGAAGAACCCGCCTCGCTCGCGAGGCCGCCGTTCTTTTTGCTCGACTTGCGGACGCATCGACCACAATTCAGTCGTGTGCCGAATCCTGACAGTATTGCTTTAGCGGCAAGAGCGACAGAGGAAGGGTTGCCATCGCTCCTTGTCGGCGGCAATGCGGTCAACCTGCTCGCCTACTCTCGCACCACCTTCGATCTTGATCTACTGGTGCCCGAAGCAGACGTCGAGCAATGGATCGCCTTCCTCGCGCGGCACGGCTACGCGATCTTCTATCGCACGGCCAACTTCGTTCGCCTTCGGTTCGCGGTTGACCCCGCTGCGGCCCTACCCATCGACCTGATGCTGGCCGATCAAGAGACCTTCCGCAAAATGCAGGCCGGTAGCCAGCGCTGCGATCTCGGAAACGATCTGCAGCTCACCATTCCGAGCGCGCTGCATCTCATCGCGCTTAAGCTGCACGCCCTGCGCAATCCGGCCCGACTCGAGAGTGGCATAGACCTGCAGGATGTGAAACACTTGATCAAGACTGCAGGAATCGATGTTTCGAGCAGCGAATTTCAGGAAATCGCGCAACGCTATGGCACCGAAGAAGTCCTATCCCGACTCCTCACCGAACTCGGACGAGAACCGCGTTCGTGAGGACCCGCAGGGGATCACCCTGCCCGCTTTCGACACGCTTCCCGCAACCGCCGGGCTGGACAACACCGCAGCGTTTAGGCTCAGTCAAAGGCACGCCCTTGCTCTACTGCCGGGACTGCATGCGAGAGGGCTGCTCACTCGAAGTCATCAGGAAAACCCGGACCGCTTCATCATTCGATGAGACGAGGTCGAGTTCAGATGTCAGAGATCAGCTTTGATTCGCAATCATCCCGATAGCGCACCGCTACCTCGCGGCCGCCCGGCTACGTCGCTCCGTTCCCACGAGCTCCGTTCAGTTTTCAGTTTTCAGTTGTCCAAACTCCCGCTAAAAATGCCCACGCAATGTCGACCCTGCAGGAATCGGCCCACCTGAGCGATCGCATCTAGCTGATACGATGAATGGACAAACGCGCGCTGCCCTCCGTCTCCTGTTTTCGTTGGTCCTGCCCCTGGGTGGCATCCTCTCCGCCGGTGCGGAAGACTCGAGCCATCTCACCTCCGAGCAGGTGGACAAAGCAGTGCGAGAACTCGACGCGCTCGCCGCCAAACAGATCCAGGGCCAGACCGTCCCAGGGCTCGCCATCGCCGTAGTATTTCAAGACAAGGTCGTTTACGCGAAGGGATTCGGCGTTCGCGATGTGAATGGCAAGGCGCCAGTCAACGCCGACACCGTTTTTCAGTTGGCGTCTCTCTCGAAACCCGTCGGCGCGACCGTCCTGTCCTCGCTTGTCGGCGAGGACAAGATCACCTGGGATTCCAGGCTGGTCGACCTCGATCCCACATTTGTGATGTTCGATCCATGGGTCACGCGAGAAATTACCATTCGCGACATGTACGCCCACCGCAGCGGTCTGCCCGACCACGCGGGCGACCTGCTGGAAGACATCGGGTTTGGCCAGGCCGAAATTCTGCGGCGCCTCCGGTATCAACCTCCCGAAAGCAGCTTTCGCTCGCACTATGCCTATACCAACTACGGGTTGACGGCGGCGGCGATCGCGGCCGCGAAAGCCTCCGGCACGGAGTGGGAAACATTGTCGGAAGAGAAGCTCTACAAGCCGCTCGGCATGAGCTCCACCAGTTCGCGTTATTCCGATTTCGCCGGGCGCGCGAACAAGGCTTTGGGCCACGTGGTCGTGCAGGGCAAGTGGGTGCAGAAATTTCACCGCGACCCCGACCCGCAGTCGCCCGCTGGCGGAGTCAGCTCTTCGGCTAACGATATGGCGAAATGGATTCGCCTCCAACTGGCCGATGGCAAGTTCGAAGGGAAACCGATCGTCAACCAAGAAGCGCTCACGGAAACCAGACGGCCGCAGATAGTGACCGGTTACAGCCCGCTCACCGGTCTGCCGAGCTTCTATGGCCTGGGCTGGAACGTCAGCTACGAGGAGGAAGGGCGTTTACGGATGAACCATTCCGGTGCGTTTGCCCTCGGTGCGGCGACCCACGTGAACCTCGTTCCCGGAGAAAACCTCGGCGTTATCGTTCTCACCAACGGCTATCCGGTTGGCGTCGCCGAAGCACTCGGCACCATCTTTATCGAGACCGCCCTTTACGGGAAACCGACCCAGGACTGGTTCCCTCTTTACAAGAAACTCTTTACCGATCCGGCCGTGACCGGCGTCGTCACCGGATTCGATTACGCCAAGGCACGGGCGACGCCCGCGCCCGCCTCGAAAGCCGACGCGTATGTCGGCACCTACCGCAACGATTTCTACGGCGACCTTTCCATTACAGCGCAGGGCGAAAGACTGACCATGGCCCTGGGGCCGCAAAGTAAGCCCTTCCCGATGCAACATTACGACCGGGACACATTCACCTGGCACACCGAGAGCGAAGACATCAGTGGAACGAGCGGGATCACCTTTACGATCGGCGACGACGGCCGAGCGACACAGCTCACCGTGGAAACCCTAAATGCAGATGGCGAAGGCACCTTCAAGCGCATCCCAAGCCGGTGATTCCTATTTCAGCTGTCAGCTTTCCGTTTTCAGAGGTCAGCTTTGATTCGCAATCATCCCGATAGCTCACCGCTACCTCGCGGCTGTCCCTCTACGTCGCGCCGTTCCCACGGGCTCCGTTCAGTTTTCAGCTTTCAGAGGTCAGCTGCGTGCGTTTCGGCCGGGGATAGCGAAGAATAGGCTCCCGTATCTAAATTTGGCGCTTGGTGGGTTGCTATTGGAGGACGATCTCAGTGTCCTGCCATGCCGCGGTGAAGGTATATGTCTTGCCCGGCGCCACGATCACTCGCGTCACCGTCGGGCTCGCAGTCCGACCAATGACCGGGGACACTGTCAGGACATGGGCCCCTGCAGCCAGCGGAGCGTCATAGCGCCGGTTGTAGCTGATCTGAGCCTTTTGCACGCCATCAATCTTAAGATTGACGATCTGCGGGCCGAGGTTGGCCGCACGCACAATGATAAGGCGGCCGGGCGCCGCATCCGCTTTCGCGGGCGCAGGAGAAGGTTTGTCAGCAGCCGAGATATTTCCGGACGCAAATGCAAAGCAGGCGATGGCCAAGCCAGCGGCGAGTAACAAGTTGCGGCCGTTCAGTGTGAAACGAGTGTTGGACATACCGCATTCTTTACCGCAACGGGCGTATGGTCAATCGCGCGTGCAATCTCAGCCGCCCGTCTACGTCGCGGCGTTCGCACCGGATCCGTTCAGCTTTCCGAGTTCAGCTTAGATTCCTTCCCCACCCGCTCAGTCACGGCTACCTCGCCGCTGCCCGTCTATGTCGCTCACCCCGGTCGCTCCATTCAGTTTTTGCCTTTTCGATCCGCCTCCGCCGAGCGCCGATCAGCAGCGTCCCAGCGTTTAAAAAAAAGAGCCGGCGCCTCCAAAAGAGCGCCGGCCTTTACATTTTCTTAAGTTCTCGGCGGCGGAGCTAGTGCATCTCCATCATCTTGCCGTCTTTCATCATCATCATCTTGCCGTCCATCATGACCATCTCGCCGTCTTTCAGCTTCATGGACTTGCCGTCCTTCATCTTCACCATGCCATCTTTCATCACCATGGTGCCGTCGGACATCGTCATGGTTTTATCCATCTCCATGGTCTTGCCGTCCTTCATCACCATCATCTTGCCGTCCTTCATCATCGCGCAGTCGTGCATTTCGCCTTCCTTCATCTCACCGGCCATCAGCGTGGCGGCGGAAAAGGCGGCGATTACGGTACAGGCGAAGGCGCGGGTCAGTGTTTTCATTTTCATTTTTTTAGTTTTGTTAGCTAACAAAACCATAAGCCCGCCCAATGTGAGCGGACCGGAGCCCTCGATCAGGAGTGGCGGCTGGAACATACCAGCACTTCTGGTTACGGACGTTAAGATGCGCCCGGCCGGATTTTATTCGAATCGATTTTACGGCTCCTTGGAATCCTTCTTCTCGCTGGTCCCGGCAAAGTCCTGGACAAACTTTGCATAACCCTCCTTCGCCAGATCCGCTGCCGGGATAAACCTCAAGGCAGCCGAATCGAGACAATAACGAATCCCGGTCGGAGGCGGGCCGTCATGGAATTTGTCGCCCAGATGAGAGTTTGCCTGCTTCGAGCGCACATCGATGGACCCATCCTTCGGCACCTCCACCACATTCTCGCGCACGAGAGGCTTGGTAAAGCTGGGCCAGCCAGTCCCCGAATCAAACTTATCCTTCGAACTGAAGAGCGGCTCGCCCGAGACGATATCCACATAGATCCCCGGCTTCTTGTTATCCCAATAAGCGTTCTTAAACGGCGGCTCCGTTCCATTATTCTGCGTCACCTCATAC
>JBDTOL010000126.1:0-15703 GCA_039933235.1 Spartobacteria bacterium | reverse complement strand
CAAACTGCGAGGGCCAGAGAGCATGATCGGGATTGGGCGTTTCGGCGCGGGCCTGAACCGTGCCGGTGCCGGGCTGCAAAGTGTTGGCGAGGAAGTAAAGCCTGCCTTCGCGCGGCGGGAAATTGTCGCCTTCCGCATCGGTCATGACTTTCAGATTGCCGTCGCCGAGATAACGCCTAACGAGCGGCAGATCTGGCTCGGCGATGGTGAAATCGGTGTAGATCGGGTCGAGGTTGTCGATGCTGACGAGGACGGCGCTTGTGCTCCCGGCGCTCACGGTGTTGCCGACATCCACCTGGCGCAGGCCGATGCGCCCGTTGATCGGCGAACGGATGGAGGAGTAATCGAAATTGGTCTGCGCGGCGGCGACAGCAGCCTCGGTCCGCATCGCGTTCGCTCTCGCGGTATCAAGATCCTGCGTCGCGGTCACGCCCTGGGTTTTCAATTCCTCCTGCCGCTTCAAGTTGGCCTGGGCTAGGATGGCATCGGCCTTGGCCGCATCCAGCGCGGCCTGGTATGGTCGCGGGTCGATGGTGAAAAGTAGATCGCCTTTTCTTACATCGGCGCCGTCTTCGAAATGGCGCGCGGTGATCTGGCCGCTGACCTGGGCCTGCACCTGGACGCTTTCGTAGGCGGCGCAGGTGCCGATCTCATCGAGGTAGAGAGGAACATCCTTCGTGATCACTTTGGCGACCGAGACCGGTCGCGGCGGCGGCCCGGCCGCTTCCTTTTTGCCGCAGCCGGCCAGGGCAAGCACGACCAGGCAATGGATGAGGCCGTTAAAACCTGGTTGGAAAATGGACATGGAAATTCGGGCTTTAATACTATTCGCCCTCCGGTGGCGGCACCCGCGCTTTGTTCTTGCCATTGCGCTTCGCTGTTGGACCGCCGCCGGGCGCATTCGTCGAAACAATTTCGGCCCTTTCGCGGATGCGAGCGAGGACCGCCATGCAGATTTGCAGATCGTCGCTCGGAATGTCGGCGATCAGTTCATGGCGCAACTCGCGAGCGGTGGAATAAATCTTCTCGATCACGGGCTTGGCGTCCCGGCTCAAGTGGACCGTTTTGCAGCGCCGATCGGTTGCCGACTCCTTGCGCTCGATCCAGCCATCGCTTTGCAGTCGATCCAGAATGCCGGCGAGGGTGGGCTCTTCGATCCCAACGAGGGCGGCGAGTTCGCGCTGGGTGGGAGTGGTTTCGGCGGTGGCCAGATGCACCAAGGCCGTCCATTTGCTCTGGCTCAAGCCGAGCGGGCGCAGACGCTGGTCGAGTTTGTTCCGCCAAGTGCGGGCCGTTCCGGCCAGGGATTGCCCGATCTTCTCGACATCGAACTCGGTTGAGGGAGCCATTTCGTTAGCATGCTAACGAATCCAGAGCGGGCCGCTTGTCAATCCGGAGCCTCGCTCCCGGTCCCGGCCTGGAGCAAAATGATCCTTTTTCCCCGATAATCTTTAATCCGCAAGATCGGCTGCGGATGTTGAGGCAACCGCTCCGCCGCCGCCTCGTTCTCAGGCTGGAGGAGGAGGAAGCGAGCCTTCCTGGGCACGTCATCAACCCGGTCGACGTAGGCAATGCGCCGACGCAGGTAAAAGAGATACGGCTGGTACTCCGGATCGATCGCGTAAAGCGTTTCGTTAGGCGGAATGGCTGCTTCCAGTTGACGCGCGATCGGGCGGATCTTCTCGCGTTTTTTGAGGAACGGGATGATTCCGACGGTGTAAATCAGCATGCCGATCACGACCGCTGCGACCGTCCACGTAATGGCGCGGCGCAGCGCCCGCGGCCAGACGAGCGCGTGAGCCCGAATAAAGAGGGCCAGCAGCCAGATGGCGGGAGCGAGCAACGGCATCGTGTAGCGCGGTAGTGCGCCCGGCATCAGGCTCACGACGAGAAAGGGGAGCGCCAAGCTTAACGTCAAGGCACGGCCGAAGTGCCTTTCCTCCTCATCATCCAGTTCGGCGAAACGGGCGAACGGGAAGAGAATGGCCCAGGGCATGAGGTAGCCGATCCCGCGCGGGATATTGAGCAACCAGTCGCTAAACTTGAAATCCTCGCCCGAGAGCCGCCCGGAAAATTGCCGCGACCAGACACCGGCGGCATGTCCGGCCTCGGTCATTTGAAAATAGGGAACCGCCCAGGCGCCGAAGATCCCAAGCATGAGCAGGAGCCCAACGAGATGCGGTCCGCTCCAAAGTTGACGCAATTGCCGCGCCTGCCATAGGACCGCGAGCACGACCGCGTAGAAAAAGAAGAGCGCGAGCGGACCTTTGGCGAGAAGCGCGAGCCCGAGAAAAATTCCCGGCAGCGTCCAAGCCAGCCAGCGCCGGCCTGGCTCATTCCACCAGCTCAGCCAAAAAATGAAGGCAAGGGCGGTGAGTGAAACGTAGAGCGCCTCGATCTCGATCAGCCGGCCCTTTTCAAGCAGCCCGAAATTGGTCAACCAGATCAGAGCAGCCGCGAGCGAGCCGTTCGCGCCGAGGGCGCGGCGGGCGACGATGAGAAACGCGAGCGCGGCCGCGAGGACGCTCAGGACCGACGGAAGCCGCGCGGCCCACTCGTTGCGCGCGTTGAAAGCCTTGAAGGAACCGGCGACCAGCCAGTTCACCAGCGGCGGTTTGCGCAAGTATGGTTCGCTCCCGACTTGCGGCACGATGTAGTCGCCGGTCTCCAGCATGGTCACGGCGGGCAAAACCCGCCGGCCCTCTTCGCTCTTCAGCTCGAGCGAGCCCAGGCGTGGCAGATAAATTGCCGCCCACACGAGCAACACGACAACCAGGGCACGACCAGTCGACATCGCCGGATTGTAACCACAGAGTCCGGCGAGAGCGCAGAGAAAGAATCCGAATTCTTAAATCATCTGTGCACTCTGGGGTCAGGATCATGCGAACTTCCATCGCCACCCCTGCCACCACCAACTTGACGAAGTCCTCCCGTAAAAGTAGATTTCGCGCCTAGTCCGTTGCTGGATTGGAGTGGGAGCCGGTGTCCCACTCTTTTTTGTCGGCGGACGCCAATCAAATGAACGCCGAATTTATCGCCATGCTGGATTACCTCGAGCGGGAGCGCGGGATCAAACGCGAAATCCTGATTGAGGCGGTCTCGAATGCCCTGCTCTCCGCTTCCAAGAAGAGCGTCAGCGCTTCGCGCGATCTGCACATCGATATCGACCCCAAAACTGGGGAGATCCGCGCCCTCGCCAATCTGCTCGTGGTCGAGAGCGTAACCAACCCGCAGGACGAAATCTCACTCGACAAGGCGCGTCGCATCAAAGCCGACGCCGTCGTCGGTGAAGCGATTGAAGTTGAAGTGACCCCGAAGAATTTCGGCCGCATTGCCGCCCAGACGGCCAAGCAGGCCATGATGCAGCGCATCCGCCAGGTCGAGAAGGAGATGATCTACGAGGAGTTCAAGGATCGGGCGGGCGAAATTGTGAGTGGCACGGTGCGTCGCTTCGATCGCTCGGATGTCATTCTCGATCTCGGAAAATTCGAGGCCATCATGCCGCAGCGCGAGCGCGTTGTGGTCGAGGACTACAACGTGGGCGACCGTTTGCGCGCCTACGTCGTCGCGGTCGAGAACGGCGTACGTGGGCCGGAGATCATCATCTCGCGCAGTCATCCGAATTTTGTCAGGCGCTTGTTCGAGCTCGAGGTGAGCGAAATCGCCGACGGCACAGTGGAAATCCGGGGCATTGCCCGTGAAGCCGGTTATCGCACGAAGATCGCCGTTTTCTCCGACAATCCGAAAGTCGATCCGGTCGGCGCCTGCGTCGGCATGCGCGGCTCGCGGGTTAAGAACATTGTGCGCGAATTGAACAACGAAAAGGTCGACATCATTCGTTGGAGCTCCGATCCGAAGGAATTTGTCCTCGAAGCGCTCAAGCCCGCCAAGGTCAAGAACCTGGTTTTCGATTTGGAAAAGAAAAGCGCGACCATCTCGGTCGACGAGGATCAACTCTCGCTCGCGATCGGCAAGAAAGGCCAGAACGCGCGGCTGACCTCGCGCCTGACCGGCTGGGAGATCAACATCGAGAAGGAAGCGCCCAGCACGACCGCGGTGGAACAGAAAGTGGCGCACGCCGCACAAACTCTGTCGACCTCCTTGCCGATCAGCGAGGAGCAGGCGATGACTCTGGTGAAAACCGGCTTTACGAACCTGGAAGGTCTGCGCGACGCTGAGTTGCAGGACCTCGTCGACATCCTCGGCGTGGACGAAGAGAAAGCGCGCGAGATTTACGAGGCGGTGCATCGTGAACCTGTTTCCACCTGACACAATGGCTGCGCCTAACCGCTCACGGCCATGAGCAAAATTTTAAAGAACCGACATGCCCACGAAAACGACGACCAAAACCGCGGCGACCAAGTCGACCGCCCGCAAAGCGGCCAAGCCTGCTGCTACTGCTAAGTCGTCCACTCGTTCGCGCGCTGCTGCGGCCAAGCCGGCCAAATCCACCAAGGCGGAAGCGCCCTCTTCTGACAGTTCCGCCGCCCCGGCCGAGAGCGCTCCGGCAGCCGCCGAGACTAAACCCGTCAGCGCGACGCCTGCGGCAACGCCATCCAAGCCCACTTCTCAAAAAACCGTGCCCGTCGCCACCAAATCTGCCTTTGCGCCAATCACCGCCAAGAAAGCAACCCCAACGCCCGCAGCCGCTGCGCCCGAGACTGCGCCCAAGGTGCAGGTCGAGAGCGTTTCGCTGATCGATCCCCAAACACCAAAACCGAAGCGCACTCCGGCCGACGAAGCGGTCAAGCGCACGATTCTCCCGCCCATCTCGCGCATTCGGGCCACGCCGGCGCCGACCCCAGCGCCCGCCGCGCCGGAAGTCACCGCGGCCGCTCCCTCTCCGGTGGAAGATGAGAGCGACAACGAGACCGAGACGGAGGACGGCCGCAAGATCATTCACATCAAGCCGCCCATCATCGTGAAGGATCTGGCGGCGCAGCTCGGCGTGAAAAATTTCCAGCTCATCAAGGAGCTGATGGATGAGTTCAACATCTTCGCGAATCCCAACCTGACGGTGGAACCCGAAGTGGCGACGAAGATCTGTGACAAGCACGGCTTCGTCTTCGAGATGGAGCGCCGCGAGAAGGGTGGCGGCGTGCACAAGGTGGAACAGGTGGTCGTCGCACCGCCGCCGCCGGTGATCGAGAAGGAAGAAGAACTCAAGCTGCGCGCCCCCATCATCACTTTCATGGGCCATGTCGATCACGGCAAAACATCGCTGATGGACGCGATCCGCAAGACGCGCGTCGCGGCGGGTGAAGCCGGCGGCATCACGCAGCACATCGGCGCCTACACGGTCGATCACAACGGCACCCGCATCACCTTCCTCGACACTCCGGGCCACGCGGCTTTCACCGCGATGCGCGCGCGGGGCGCTAACGTGACCGACATTGTGGTCCTCGTGGTTGCGGCCGACGACGGCCTCATGCCGCAAACGATTGAGGCGATCAATCACGCCAAGGCCGCGCCGCACGTGAAGATCATGGTGGCGATCAACAAGGTCGATCTGCCCTCCGCCAATGTCGATCGGGTGAAGCAGCAACTGCAGGAGCACGAGCTGACGCCGGAGGATTGGGGTGGCGAAACCATCGCCGTTCCCGTTTCCGCAAAGACCGGCGCCGGGATCGACGAACTGCTCGCCAACATGGTCGTGCAGGCGGAGGTGATGGAATTGAAAGCATCGCCGACCGCGACCCCGCGCGGCACTGTGATCGAGGCCCAGGTGGAAGCTGGGCGCGGCCCGACCGCCACGGTCATCGTGCAAATGGGCACGCTTAAAGTGGGCGAGCCGTTCATCTGCGGTAACTACGGCGGCAAGGTGAAATCCCTCGTGGACGATCGCGGGAAGCCGGTCAAATCGGTCGGTCCTTCCACGCCGGTCAAGGTGCTTGGCTTTTCCGGGTTGCCTAACGCCGGCGACGAATTCCTCGTGATGGAGTCGGAGAAGTCCGCGAAGCTTTTGAGCGAGGAACGGGTCGCGGCGAAGCGGACGGAAAAGCTCAGCGTTCCGCAGCGCGCCACCCTCGAAAGCCTGCTCGAAGCGGCCGACGGGAAAAAGGTTTTGCGCCTCGTTCTGAAATGCGATGCCCAGGGTTCGCTCGAGGCGCTCACCGCTTCGTTAGGCCAGATCCAGAGCAAAAAGATCGATCTCGAAATGATCCATTCGGGGGTCGGCCCTATCTCGGAGTCCGACATCCTGCTGGCCAGCGCCTCCAATGCGGTCGTGGTCGGCTTCAATATCAAGGTCGAGAGCAACGCGGTCGGCGCCGCGAAACGCGAAGGCGTGCAGGTCAAGCTCTACAGCATCATTTACGAGCTGATCGACCAGATCAAAGAAGCGATGGCCGGCCTGCTCGATCCGGAACATCGCGAGACCGTGATCGGCCACGCCGAGGTCAAGCAGGTCTTTCAGTTGAGCCGCGGCATCGTCGCCGGCTGCCTCGTGACTGACGGTCGCATCAGCCGCACCGCCCGGGCGCGCGTGCTGCGCCGCCGCCAGCCGGTTTACGACGGCGGGCTTTCCACACTGCGCCGATTCCAGGACGACGTGAAGGAGGTCCGGGTCGGCCTCGAGTGCGGTATCAAGCTGGGCGATTTCAACGAATACCAGGTCGGCGACATCATCGAGTGCTACCAGCTCGAGCAGGTTGCGCAGAAGCTTTGAAAAAGTTGAGAGTCGTTAGCTGAGAGTTGAGAGGCTCTCGATTCCTGACTCTTTCCTGCTCTCAACTAACAACTCTCAACTTTCCGATGAAACATCGACTCCTGCGCGTTAACGAACTTCTGAAACGGGAGTTGAGCTCCCTCTTCGTGCGCGAGATGACGTTCGAAGATTCGCTCGTCACGGTGAACCACGTGGACGTGACGCCCGACCTGAAATCGGCCCACGTTTACGTCAGCGTCCTGGGCGGCAACGCCCGCAAGGAAGTGTTGCCCAAACTCGAAGCGAACCGTGTTGCGCTCCAGGCAGGTCTCTCGAAACACGTGGTCCTGAAATACACGCCGCATCTGGTTTTTCACCTCGATGACTCCATTGAACGCGGCTCCCGCGTCCTCGAGATCCTGCAGGAAATTGAACCTCCGCCCAGCGACGAAAACGAATGAACGCCATCACTGCCGAATTGGCGGCTGAGAAAGCCGCCGCGCCATCAACCAGTCAGAGCAACTCATCCTTCGCCGAAATCGCTGAGGTCTTGCGCAACCACGAGAGCTTCGTTGTCCTGAGCCACGTCCGGCCGGATGGGGATGCGCTCGGGAGCCAGATTGCGATGGGGTTGGCCCTGCAGAAGCTTGGCAAAAAAGTGAAGGTCTGGAACGAGGAAGGGCTGCTCGAGAAATTCTCCTTCCTCCCGGGCGGCGAGCTGGTGACCCTGCCGCCTAACGAGCCGGAAGATTTCGACGTCGTGCTCGCGCTCGACACTGCGACGCGCCAGCGCCTCGGCGACAACGTCCTCGCCGCGGTGGGCCAGGCCAGGATCTGGATCAACATCGATCATCATCCGAGCAATCCTCGCTACGGCGATCTTGTGCACATCGATTCGATCGCGCCTGCCACGGGACAAATCCTGTTTGAGCTGCTGCAGAGCCAGCACCTCCCGCTCGACGAGGCGATCGCGGAAAATCTTTTCGCGGCGATCTCGACCGACACCGGTTCGTTTCAGTACCCGAACACCACCGCCCGCACCTTTGAGATCGCGGCGGATGTGCTGCGTTGCGGGATCAAGGTGGGCGAGCTGAGCCAGAAGCTCTACGAGAGTTATCCCCGGCGCCGGATCGAGCTGCTGCGCGTGCTGCTCGACCGGATGCGGTTTGATGCTGACGGCAAGGTGGCGAGCTTCAGCCTGCCGCTCGCGACCGCTCACGAACTGGGCGTGATCCCGGAAGACAACGAGGGGTTGATCGATCACCTCCGCGCCATCCAGGGCGTGATCATTGCGATCTTTTTTGAGGAACTGGAGGGCGGGAAAGTCCGCGTCAGCATGCGTTCGAAAGATGAGCGCGCGGACGTGTGCAAGATCTGCGTCAGCTTTAAAGGCGGCGGACATAAACTGGCCGCCGGTGCGCGCATGCCGGGTCCCCTGGAAGGAGCGGCGAGCAAGGTGATCGAAGCGGCGGTGGCGTCCGTGGAATCGTTAAGTCGTTGAACGTTACATCGACGATTCCCGATTCACGATTCCCGACCTAACCTTCACCATGTCTCTCACTGCCACACCCGACGGAGTCCTGCTCGTCGACAAAGCCGCCGGGATGACGTCGCACGACGTCGTCGCCCTCGTCCGGCGACAGCTTCAGATTAAGAAAGTTGGGCATTGTGGAACGCTCGACCCGATTGCGACCGGGCTTCTCATTCTCACCCTCGGCCGGGGCACCAAGATCCAGGACCTCCTCATGAGCGAGGATAAAGAGTACGTCGGCACCCTCTCGTTAGGCAAAACGACCGACACCCAGGATCGCGCCGGGCAGGTGATCGAAGAACGGCCTGTGCCCGAACTGAGCGACGAAACGGTGCGCGCCGCGTTCGACAAGTATCGGGGCGATTTCTACCAGATGCCGCCGATGGTCTCGGCCATCAAACAGGGCGGCGTGCCGCTCTACAAGCTGGCGCGCCAGGGGAAAACGGTCGAGCGCGAGCCGCGCCTCGTGCACGTCTATCGCTACAGCATCGATCGGATTGCTTCGCCCGAGATCGATTTCACGGTTCTCTGCAGCAAAGGATTCTACGTGCGGACCTATGCCCACGACATCGGTGACTCGCTCGGTTGTGGCGCGCACCTCCAGGAACTGCGCCGCACCCGCTCCGGGCGCTTCGATCTCACCCGCGCGATCACGGTGGACGAGATTAAGAACGGCGCACCCGTTGACATCCTGCCGAAGATACTTACCCTCCCCGAGGTCTCACGGATGCGCGGCGCCTAACGGGCGATTGTTTCATGCGCGTTCTACGGTCGATCCCGGAGTTGGCGCAGGTTCCCGGTCCCGTTTTTCTGGCCATTGGCGTTTTCGATGGCGTCCATCTCGGTCATCAGGCCGTTATTTCCACGGCTGTCCGCCATGCCGAGGAGGCGGGTGGAACTGCTGTCGTCGTCACCTTCGATCCGCACCCGGCGAAAATTCTGCGCCCGCAGGAGAGCCCGCGTCTGCTCACCGCGACCCAGCACAAGATCGCGCTCATCCGGGCGCTCGGTGTTTCGCATCTGCTCGTCCTGACTTTTGACCGCGAGCTGGCCGCGACCGCGCCGGAGGATTTCGTCCGGCAACTGGTCGCGGCGGCGAAACCGCTGCGTGAGATTTGCGTGGGACAGGAGTGGTCCTTCGGGAAAAACCGAGCCGGCAACCTGGCCCTCCTGAAGAAGCTGGGGGCGGAGCTGGATTTCCATGTCGTGGGAGTGGAGCCGGTCACTTCCAATGGGAGCGTCGTCAGCAGCACCGCCATCCGCAAATCGGTCGAGGCGGGCGATTTTGCGACGGCGACGCGGATGCTGGGACGCGACTACACGATCCTCGGCACGGTGGAGGAGGGGCAGCATCTCGGTCGCAGCCTGGGATTCCCGACCGCCAATCTGAGCGCGCACAGCGAGCAGTTTCCGCCTAACGGCGTCTATGTCGCTGAAGGGCTGCTCCGAGGGGAAACGGTGCGCGGCGTAGTGAATCTCGGGGTTCGGCCAACGACGGCGGACGGTTCCCGGCAGCGGGTGCTCGAGTTTCACCTCTTCGATGTCGATCGCGACCTATACGGCCAAGATATCGAGCTGCGCTTCCTGCGTTACCTGCGCCCGGAACGGAAGTTTGAAAACCTGGCCGCGCTGCGCGAGCAGATCGCGCGCGACGTTTCTGAAGCGCGCCAGATTCTTCGCGCCTGATTGTCGATCACGCCTCGAAGTCGGCGGGGCGAATGGGCAGCTTCCGAAATCGCTTTCCGGTCGCGGCAAAAATGGCGTTGACGATGGCAGGAGCGATGGGCGGGACTGGCGGTTCACCGAGGCCGAAGGGCCGGCCAGCGTCGCTTGATACGATGTGCGTCTCGATAACGGGGGCGTCCCGCATCCGGGCGACTTCGAAGTCGCCGTAGTTCTGCTGCTGGGCGGCTCCGTTGCGAAATGTGATTTCGCCTTTCAAGACGGAGGAAAGGCCCCAGAGCACACCTCCCTCGATTTGTTGCTCGACTCCGACCGGGTTGATCACGAGCCCGCAATCGACCGCCGCCACGACCCGCTTCACTTGCACGTCTCCGTCCTTCACCGCGACATCGACGACGTAGGCGATGTGCGTCTGTGCATCGTAGATGTTGCAGGCGACGCCGCGGCCGTTTCCCGGAGCCAGCTTCTGCTTCCAATCCCAACCCGATTTGTCGCGCACGAGCTCCAGCACCCGGCGCAGGCGGCGGGGGTCGATTGTGAGGTCGCCCGCCTGGAAAGGAGCGTCGTCTTGCAAATGGTCGAGACGGAAAGCGAGGGGATCGGCTGACCGCGCATGGGCCAGCTCGTCGATGAAGGATTCGCGGGCAAACACGCTGCCGGGTGCGAAGACGGCGCGCCAGGGGCCGTGCGGCACAGGCAACTCGACCGGCACGTAAGCCATCTCGAGATCCACTACCGTGTAAGGCAGATCGTAGACACCCCAGGCATAACCCTGGTAGAACGGAGCGTCGTTAGGCGTAGGCGGCTTCTCCACGCCGCCCAGATTGTGCAGTGAGCCGGCCTTGGTGTGTCGCCAGCGGACGAGTTTTCCATCCGCGCCTAACCCTCCGGTGAGGCGATGGACCGAGGCAGCCTGGAAATGGCCGTGCCGGGTGTCGTCCGGCCGGGTCCACAGGACCTGCACCGGAGCTTTGACCGCGCGCGAAACTTCGATCGCTTCGAAGGCGTAATCGTTAGCCAGCCGGCGGCCAAAACCCCCGCCGATCGTGGTCACGTGCACCTTCACTTTGTCGAGCGCCAGCCCGAGCAGTCGGGCTGCGTCTCGCTGCAAATCGTTTGGATCCTGCGTGGGGGCCCAAAGTTCGCACTCGTTAGGCTGAACCGCCGCTGTGCAATTCATCGTTTCGAGCGGCGCGTGTGCGTAGAAGGGATAGAAGTAGGTTGCATCAAGGGTCCGGGCAGGGGCTTCTGTCGGTGACGCCGGTTTTTCGCTGCGCAAAACGATGCCGCGCTGGCGCGAAGCCGTCTCCAGTTTTTCGCGGTGCTGATCGGAATCAAAACGGATCGCCTTCGTTTCATCCCAATCGACGGCGAGCGCAGCGCGTCCTTTCAGCGCGGACCAGGTCGATTCACCCACCACCGCCACCCCGCTCGTGACCGAAACCACCGTGCGCACGCCGCGCACCCTGCGGGCCGCTTTCTCATTCCATCCCTTCGCCTTCGCCCCAAATACGGGCGGACGTTCGATCGACGCGTAGAGCATGCCGGGAACCCGCGTATCGATCCCGAATTTGGTCGCCCCACTGACCTGATCGCGTCCGTCGATGCGAGAAGTGCGCTTCCCGACGAGGTGAAAGTCCTTGGCTTCCTTTAGGCTCGGGGCGGAGGGGATGGGCAACTTTGCCGCCTCTTCCACGAGGTCGCCGAAGGTGAGGCTGCGACCGCTATCAGCGTGGTGGACGGCCCCGGTCTCGGCGGAACAGCTTGACGGATCGACCTGCCAACGGCTGGCTGCAGCGCGAATGAGCATCTCCCGCGCGGCCGCGCCTGCTTCGCGCAGCGGCTTCCAGCTGCCCTGCACACTGCCGCTCCCGCCGGTCCCGAGCCTCTTAAAATCCGGGCCCGGCATGGCCTGCACGACCGTGACGCGCAACCAATCAGCGCCCAGTTCGTCAGCCAGAATCATCGGGAGCGCGGTGCGGACTCCCTGTCCCATTTCCGATTTACCCAGGGTGAGGGTGACTCCGCCCTGAGCGTCGATCCGAATCCAGCCGTTAGGCTGAAACCTGGCCGCGCTTGCCTCGCCGGCGGCGCAGAGACGGCGGCCATCGAAGCCGATAACGAGCGCCGTTCCGCCCAACGCGGCCGTTTTCAAAAAGGTGCGGCGCGTCGTTTTCATCCTGCGTGCTGGCGCATGATGGCGGCGGCGCGATGGATGGCCTTGCGCATCCGCGGATAAGTCCCGCAGCGGCAGACCGCGTCGGACATGATGGCATCGATCATCTCATCGCTAGGGTCGGGATGTTCCCGCAGCAGAGCGCAGGCGTTCATAATCATGCCGGGCTGACAAAAACCGCATTGCGCGACGTCTTCCTCGAGCCAGGCGCGCTGACAGGGGTGACTCGCGTCGGGGGAAAGCCCTTCGATGGTGGTGAAGGACCGATCTACTGCTTCCTTCGCGGGGAGCTGGCAGGACCGGAGCGCCTGGCCGTTTTCCAGGACGGTGCAGGACCCGCACACACCGACACCGCAACCGAACTTGGTCCCTGTCATGCCTAACGAGTCGCGCAGAATCCAAAGGAGTGGCGTATCCTCATCCACGTCCACCTCGCGCGGTTGGCCATTAACGGTGAGATGAATAGCGCTCATCGGATGAGCGTTAGACCCGCTCACCGGTGCGTGCGTTCAACTCGCGCCTGCCTAACGCTCCGTGCGAGCTGTCGAAAGTGCGGCGTTGGCGGCGAGCGCGGTCACGAGGAGCGTGGAGCAGATCGCCAGCAGACCGACGAAAAGCAAGGGCAGTGAAGCGAGCCGGTAGACCGCCTCAATCAGGAAACGGCCGCCATCGGAAACGAAGTAAGTTATGATGCTGGCCAGGAGGGTAAGGCAAAGGAGGACTGCAGCACGGACGGAATAACGGCTCTGGGTCGCGGGCAACTGCTGGAGCACGCGCGCGGTAAAACCGTCGTCGTTGATATACGGCATCTCGTCGCGCAGGCGCCGTTCCAGCCAATCTCCCTCGAATTGATCGTTCATCGTCAGGCTGGCCCCCAGGCCGAGAGTATCTTCTTCAATTTCTCCCGGCCGCGCAAGACGTTCGTTTTGACCGTGCCGAGCGGGATCTCGAGCACGCGGGCGGCCTCATCGTGCGAGAGGCCATTCTGGCAGCAGAGCAGAATGGCTGAGCGCTCGTGCAGCGGAAGAAGTTGGAGAGCGTGCATTAGGTCATGTCGGAGAGCCGGGTCGACCGTTTGGGGATCAGGTTCGGCCTCCAGTTTGGTTTCGTCGATCCCGACCAGTTCCTTTCGCTTGCGGGCTTCCTCGCGGAAACAGTTATAGGCAATGCGATAGAGCCAGGTGGAAAACTTCGCTTCGCCGCGAAAGCTCCGGATGTTCTTGTAAGCGCGCAGGAAAGCTTCCTGGGCCAGATCATCAGCCAGCGCGAGATCGCCCCGCGTGAGTTGGCGGAGCAGACCCCGGACGGGCGATTGATGATTGCGAACGAGCTCGGCAAAGGCGTGGTGATCATCTTCAAGAAGAACCCGTGCAACGAGGTCGGCGTCATTGAGCGGCACGTAACAATATTACACCCTGGGGGAAGGCGGCTCGCTCCGGGCGTCCAATCTCCAGACGAGGAGATAACCCAACCCGATCATGAAGGGGATAATGCCGATGCTCCAGGCGCCCCCGTCCCAGTCATTCACCGCGCCGAGAAACACGACAAGGCCCGCGCCTACGGTCAGGAGGATAATGCCACGGCGCAGATCGGAGCGTTGCCGAACGACGGGCGGTGGATTTAGCAGCGCCTCCGGAACGGGCTGGCCTTTCTCAACCATCATCCGGACGGTCTTGTGCATGGCGCGGCTCTTGGAAAAGCTGAAATAGAGAATCGTGCCGACGATCGCGACTGGCAGACCGAAGATCGTGATAAAGACGATGAGCACGATCGGGAGCGCGATCCAGGGCACTTCGTCCCCGCCTGAGTGGTTGCTGCTGAAATTGGTCGAAAAATGTTTGCGGATCTTCCGCTCGATCGCTTTGTCGAACTCCTCTTCCGTATCCGGGCTCGGTGCCGGAGCGGCGGTTGGGGCGACGGTTGCGGCAGGCGCGGCGGTCGCGACGGGCGCGACGGGCGGGAGGGTGCTGGCGGGGGCGACGGTTGCGGTAGCAACCGGCGCGACGGACGCGGTGGCAACCGATGGCGTCGCGTAACTGTCCGGTGTGGCGGCAATTGTGGGCGCCGCGACCGGGGCGGCTGGATCGAAAGGCGGCGTCGGGGTCTGTCCCAGCGCCACAAAGGCCAAGGCGACCGACGAGATGCAAACGAGGAAGGTGGTTTTCATAATAATTGGTTTGCTAGTGAGATGCGGGCCGGGGCTGTTTTGGATTCAACTTCTTGCCTTAAATCGCAAGATTTTACCCCGCTGAAAGCCGGCTGAAACCAAGCGAGACCGCTCGAGCGAGCGGGGCGGGAAAAGGTGGAGCGGGTGACGAGACTCGAACTCGCGACGTCCTCCTTGGCAAGGAGGTGCTCTACCACTGAGCTACACCCGCAGCCCGCCGAATTTGGCGGACAGCAATAATGTCCAGTGGCCGTGGGCGCGCAAGGCATTATTCACCCTCGGGCTGATGCCAGGTAGGCTGCTGTCGAGGCGCTCGACTGCGCTCGGGGCGGCGTTGTAGGATCGGCCCATGTCCATTCTCCATTCCTCTGTCGGGGCTGTCTTCGTCCTGCAATTGCTCGTTTCGGCGTTCTTCGCGATTCTCTTTCTCCAATCCGGGATCGATAAGGTGCTCGATCGCCGCGGCAATCTGGAATGGCTAAAGGGTCATTTTGCGAAAAGCCCGTTGGGCGGGATGGTGCCGCTCCTGCTCAGCGTCATCACCATCGTCGAGCTCTCAGCCGGTGCTCTCAGCGCGATCGGTTGTGTGCTCATTCTCCTGCGGCAAGGGTCGGCGATTGCCTTTTACGGGGCGGTCCTTTCGGGGCTGGCGCTCCTCGCGCTTTTTTTCGGCCAACGGATGGCGAAAGATTATCCGGGGGCCGCTTCGCTCGTGCCTTACTTCCTCGTCGTGATCGTGGCCATCATCTGGCTCGGGCAGGGCTAGGAACTTCGCCTCGGCGGGTCGTTGCGTGCGACGGTGCCGCGCCGGATAATCAGCCATGGTCAGCATCTCGATTGAATACACCGGCGATTTTCACTGCAACGCGACGCATGGTCCCTCGAGCGCGCAGCTCGCGACCGATGCACCGACTGATAACCAGGGCAAAGGCGAGACCTTTTCCCCGACCGACCTCGTGGGCACTGCGCTCGGCACCTGCATCGCCACGACGATGGCTATCGTGGGTCAGCAGCATGGGGTGGAATTGAAAGGGATGACGGTGCAGGTGCGCAAAGAAATGTCCGATGCTCCGCGACGGATCGGTCGCCTAACGACCGAGGTGCACGTTCCGCTGCCGCCCGATCACCCGCAACGCGAGCTGCTCGAGAAGGTGGCTCTCGGGTGCCCGGTCCATCGCAGTCTCGCCGCGGAGATGGAACGACCGACCGAGTTTTTCTGGGAAGGCTAAACCACCTCGAATGATCCAGCCGAGAGTCAGGGAGGCAGTTGAGTCGGATATTCCCCAGTTGCTCCCGTTGATGCGCGAGTTGGCGGTGTTTGAAAAATACGATCGCGCTTTCGCCGTCACGGAAGAAGTTTTGCGCGGACAAGGTTTCCGGCGTTCGCCACCCGACTTCCATTGCCTCGTCGCGGAAGATGGAGCGGCGCTGGTGGGCTTTCTCGCTTATTACTTCGTTCCGTTCACTTATCGGGCAAAACCGACCCTGATCGTCAAGGAG
>JBDTOL010000125.1:0-48561 GCA_039933235.1 Spartobacteria bacterium | reverse complement strand
GCGCCTCGCTCAGGTCGACGAAGGGCAAGACGGCGATCGATTTTTCGTTAGGCGCAGAGGCCGGCCGGGCGGTGAAATGGAAGTAGGCAAACGCGCCGGCGACCAAGACGATGGCCGCCAGCGTGAGCCCGACAGCGCGCGCTCGAGTCATGCCGGCAAATCCTGGCGCCCCGGTTTCGAGATCGCCTTTCACCTCGCGCAGATCCGTCAGCATTTCCTGGATCGTCTGGTAACGATCCGCGCTTTCTTTGCGCAGCGCCTTTTGCACGATGGCCTCGAGCTGTGCCGGGATTCCGGGGACGAGAGCGGCGAGCGGTGACGGCTCCGTTTTCAAAATCGCAGCGATCGAGTCGCTCGGCGTTTCCCCTGCGAAAGGCGCGACTCCGCTCACCATTTCATAAAGCACAACGCCGAGGCTCCAGATATCGGAGCGCGCGTCGGCTTCCTGCCCGCGCGTCTGCTCCGGCGACATATAGGAGGCGGTGCCGAGGAAAACGCCGGGCCGCGTCTGCAAGGCGGCGGTTGTCCCGAGGTCGCGCGCCTCGGGCACTTGTTCGATCAACTTGGCGATGCCGAAGTCGAGCACCTTCACGTAGCCGTCCGGCCGCCACATGATGTTTTCCGGCTTGATGTCTCGATGCACCACGCCGGTCTCGTGCGCCGCCGCGAGCGCCGCAGCGACTTGCGTCGCGATGTCGATCGCATCGGGCAAATCCAGCTGGCCACTCGCGAGCGCGGTGCGCACCGTGACGCCTTCGATGAATTCCGTCGCGATGAATTGCCGGTCGTCCTGCGCGCCGATTTCGTAAACGGTCAGGATATTCGGATGATTCAAGGCCGAGGCCGTCCGCGCCTCGGCTTTGAATCGGCCTAACTGCGTTTCATCCGCGGTCCGGTGCGCCGGGAGCAGTTTGAGGGCGACCCTGCGCCCGAGAATTTTGTCCCGCGCGAGATAGACTTCGCCCATTCCCCCCGCGCCAATGAGTGACTCAACCTGATAGTGGCCGAACATCTTTCCGGCCAGCGCGCCGGGCGCGTCCTTCGCGAGGAGCTCGGGCGCGACCGCGAAAGCCGGCGCTTCGATGAAGTCGGTCGATTCTTCGTAGGAAGTGAGCAATGACTCCACCTCGCGGCAGAGTTCTTCATCACCGTCACAGGCTTGGGTGAGAAATGCGGTTCGCTCCTCGGGCGCGCGTTCCGAGGCGGTCTGGAAAAGATCGTTGATCCGCTGCCAGCGTTCAGCCTTCATCCGGTTGCTTCCCACCCAGCTCCCGGTACAACCACGCCTTGGCCATGTTCCATTCTCTTTCAACCGTGCGCAGGGAGACCTTGAGAAAATCTGCCGTCTCCTCCGCCGTCAAGCCCCCAAAGTAGCGCAGCTCCACGATCTGACTCTTGCGCGGATCCTGCGCGGCGAGGGTTTCGAGCGCTTCGTCGAGCGCGAGCAGCTCTTCCGAGCGCGTATCGGTGACCAGTGCCGTTTCATCCAGCGTGACTCGCAAGGCACCTCCGCCGCGCTTGAGCGAGAGCCGCTCGCGCGCGTGGTCCACCATGATGCGCCGCATTAGTTGCGCCGCCGCGGCGACGAAATGGTTCCGGTTCTGCCAGAGCGGCTTCGAGTTACCGGCCAGCCGCAGGTAAGCCTCATTGATCAGCGCGGTGGTCTGGAGTGTATGGCCGGCACGTTCCCGGCTCATGTAATGATGCGCCAGCCGATGCAGTTCGGGCTGCACCAGCGGAATTAAGCGGGCCAGCGCATCTGTGTCGCCGCTGCTCCAATCGCCGAGCAGTTGGGTAACCTCTTGTCGCGGTGAAGAGAACGTAGTCATCGTGGCTGCTCCACTTCGCAAACTTTAACATGCTCGGGAAGTTTTTACAGGAGGGCGGTCTGCGAAGGATCCGGCCAACACCGCCATCATGCGCTGGGTCGACGACACCACCGCCATTGTGCGCGGGAAAGATGGGACTACCGGGGTCGCCTTGGTGAAGTCCACGCCCTTGCGCCGGTCACGACAGAATAGCGCCGGACCACCCGCCGGCAGAAAAATTCACAATCCGTGGCGGTTCTTGGCTTGGATTTCCGCCTTAACAGATGAGGACAGCCCTTCGCCGGGAGTAAACAAATCCACCGCGAGGCGGCGTTACTCTTTTGGAAGGAAAAATAATGAACACCCACACCGCCATCTCCGATGCGACCAAAACAATCCCACCGATCTCCGCTGTCTTGCTCGTTTTGGGCGCACTCCTTTTCATCTTTGCGTGGAGAATGCTGCAGATCAGCCCCACCCCCGATCGCTCCGCGACGAACGTCCGCACCACCTATCAGGCGCACCGCCACCAGGGCGTCTCCGTCGAGGGTCTCTCCTTCGCCGGTGAGCGGGAGCCATCGCGGGACCTTCTCCCGCAGCACACCGCACAGAGCCGTGGGGAGGCCTGGAATTGAAAAACAGCTACGTAGCCGCGGGAGAAAGCGAAGCCGTGGGCGAAGGGCCAATCAATCGCGCCCGCACCCTCCGCGACATGGCTTTGAGCGGATGGGCGGTCCGCGAACACCAGGGACTGGAACACGGTTTCACGCTCGTCCGGCCACCGTGGGGGACGACCGCCCATGGATCCAGACTGGAGTTCTACCTCACCCTGCGGGACGACGTGCGTCCGGAGGTATCAACCGATGGATTGAGCCTCCGGTTCGTCGATCGGCGAGGTAAGACGAAGCTCACTTACATCGGGCTCAGGGTTCGCGACGCCCAGGGGAGGAAGTTGCCGACGCGTTTCGATGCCCGCCCCCAGGGGGTGAATCTGCTCGTCGAGACAACCGGCGCCCGCTACCCGGTCACGATCGATCCAGTCGAGCAACAGGCGCATCTGCAAAAGGAAGATCGTGGCGTCGAGGCCCTGATCGGGCACCGCGTCGCCATCTCAGGCGATACCGTGGTCGTCGGCGCGCCCGGGGAAGCCGGTCGTCCCGTTGGGATCCGTTTTCTCGACCTCCGGCAAGGAGGACGAGCCTCTCCCCTAACGAGACAGGAAACGCTCGCCGGTTCCTAAATCAGCTCCGGCTCCGTCTTCTCTTCCTCCAACTGCACTTCGCGAAAACGCCGCAGCGAATGATTCGCGATACTCTCCTCAAACAGGTCTCGATTGATCGCCTGCGCCGCGGTTGCGCCCTGGCCGGCGGCGATGATCATCTGGCAATTGGCCGGCGTCACGCAGCCCGCTGCGTAGAGCCGCGGCACATTGGTGCGCAGGCAATGATCCACTTCGATCTGCCCGTCCCGGTCGAGCCGCGCGCCGAGTGACTCCGCCAGCCCAGTGTAGAAAATGTCGCCGCGCGTGGTGAAAATATAATCGATCCTCACTTCGATCCCGCCCTTCAGCCGCAGCCTGCGCACCTGGCAGCCGCGATGATCGACGCCCGTGATTTTCTCCCGGTGCACCGGGATTTCATATTCCTTCAGAAGAGCCGCGTGTTTCCGGCTCCAGCACGGTCTTTCAGCGTTCGTCGCTACGACCACGCAGGGCGAATAATGCAGCATCCCAAGCGCGTACTCGACCGCTTCATCGTTAGCGCCGCAGATGGCGATCCGTTTCCTGCGCACGCGATACCCGTCGCAATCCTTGCAGAAAAACATGCTGTGCCCGAGGCACTCCTTCACTCCGGGAATCTTCGGCGGCAGATGGAAAATCCCGGTCGCGAGCAGGAGCCGATTCGTCCGGTAGGTCCGGCGCCGCCCGCGCAGAAGGAAACCGTCCTTCCGTCGCGCCACGCTTTTGATCTGGTCGTTCGCAATCGGCACCTTATAGCGTTTCACCTGTCGGCGTCCGTTTTTCAGGAGCTGCTCGCCGCCGATCCCATCGGGAAAGCCGAGGTAGTTTTGCACTTCCGGCTCCCATTTTGCCATCGAATGGCCCGAGTCGATCACGAGCGTGTCGCGTTCCGCGCGCCCGAGATAAATGGCGGCCGATAGCCCCGCGATGCCGCCGCCGATCACGATCACCTCTCGCCGTTCCGGATCGTCGAGGTCCTTGTGTTTGATCATCTTGTTGAATCGCGACTGGGCCGCGCGGCAGGCGGCTGCGGGCGTCGAAATTACTTGGGTTTCGCGTGTTCGCCTCTCGGCCGCAGGACCCGGCACGGGTTCCCGGCCGCGAAAACATCTGCCGGAATGTCGCGGGTCACGACCGAGCAGGCGCCGACAACCGCCCGCGCGCCGATCGTCACTCCCGGCAACAGAAAAGCGCGCGCCCCCACGAAAGAATCTTCTCCAATCGTGATCTTCGCGACCGCCAGGGGGAGCGTCGGCTGTGAGAAATCATGGCTGCCCGTGCTGAGATACGCTTCCTGGGCGACGACGGCACGCGCGCCGATCTCAATCTCGTCCAGGCAATAGACGTTGGCCCGGTCGCCGAGGCAGGCCCGGTCATGCAGCGTCAGGTTCCACGGAATCGCGATCCGCGCCCGCTGATGCACGAAGGGCGTTCCATAAATCTTCGCGTCGAAGGCGCGCAGCCAAAAGAGACGCCACGGATTCGCCGGCTTTGGCGTCCAGGCGCAAAAGAGGGCCCAGCAATATTCCCAGACGATGCGCCGGACGCGCTCGTTCGTCTTCCAGGGCGAGGCGAATTGCGAGCTCTGCTCGGGATCGACATTGTGCAGCGGCTCCATTTTTCGTTAGGCGCTATTCTGGAGCAGACCGACAAAATCGTCGAGATAACGTTGCGCCACCACAGCGACGTCAAACTCCGCCGCCTGCGCTCGGGCCGCTTCCCCGACCCGCTCGATCTGCTCCCTCCCCAGGCTCACCACATTCGTCAGGCAGCGCGCCAGGTTTTTTGCGGGTTTCGGGCCACGATGATCGAAGACAAAACCGGTGCTGCCGTCGGCGATGTAATCCCGGAAACAGGGCAGGCTGGAAACGATCGGGGCGCAGCCGTGCGCCATCGCCTCGAGCGGCGCGACCGGTAGCGCCTCGCCCGTCTCCGCCACCGAGGGATAGACGAAGAGGGAGGCCGAGCGGTATTGTGCGGCGAGCTCGTCCGCCGCGAAAATCTTTCCACGCCATTCGACCTGCGCTCCGCTCTGGCGACCGATCTCCTGCATCCGGCGCAGAAACGCTTCGCCGCCGCCGCCGAGTTCTACTTCATGCGGACCGACAATTCTGATCTTCCAATCCCCCAGCGCTTCGGGCGGCAGTTCGGCGAGGGCCCGAAGGAGCAGCTCTACGCCTTTTTCCGGATGGACCCGTCCGACGAACAGGATCGTCGTTTCGCGGCTGTGGTTAGGCGTTCGATCGATCCGGAACGGGAGGGCGTTAGGAATGACCCGCACCTTCTCGCGCAACTGAGGCGCCTGGCTCACGATCTCCTGCGCGATCGCGCGCGAGACGGCACACAGGCGCGCCACGTGCGCATACCAACTCATCTGCCCCTTGGGACCGCGCTGCACATGCACGTAGACCAATCCCCGTTTTCGTCCCCTAACGAGCACCGGAAGCCAGAAAGTGTTCGTGACAAGGATATCGGCGGCCGGCAGCACCCGGCGCACCCGGAGCGAGTAGAGGAGGTCGAGCCACTTCAACCAGAGGATCGAGCGCGGCTGGGCGTGCCCGGGAACGCGCAGGTGTCGCACCCCTTCGATCTCTTCTCGCTCCGGGAGCGCCGGGTAGGTTCGCGAGATTTGTATTACCTCGTGTCCACGCCTTGCGAATTCCTGCCCGAGCGCGAACCAGACCTTCTCCACCGCTCCGCCGAGCAGCGGTGGCACGGGAAAAAACGCGCCGAGCACGATCGTGATCTTCATCTCGGGCCAGTCCCCTTTTGCAGCACCTCGAGGAAGGAATCGACGGCGCGGTCGATCGCGAAGCGGTTCGCGAAGGAGCGCTGTGCCCGGGCCGACATCTCCGCGCGCTCCGCCTCGGATGTTGCGCGCCAGCGCTCGAGCAGCCGACACGTGCCGGCGACATCATCCTCATCGGCAAAGCCTCCGCCATCCTCCACGATCTCGCGCCAGATGTTGATCTTGTTCGAGATCAGCACCGGCGTGCCACAGGCGAGCGCCTCGACCACCGCGATGCCGAAATTTTCCTGGTGCGAAGGCAGGACGAACGCGTCGGCCGCGGCAAAGGCGCCCCATTTCAACGAGCCGCTCAGCATGCCACTGAAGGCGACCGCTTCCTGCACGCCAAGGTCGCTCGTTAGGCGCTTTAGCTTTTGCAAATAATCCTTATCCCCACAGGGCCCCGCGATGACGAGCTGTCGCGCAGCATCTTTCACCTCCGCGAAAGCGCGCAACAGTTCTTCGCACCCTTTCTTTTCGTGAATGCGCCCGAGAAAAAGGAGGAATTTCTTCTCCCGCAAGGCGGGAAACGCCTTGCGGAATTCTTCCCGCGCGGCCGCCAGGTCGATCTCGGGTGGCGCTGTTCCGTAGTTCACAACCACTTCGTTAGCCCGATAGAGAGAGAACGACTCCCGCGCCAGCCGCCGCTCCTCTTCAGATGTGAAGAGGACCGTGCGCGCGTCGCGCAGGACGCGGTATTCGGCCCAGGGCCAGTAGAGCAGTTTCTTGAGATGCTTGAGGGGGTAGGTGCGGTTGAACCAGGGATCGAGCATCCCGTGCGGAAAGACAAAATAGGGCGTCGACGTCCGGTGCAGCGCGCGCCAGACCCCGAAGCTGTTGTATTGCCAGATGCCATGCACGACAACGGCGTCGAACTGCTCGTGCCGTTCCCGCAGCCACGGCACGAGGCGGGGCGCATAGCCATAACTCCCGCGGCCCGGACCGAGCGCGTGCACGGTTGCCGGAAAATCGCCCAGCCATGGAGCGCCCGGCGGATCGAGCGAGATGACTTCAACCTCATGCCCGCGCCGGGCCAGGACGCGTGACGATTGCCTGACCGACTCGAGCGGCCCCCCGATGGCCGGGTTAAGCGAGTGAATGCAGCGCAGAATTTTCATTCGGGTGGCGGAGCGCGTCGGTGCGCCTAACGAAATGGCCGAGCACAACCATGCTCCAGAGACGCGTCCAATGCAGGCGACCGGCCCGGAACTGCTCCTGCGCTTTCTCCACGAAGGGCGCCGGGAGGAGTTGGCGCGCCACCACTTCCTCCAGCCCCTCCGCGACAAAGGGCGCGAGTGGCCCCGCCATCCACGTCTGCATGGGCAGGGCGAAGCCCGCCTTGGGGCGCCGGTAGACTGACGGCGGCAGAAGGTCGCGGCAGGCCTCGACGAGCAGGCCCTTCGTGCCGCCATAGCGCTTTTTCTCCGCCGCGGGCAACCCGAGGACATACTCGACCAGTTCGTGGTCGAGGAAGGGAACGCGCAGCTCGAGCGAGACGGCCATGCTCATCTGGTCGGAGTCCCGCAGGAGCATGCTCCGCATGTATCCGGTCAGCTCGGCCCAGCTGATCCGGGCGAAGTCGTCCGGCAAATCGACCGGGCATTCCAGCGCTGTCGATTCGTTAGGCAGACCGGCCTCTCGCAACATCGCGGCGGTGAAGAAACGGCGACGCCATTGTGCCAGAGCTCCGGCGCTGGAATCGTTAGGCAAATCGGCCAGGCGCGGGCCCAGCGCCGGGCGCAGCGGGGGCGGGATCCGGGCCAGCCATTGCAAACGCGGCACGTCGCGGAAGCTGGGGTAGCCACCGAAGAGCTCGTCTCCGCCCAGGCCGGAGAGCGCGACCTTGACCCCGCGCCCGGCCACCGTGCGCGAGACGATGTAGGTGTTGATCGCGTCGACCGACGGCAGATCGAGGTGGGCGACGGCCTGCGCGACTGATTCGATCACTTCGTCTTCGCTTAGTTGCAGACGTTGATGGGTGGTGCCGTAGCGCTCAGCCACTTCGAGCGCGATAGTGCTTTCGTCGAACTCCGCTACCGCGAACCCGACCGAGAAGGTTTCCAATCTGCGGCCCAATCTTTGTGCGGCCAGCGCGGTGACAATCGAGGAATCGATCCCGCCGCTCAGGAAACTCGCGACCGCCACGTCGGAGAGGAGATGCTCTTCCACCGCCGTCTCGAGCAGGGAGCGAATGGTCTGCGGGGCGGCTTCGGTCGGGGAGGCAAATTTCTTCTTTGCCGGCCAATAGCGCCAGATTTGCGGCTGCCCACTGTTTCCGATGGTCATGGCGTGACCGGCGGGAAGAACCCGGATCCCGGGATAGAGCAGATGGTCTTCGGGACAGGCGCCCCATTGCAGATAGGCGGCAAGAGACGCTGGAGTGACCGCCGAGCCGGACTTCAGCAGCATCCGGACTTCGGAAGCGAGCCGAAGACCGTCCTGATCAAGAGAGTAGTAGAGCGGCTTGATCCCAAGCCGGTCGCGCGCGACGAAAAGCTCCTGCCGCGCGTGGTCGTAGATCGCGAAGGCAAACATCCCTTTGATCCGATCGAGCAGTTGATGGCCCCAACGGGCGTAGCCGAGGAGCAGGGTTTCGGTGTCGCTCGTGCCGCGCCACTCCGCGCCTTCCAGCTCCGAGCGGAGGGTGCGATGATTGTAGATCTCGCAATTGACCACGATGACGTTGCCGGTCGTGGGATCGACCATCGGCTGCGCCCCAGTCGGCGAGAGATCGAGGATCGCGAGGCGCGTGTTGCCTAACCAGAAGTGGCGATCGGCGGAGGTCCATTCCCCGGCGGCATCCGGGCCACGGTGGGCGATCAGCTGCAGATCGAGCGGGGTCGCTTCCGCCGCAAAAGTGAGGTGAGCCGCAATTCCGCACATGGCTGCACCCTAAACCTGCAGGCCGAGAGACCGGTAGAGTTCGATGTAACCCGCGATCATTTTCTCGGCCCTGAAACGCTCTGCGTTAAGGAGGCTCTTATCGCTCCAGCGGGCGCGCTCCGCGGGATCGGTCAGGCCGAGAAGCGCGCGCGCCATGGCGGGCTCATCCTCGACGTCCGCGGTCAGCGCGGCCTCGCCTCCCACCTCCGACATCGGCTCGCGATCGCTGCATATCACCGGACAACCGCAGGCTTGCGCCTCGATGATCGGCCAGCCGAAACCCTCGAAGCGCGACGGGTAAAGCAGGACCAGCGCGGAACTGTAAAGCGCCTCGAGCAGGTCGTTCTCCGGTCCTTCCACCTCAACCACTCGATCGAGCAGCCCGAGCTCCTCGCCTAACGAGCGCAACTCCGGCGTTAGTTTTTGCCCGGCGAAAACGAGTTGTCCGTTCCATTCGTCTTTCGTCAGGGCAAAGATGCGAAGGACGCCGGCACGATTCTTCATCCGCAGGTTCGAACCGACGTGAAGCGCGAAGGGGCGCGCCAGATCGAGCCCCGGGACCTGCGCCAGCAGGCCGCGGGCGCGCTCGGACTCCTGCCTGCGATAGGGATGGTTAATGCCATGGTGAATGAGAAGGAGCTGCGGCCGGCCGTCGCGCTGTTCCACGATGCGCTCTGCGTCGCGCAGCGTCGCGGGCGAGGCACAGGCGACTGCGCTCGCCTGGCGCAGCCCGGCGACGATCCAGCGCTGCAGATATTTTCCCGTAGCGGAGGGCGGGCAATCGGTCTTCTCCCCGATCGCGCCGCGCACGGCGAGCAGATCGTGGCAGGTGACGACGGTCGGCCGTGCTTGAACGTGCGCGCAATACATCGCGTTGGAATGGTCGCAGACATGGACCAGAGCAACGTCCCGAGTTAGCCTCTTTTTTAACTGTCGCGGAAAGAAGAAAAATTTGTCGAGATACCCGAGCCACTTGGCCACGAACGGACCGGCGAAACGAATGCGGCCAAGAAACGGCTGCGGTTGAATCAGCTCAGCGGGCACACCCGCCGCGGCCAGTCCACGCAGCATCATCATAGCGAACCGCTGCATGCTTTGCTGTTGATCGGCCGGGTAGTTACCGATCAGAAGAACCATGGGCAGGGTGAGAGCGACTGATCGAACCGTGGAGGCGCTCGGCGTATTTTGAGCGCCGCATCGGACGGGGCGGCGGCGGGTCGCCGTTGTCGTTAGGCGAGCCTGCTCCCTCTCCCTCGGCCGCAGGCTCGAGCGGGCGGGCCGCCAGGCAGAGGCCGGCAAAGATGACTGCGAAACCAAGGCTCGTGGGTTGTCCGAACGGCCCCTGCAGGATGACGAAGATACCGGCCATAAAGAGGAAGATCGGCAGGGTGTTACCCTGGCGCACCTGCCGGACGGAAAACCAGGCCAGTTTGCAGGTGAGCGCGGTGCGCCAGATCAGGAAGGCGAGGCCGAGGATCGGACCGCTCTCGAGCAGGATGCGCGACCATTCGTTCTCGGCGAGGAGAAAGGAAGCCTCGCCGGTCAGGAAGCTCGCGCCGCCGCTCGTCCCGACGCCGAGGCCATATCCGCCGAGCGGGACGCGATCGATCACAAAAAGCCCCTCGGTGAATCCGCCGACCGTTCGTCCGACGAGGCCGCCCACGACCGAAGTCTCTTCCGCCGATTCGGTAAACCGGTCGGAAAGAATACCGACCCCTTCGCGGAAGATGGGCAGATAACTCACCGCCACGAGCACGAGGACCGCGAGGAGGAGATGCCGGCCAAACTTGTCGACCAGGCTCGGCCTAACGAGCAGGATGACCCCGAGCGCCGCGACCACCACCATTACCGCCAACACGGCCGAGCGACTGCCCGAGACGCCGAGCGCAACGATCAAACCCGCGCCCGACCCGTAAAGCAGCCAGGTGCGGTAGGGAAGTCTCGCCAGCACGGCGTGGAGGAGAAAGGCCGCCGCGGCGCTCGCGTAATAGACCGAGCCGGAGATGAAGGAGAAAACCGCCGCCGGGCGAATCTTGCCCCCGCCGGCTGCCAGCTGCGTTCCTTCGCCCACGCCCGCGGCACGATTGATGAAGGCCTCGGGCGACGCGGCAAATTGAAACGCCATCAGCACCGCCATCGGGATCATGCCCACGATCGTCCACCAGCCGACGCGTTTCACATCCTGCAAGTCAAAGACTGCCGGGATGATGAAAATGAGCGGCAGATGGAGGAAATCGGAGCGCACCCCGTAGCCGGTGACGAGAATGATTGTGCGGATCGGAAAATAAGGCAGGAGCACGATGATGCCGTTCGCCCACGAGAGAATGGCGATGATCGCGAGCGAGATGACGTAGATGTTTTGCGGGAAGAGGCGCGCCCGCAGTGCGAGCAGATAGATCAACAGAACGACCGGGTCCCGGATCAACAAAAGCGGGGAGGAAAATTCCGGCAGGATCCATTTCCGAAAAGCGCCCTCGAAGATGAGCAACCAGAGGTATAGCCAGATGAGCCGCCGGACCTGACGGATCGTCTGCGAGCGATCGAAGATCCGCGGCAGATTTTCCTGGGCGGGAGCGCTCCGCCGGTCAGCGATGGCATTCATGATTCGACGCGTTTATCCACCACTTCTCGTGCCAGACGGACGACGCGCTGGCGATAAATTTCCCAGGAGCAATCGCGCGATTTTGCCCGCGCCGCTTCCCGCATTGCCTGGAGCAACGCCCGGTCCCGCTGCAGGAGGGCGAGCTTCTCCTCGATTGCCTCCGAGGAGCGAATCGGCACCACAAAGCCGTCCTTACCTTCCGTTATCAGGTCCGGGCCGGCGGTATGCGGAGTGGTGATGACGACGAGGCCCTGCGCCAGCGCCTCCGTCATGACCAGCCCGAAACCTTCGTGCAGGGAGGGCAGGACGAGCACGTCGTGCCGGGACATCTCGCGCAACAATTCGCCGTGGGGTAGGGAAGGGATCCAACGATACTTGTCCAAGAGCGCCGGCGCGGGAATTTCCGGGCTGATTCTACGACCGATCAGGGTGAGTTTGGCCGAGTCGCCCAGGCGCGCTATGGCTTCGAGCAGGTAACCAAGGCCTTTTGCCTGACTTAAGGACCCGACAAAAAGGACGCGCAACTTCCTGCTCGTGCTTTCTTTCGGGCTCGAAGCGGCTGCCGGTTGAGTGCCGTAGGGTATGACCACTACCGGCGCCGTAAGACCCGGAACGTGCGCGATGCTTTCCCGGGCAAAGCTGCTGGCAGTGACGACCACGTCTGCCAGCGACAGCTCTTCGTCTTTCCGCGCCAGCTTTTCATCGCTGTCGTGCAGGGCGCCGAGGGTGGGCGCCCATTTCGGGTGCAGCTCCGCTTCCTCGCGCTGGAGTTCGCGCACGACGCGCCATGAGATGATCGGATGCTCATAGATGCACTTGATGCCGCGCTTCCGGGCAGCGTGAAAAGTTGCAAGAGCGCCGTCGTCATAGGCGTAGACAGCCTTGATCGAGAGGCCGGAAGCGATTCGCTGCGCGACCCGGCGATCGAGCGCGCGATAGACCGCGTCGACGCTGAAAACGCCGCGCTCATTTCGCGTGAGTCGGATCCAGCCTAGATGTCCGGAAGCGAGCCGGCCCCATTCACGTCCCGGCACGGTGTGGATGAAAGGTGCCAATTGTTCCGGGAAAGAGCGACGACGCAGTTCATGGCGCAGCCGCGGGGCGATCCGAGCTAGCTGATCGAAGAGGCCGTTCTCTTTCCAATGCACAGCGGTCCAGAACTCCTCCAGCAACCCCGCCTCGGCGAAGGCGAGGGCAATTTGGCGTACATTCTGGTTGGCGGTGGGATGAGAAAGCAGGATCACGCGAGCTTTGAGCGGAAAAGGGTTAGATACTGTTCAGCGATCGTCTCGGGGTGAAACCTGGCCAGGTGCTGCGGGGCAGCCGCGAGGTATTTCTCATGTTCGTTAGGGCGACGCAAAAGTGATTCCAGTGCCTCGACCAAACCGTCGAGGTCGCCATTGGGAAAGGTGGGACCGCAGGGACCGATCGCCTCCGGCAGCCCGCCGCCGGCGGAGCCGACCGCGACGCATCCGCAGGCGATACCTTCCAGCGCAACGACGCCGAATGGCTCATCGTAACGGGACGGCACGACAAGCACCCTGTGCTGACGCAGGAGACGCACTAGCTCCTCGCCCCGCCTCGGTCCGGCAAAGACGACCTGATTAACCAGGCCAAGATCGGCCGCCAGCCGCTGCAGTGTCGAGAGCTCCGGGCCGGCACCGACTACCTTAAGGGATGGCGACAGGCCGCTCCCGCGCAGTCTGCCCAGGGCGTGCAGAAGCAAATCGACTCCCTTTTCGGCCACCAGACGTCCGACGAAAATCAACTCACCCGCGCGCCCTTCGCTCGGCTCTCCCTGGGAGAACATCCGCGCGTCATAAGGGTTATGGATCACCCTCGAGCGCGTCGCGAAGCAGGCGGCGACCGCCTCACTTATCGCGACGCTGGTCGTGCGCCCGACTACGAAGTGCTTGAGGCGTTGGACCAGATCGATCCCGGCCGGTCTGCGACAATAGGAGCCCTGATGCGTGATCACGATCGGCTTCGACCAGGCCAAGGCCGGCCCGAGTGTGCGCAGGCTCAGATTATTCTGCCAGAACAGGTCACACCAGCGGATCGCTTTGCCTAACGAAAACAGGGAAGGCTGACGCAAAACGCGATAGCCGAGATCGTCAACTTTTTCGGAAGCCGTCTGCGTCACCACGGTCACCTCATGCCGCAAGCGAACGAATTCCGAGGCAAGCAAAGCACTCACCGTCTCGATGCCTCCGATGCTCGGCCCAAAGGCGTGTGATGAAACGAGTATCTTCAAGGAATGAAAGGACGGCCGGTGCAGCCGTAAAAGTAATCGCGGACCGCACGGCAGCGAGCGCGGGCGGAGAATGCGAAGCCATCCTCACGGCGGGCCACGCCGAGACGCAAAGTGTTACAAAGAATCAGCGCTGCGCGCAGGGCGGCGGCGCAGCGCCCAAAATGGGAGCGCACGAGAAAGAGTGAGTTACGCGCAAACAGGTAGCTGCGCCACGAACTCTCGGTCGAAGTTGCCGGGTTAATCACAATCGATCCCCAGACCATCGCCACCTTCCAACCGTGCCGTACGGCGCGGGCGCCGAGATCATGTTCGTCGCCATAGGCAAAGTAGCGCTGGTCGAAGAGACCTATCTCATCCAGGCATTTTCGCCGAACCAGCATCAACGTTCCGTGTGGCACATCGACTTCCTCGGCAGTTCCCGCGGCTCGCGGAGCAACCGTCACCGGGTGTACCCCCCGCCAGGGCGAAAGCCGGGCGACAAATGGTTCGGGATACTGCGGGCAGGCGATACCTATGCGTGGATCCGCCTCCGCCGCCGCGAGAAGAAGCCGGAGGCACTCTGCTTCCGGCATCGCATCGTGTGCACTGATTAGGCAATAAGGGCTACCCTCTTCGCGCAGCCAGCGCCGCAGACCCACATTGAGCGCGCCGCCCCAGCCCTTGTTGTCGTCCAGCCTAACGATGGTAACTGATGGGTCAAATTCCGCCTGCAACCGCGCGTAGGCGTCTGTCGCTGAGTCATTATCCAAGACCGTAATGTTTAAGGGTAATCCCTGCCGTGACATGGCTTCGACTGTCGCGACACAGGCAGCCGGCTGATTCCAGTGGACCACGAAAAGATCAACTTTCGTCATGGGTCAGAGCGGGCCAGCCAAGGGCGTTCACGATGGTTTCGGCCAGCTGCTGAGAGGAGGCGTTCCGGCGATACCACTCGTGGATGAGGTGCGCGGTCGAGACACGCTCGGAAAGGGGGGGCAGAGACTGAGCGTCCGCGCTGATATAATACGGTCCAGGCAGGCTGTCCTGACCTAGATGAATAGAAGTACCGCTGTGCGGAAAAACCGACATGATTCCATGCGCGCAAAAAGCCGCAAACACAGTCGACTTCAGGATAGTCGTCATCGGAACATCGGGGGTGTGCAAATAGTCGAGCCAGCCAAAGGCGCAGGTGGAGAGAATGCGCGAGGCAGCGCTTGCGGCAATTGCCGGGTGATAGCTCGTCTGAATGCCCTGCACCTTTCGGAGTGCGGTACGAACTTCCGCGCTCTCAGCACCGCCGACCACGACCAACTCATGTGGAGTGACCGAAGGCGGAATAACTATTCGGTTCTGCAAGAATGAATTGAGCGAGCGTGCGACCAGCGCAGTGCCTCCGCAGATAACCCAGCGATGGGGATCGCGTTGCGCCAGGTCGGTCGTGGAGAAGGAGGGCTCGCCAAAGTTCGAGGGCACCGGTTGCACCCTGACATTTGCTTCCGGCGCCAGACCTAGGAGCTGGGCACGCTGGTTTTCATTACTCACAATGCATGAAGCGGAGAGCCGGGCGATGGCGCGCGCGATCTGCTTCTGCACAGGATGTAACCAAAACGCGCTCTGTCGCCAGGAGCCGCTGGCGTAGAGCTCATGAAACACGGTGACCAGATTGCCCCCGGCAACTTTTCGCAACCGCCGCAAGAGAGATGGAAGCCAGATCGGCACGCCTCTCGGGTCGTAGCCGTAATTCACGAAGTGCAGAAGAAGATCTGGCCCCGGGTCGATTATCTTGTCCAGAGAACGAAGGGGAGAGAGGATTGAAAACCCGTCTACAGTCTGCGCCGCGCCGACTGGTGCGGCGGAGATGAAAGTAGATTCGATGCCGCGTAACTCTCGCAGGCGAAGGCCGAGGAGCTGCGCGTAATCTCCTACGCCGCCACAATCCGCGGGCGCCCGAGGAATGATCTGCAGCAACGGTTTCACTGGTCACTCCCGTTGGCCTCTGTCGTTAACGAAGTAAGCTCGCGCCGGTACTGGACAATGGTGTTGGCGGCAATCTCTTTCCAGCGGTAACGGCTCGCGACACCTATGCACTCGGCGGACAACGCTTCGTATTCCGGGAGAGGCAGGGACAGGATGTGCAAGGCGCGGTCGGCGATCGCCGCGATGTCCCCAACGGGCACGAGAAGGCGATCCTTTTCTCCCTGGAGGATCTGTCTTGGTCCCGGCACGTCGTAGGCAATGGTAGGCAACCCCGCCCCCAATTGCTCGAGCACGGCCAGGCCGAACCCTTCTATGTGACTGGGAAAGATGCCGAGCGCGCAGTCGGCGAGAATGGCGGGCAGGTCTTGTTCGACGAAGTTGGGCCGGCAGGAAATCCGCGTTTCGTTAGCTGCCCCCAGGTCGGCGCGCACGGCGGCCTCGTCAAACATGGTTCCGAGGAAGACGAATTGTGCGGTGGGATGATGGGACCAGATGGCCTTCATGATTTGAGGCCATTCACGAGCTCCCTTGCGCGGCCCCCACATTCCGATGAAGCAGATTGTCTTGCCCTGCAAGCGTTGCTGCGCTGGCGCAGCTGCCTCACGGAGGGAACGCAGGAATTGCTCATTCAGCCCGTAAGGTTCGACGATGGTGTGGGCGTGAATTGCCGGGTCGGAGGCGAGCGCGCGGCGCTCATCCTCGTTAGGCAAGTTCAAGAGATCGCAGGTGCGGAGGGACTTTTCGGAAGCAATCCGCGCTCGCCATTCGATAAAGCGGTGGAAGAGATGGCCGAACCAGCGCCCTTCGGATTGCTTCGGCCCACGCGCTGCCGAGCGTCGGAGAAACTGATTATAAAGTCGGAAAAGCCCGACGGAGCGCGCCACGACCAATCCGCGAAAGCGCAGGGTGTGCTTGGGAAAAGGAAGGACACCTATGAGACAGTCGATGACATCGAAACGATCGGCGTGGGCCCGAACGTAATCGGCAGCTTTGCGCGGGAAAAGGATCTGCCGCAGAGCGGAACCGGCGCGAGAATAGGGAGGCTCCGGAAAAGCGTCGGTCAGGCAGTATTTCTCTACGGAATGACCGGCGCGGGCCCACTCCCTCGCTAACTCCATCCAGACGCGGGAAGCGCCCAGGCGCGCATCCCATGGCAGGTTCACAATCGTGAGGATTCGGAGCGGGCGAGGTGACGGTTGCATCGCGCTTAGAGCGTCGTCCAAAACTTGTGGCGAACCGGGTTGACGTAGTGGCGCAGGACAAGTCCCGGGCCGGCATAACGGTCCGGATAGATGAATTGATCGTCCAGTTGCAGGACAAATCGCGCCGGGTCGAGCGGCAACGCGCCGTTGGCGTGCATGACGAGGTGCACCAGGGTCTGGTTAGTGAAGAAATTGGGCTCCTCGTTCATTTCGAGAAAGCGCTGGATCGCGAGTGACCAATCGAGCGGACGATATAACAGCAGGAGACCGGAGTTAACTGGCCGCAGGGCCTCCTCCGCGGAGCGAAAGACACGGGAATCGGCAGAGCTATCCTGGCAATCGGGAAGATAGAAGGCCGGCGCCTTGGTCGCACTGGAGTCCGGCCAGAAGTTCGCTGCGCCCGGAAAGAATAAGACGTCGGAATCGACATAAAAGGCCGGACCGCGACGCGGGAGCGACATGATCAGGCCGAGTTGTTTGCCCATCGGGTAAGTCGTGACGTAGTGACGGAACCTTTCCGGCAGGTCGGACGGCAAGCGTTCGCCTGTCGGGCGAATTGAAACAACCGGATCGATTTTCTTCAACAGATCGATGCTCGATGCGGAATGCGAACCGTCTGTGACGACAATGAAACGTTCCGGACGTCCGACATAACGAAGGAAAGACCGAATGGAACGAACCTGCTCGGGGAGCATGGCCTCGCCAGAGTAGGAGTAAACCTCGAGCGGGACCGCGCGCGGGACCTCCACTTTACGTTGTGCAATAGCGGGCAGAAGCGCCTGGTAGGCTCCGCGCCGCAGTCTACCTTCCCAGCGCGCGGCGTGATAACCAACGTTAGGCATTTTCATGTCGGTGTCGGCTGGCGGAAGCCGCGGTAACTCAAACCGACGTTGAGCAGCAGGCTGGGAAGGGCGGAAAAGAGGTTAAAGGTCAGCACGCCGGTGACGGTGGAGAAGTCGATGAAAGGGATTAGCAGGAGCTGCGTCCCGAGGGTGAGAGGAATGTAGAGCCACGAACCGGCAATCCAGGCGCGCGAGGCGTTCAAAGTCCAGAGCGTGCTCGCAATCATGTTTAGAGTGGCGCCTCCGACCATCAGGAGGAGCTCATATTGCAGGTGCGCGTAGCGATTTCCCAATACAAAGAGGAACTGGTTAGGCAGGAACGCTGCGCCCGCTAGGACGAGAAGCCCAAAGAGGGCCACCCCGCCCCCGATCCCCGCGTAGAGCCAGCGGAGTTTGTGCGCTTCCTGGCAGCGGGCGAAGGCAGGCGCGAAAATGTTTATGATCAGGTTGCCAAGGACGGAGAAGATCATGGCCAGGCGACCGAGCGCCCCGACCTCTGCAACCGCGCCGGCGCTGTGGCCGAAAATAGTGATGAGCAGGATCGTGATCTGGCCCTGGAGACAATAGAAGATCGCGTTGGGCGCCTGATTCCGGATGAAGCCAAGCATGGCCCGGCGATCATCCGCGTTCTCTTTCGCCTTGAGGTCGATCACGCCACGGACATAGCGACGCAGGAGCAGATATTGCAAGAGGAGCGCGCTTGAACCGACCACGGCTGCGACACCGGCATTCAGAAAAACAAAGGCGAGCGCAATCAGTACCAGGAGGCGCGCGATCGATCCGGTGAAATCGATCTTTTGAATCTGGTGGATATCGGAACGCAAACGGGGCACTACGTCGAGCACCCCCAGCGACAACTGGACGTACAAGCCGCCCAGGACGGCGGCGATCAGGAGTGCGGCGTAAGGGAAAGAGGCGCCATTTTTCACCAGCATGAAATAGAGCAACGGCGTCACGACAAGCACTGCCGCCACCCCCAGCTTGCGCCGTAGCTTCAGGCCCGTGCTGATGAGTTCTCCAAAACGGCGGCCATCCTGCCAGACCCGGCCGCCGATCGAGACCAAGCCGATGCTGATCCCGATATCCGCCAGGACGTTGATCGTGCCCTGCATCGTATTCGCGATCGTGAAAAGGCCATATTCACGAGAGTCGAGGGTACGGACGAGCAGGATGCCGGCGGCAAATCCGACGAGCTGCACGAGGAACTGAACGGACGCGAACTGGCCTACCCGCCGGGCCAAAAAAATGATGTGTCCGCCGCCGACGGTGGGACCGACCGCGGGAGACGGCGGTGGTGGCGAGATCATGAGCCGAAGAACCCAGTCGCGCGGTGCCGGACCGCAACCCGCCCGGGTCGCGCGGGCCAGACGCTAGACGCGATGCCCGTGTTTCTCCCCGGCCGGATGGAGAGAATCATCCGGCGCGGCGGGAGCCGGGTTATTATAATACTCCGCGTATTGGTAGTAATAGTATTCTGGCAGCGACGTGTCGACGTAATTAAGAATGACCCCGGGAACGTTGACTTGCCGATTATAGAGGAGCTCGAGCGCTTTGCGAGTCAGCCGTGCGGAGGTGTAGGAAAGGCGGACTACGAACAGAGTGGCGTCGATCTTCGGGGCAAGACTCGTCGTATCGTCAGCGGCCAGGATGGGCGAGCTATCGATAATGATGTAGTCGTAGTGATTGTAGATATCCTTGAGAAAGGCGTCCGTCGATTCGCGCAGGAGGTGTTCGCTTGGCTGCGAAAGGGTATTTCCCCGCGGTAGCACAAAAAGACTTGGCAAGGAGGTGGGAACCACCACCTCCCGCCAGTTCACCTCCTGTTTCAGGACTTCGGAAAAACCGATCTTGGAATCGATATCGAAAGCCTCGCGCAACGCGCCGCGCCGGAGATCGCCGTCGATCAGAAGAGTCTTCGCTCCGGAAAGCGCCATCGTGATCGCGAGATTCGAGGAGACGGTCGACTTGCCTTCATTCGGCACAGCGCTGGTGACGAGCAGAGTCTTCGGCCGCGGTCCTTCGTAGGGCATGAAGAAAATCGACGAACGCACATTGCGGTAGGATTCGGCGAAGATATGGCGAGCATCGTCGGGTTGAAGAAGAGAGACGGCGCCCTTCGTTTTCTCCTTGGGAATCTGGCCGAGGATGTTCTCCGTGAAGTAATGCTGGAATTCGGTAAACGACGCCATTCGGTCGTCGATGCGGTCGAGCAGCACCAGGATGACCAAGCCGGCAAATGCACCGAAGCCCAGCCCGATGAGCAGGCTACGGATCAGGCCGGGACGTACTGAAACGGGTGTGGTGGCATTTTCCATGATGCCGACCTGATCGCCCGCGTCGACGACCTGCGAAACGTCGACGTCCTTGAGATTGTTCGTCAGGCGATCGTAAAGCGTCTTTTGGCGGTCGACCTTCCCCTTGAGACGATTGAACTGCGCGAGCTGCTGGCTCAGGTAGAGCGCCTTCTTCTCCCATTCCTTGATGTTGGATTGGAGGTTCTCCATCTGTTTGCCGATGGACTTGCGCTGGGTCTCGAGCTTTTCCACCGCATCCTGCCGATAAAGACCGATCAGCTTCTCTTGCTTATCGATCTCATCATTCAGCTTGATGATCTTGGGATGCCTCGGCCTTAGATCCTTGGAGAGCGTGTCACGCTCCGCCTTCAGTAATTGAACCATCTGTTTTGCCTTGAGATACTCGCCTTCTGGTCCGACATCGGAGAAAGGCATCCCATCCTCCGGTTGCGCAGCGGTCGCGGTCTCGGAAGGTCTCGGGGCGGCCTGTTGGCGGTCGAGGTTCTGGTCCAGGTCGAGCAGGCTGAGGAGATCGTATTCGGTCTTTAGCCGCGCGTAGTCCTGATTCAATTTCACCAGATAAGCGGCGGCACTGTTCCCTTCTTCCTGGATAAAGCCAATGTTGTGCTCTTTCTGAAACTCCAGCATTTGGTCTTCTCCGTTCCGCAGATCTTTCTCGACCTGGATAAGCTGCTCAGTGATTGCGGTGGTGACATGGCTTCCCTGGTCAGCGCGCATGCTCTTTTTCTGGTCGAGATACTTCTGCATCACAGCATTGAGATAAGCCTGGGTGTAATCCGGAGAGGTGCCGACTGCTTCCAGTTCAAAGATGGAGGTGCGAGGCCGCTGAGTGATCGAGAGGGTCACTTTCACAGGCGCCATCTCGGGATGGGTCGCCCGGACCAGTGCTTCCGCTCCGGATCGCACTTCATCGCTCTGCATGAGTTGGATCTGCGTTCCGTAGAAGTTATTGCTGTCTTCGCTGTAGACGGCGTTTTGAGCCAGGTTCAATTTGCCCGCCACCATCATTTTACTGGTGGAGAGAAAGGCGTTGGGCGCCTGGAAGATCATCCAGGCTCCGACGAAGAGGCCGAGCGAAATGGTGAGGAGCGGGATCCACCAACGGCGAAGGAGCAGCGCCTTATAACGATGCAGGCGGGTTATAATCGACGTTGTAATCGATGCGGGAGACGATCGTTCGAAGGCCTTGTTCTGCATAACTAAAAGTTAACCAGCCGCTGCGGGACATAGATCTGGTCGTCCGGCTGCAGAACGACATCATCTTCCGAGTGGCCTTGTTCGATGACACGCTTAAGATCGACCACCACGTCCTGGCCGTTCTTGCGCGTTAGTTTTATCTTTCTCTTATCGGCAAAATCGCCAAACCCGCCGGCCCGGATGACCGCCTTGCTGACGGTATAGGTCTCATCCGGCGGGATCTCCTGCGGGCCCTGCCCTTTGACCGCTCCGTAAACGTAGATTTTTCCACGGGAGCGTTCACTAATCCGGTCGACCGCCAAGATGACCGTGGCGTGATAGTAGTATTCCTTTTCGAGTGCCGACTTGATATTATAGGCCAGCTCGCGGCAGGTCTTGCCCTGAGCCGGGACCAGGCCGATGTAAGGCACCTCGAGCTCTCCGTTGTCATTGACGCGGAGTCTCTGCGATTGGTCATCGCGATCCTCGACTACGCGAAAACTGACAAAGTCATCTCTTCCCAGACGCTTCTTATCATCGAGCACAGCCATCGAATTGGTTCGCATGACTGTGCTGCTGGAAGTACCAGGGCCGGGTGGTTCCACCGCGGTAGCCCTGGGAATGTTGGGCAGCGGACTACTCTCCTGCGCCGAAGCGAGCGGCGTGGCAAGCAGAGTGATGGCGGAGAGGCCAGATAAGCACAGGTGACGCTTCATTGAGAATTGCGATTTGGTTTAAAAGCTGTAGGTGCCGTCGAGCGAAACGCTGTTTTGCTTATAGTCGCGATTCGGCTGATTGGACTGCTTTTGAATGTATTGATAGCGGAGACCAAGTGTGATGTGCGGAGTCAACTGATAGCCGAGGGTAGCAGCGCCGCCATAGCGTTGGATATGCTCGGCGTTGAGCCCGCCGGAGTCGTCGCCGTCCTCATAAAAGACTTCTGTCGATAAGAGAACGCCGTTAATGATGTTCCAAGTCGCGGTATGTCGGACATAGTTGAGCTCGACGAAGTTTGAGTTGACCCCGAGCTGCGACTCGTGTCCTGCGGAGATGGTTTGTGTGATGGCGGCGTTAATCCGATGCGACAGCAGGATGTTTGCATAGTAGCTGCTGGAATCGCTGGAATCGTCGACCCCGCCGCCCTGGTCGAAATCGATTAGTTGGTAACCGACCGCAGCGCGCAGCTTGAGATAGTTACTGATCTGCGTCTCGACAAATGGACCGATGCTGTAGTTAACGGAGTTATTGAGAAAGTCCTGGCTATAGTAACTATAGACTGCGGCAGTCTCGATGCCGGCGCCGGTGGTGGAGGTCAGGGCGAAGTAGGCGCTAAAGCCAAGGATCTCGGCGTTGCGATCCAGATAGGAAAACGTTTCGGAGGTCGAGACATAGGTGTAGTGATCGTAGGCAAAGGTCAGGACGGCCTTATTCAGATCCCAGAGAGCCGAGATACCGGCCGTATTTTCAAAGCGGCCGTAGTCGACCACGTTGCTCAGCTGAATTTGAGCAACGGGATCCTGTTGCAGAGAAAAGCGATCATGGATGTTGAACCGCCAATCCATGACAAAGATGTCGAAAGAGAGCTGCGATCCCGGAGAGATCAGAACTCCGTTGGTGTTGGAATTGGGATGCTCCAGGTAAAAGGAGTAGCCAAGACCGAGATCGAGTCTGAGGGTGTTTAACTGCGTCACCGGCCAGATGGCGTCGATATTGAACTGTGGCCGAATAATCACATCGGACTGTTTGTTGGTCTCCGAGAGGTTGATGTTATCGTTGTATTCGATCCCCGTGGTGATGCTGAAACGGAACCGGACCGGACCGAGGAGCAGGTTGTAAGGGATTTGGTCGATCGACTGGCGTCGGGCTTCGGCCGCGGCTTCGCCTGCGAGGGAAGGCCGGACGGCATCCTGAGCAAGAACGAGCGGTGTGGGAGAGAGGAACGTGAAAAGGAGGAGGACCGCCGTTGCCACGGCAGTCTTAGAGTGGAGTTTTGAAGCCATGCTCATGTGAGGCAAGCGCGATCTAGTTAGCAGATGCAGTACCCAACTTCGGGATCGCCATTCCGGACGAGAGACGCGGGGAAACAAATGATCTGGGCGATATCCATCCTTGAGCCCTCCCTCGAAGGTCCTGCTTTCATTGTGGGCTTTCGCCGTGGTTTGCGGCTGTTTTTACGCGTCCTTAGCAGTGGCGGCAAGCTATTTCTCAACCCGCGGTCTAGGTCAATCTCCCTCGTACTGCGTAGGGGGCGGCCTAATCGGGCCGCGGCGTGTTGGCGTGATTCAAGCTCTGCCTGGAAGGATGTCGCGCGTTCTCAACTTCTTCAATCTGAGGTCCGTGATCCGTCGATTGGGCGCGGCAGGATTCTTTCTTCTATTGCCAGCGGTGATGGCAGGGATGCAATCGGCATTACCTCCTTTCGCTCTGCTGGAACGAGGTGTGAACTCGTTCGTTATTCGGCTGACGGATACCTCTCCGGATCGCAGCTTTACTTTTGTCACCGAGACTGCGGCAACTGAAGGACAACTCAACATCGCGGTTTCGGACCGCCGGCTCGGCCTCGACAGTCCAAAGTGGCGAGCTGTGGAAGGCGAGGTTCGCTTCCGGCAAAAGCGGCGGTTCACTCTTTCGCTCGTCGGGGTGGAAGCGAATTACGTGCGCCTGACTTTTCAGCTGAAGAGCCAGGAATCGCGAGTGGAACACGAGCGATCTGGCGCTCGCTCAGCAGCGGCCGAACCCGCACCCGAGGCTTCCGCTTTCCTGCAGGGAGTTCTGGTATCCGAGCAGCTGCCGAGGAGCATGATCCTCCGGCCCTGACCGATCGCGTTGTCCTTTAAAGGCTGGCGCGTATCGCGTCGAGCTGGTGGGCGGAGCCGAGTTTCTCGTTCTTGTGCGCAATGAAATTTGCGTATTCCTCGACGAAAATTTTGCCCGGCGGCCGGAAATCGAACTGTTCCGAATGATCGCGAAAGAATTCGCGGTGCACGCGGGTCCAGACCAGGCGGCCATCGGTATCGATGTTGACTTTGGTCACGCCCAGCTTGGCTGCGGGCAGATATTCATTCTCGTTCACGCCCCGAGCGGAAGGGTCGAGTTTCCCACCGGCGGCATTGATTCTCTCCACTTCTTCGACCGGGACGCTTGAGCTCCCGTGCATAACGATGGGTGTGCCCGGGATGCGCTTCTGGATCTCCTCGATGACATTGAAGTGGAGACCTTGTGTGCCCTTGAACTTATAGGCGCCGTGGCTCGTGCCAATCGCCGCTGCAAGCGAATCGCAGCCCGTTCGCTGCACGAATTCCACCGCTTCCTCCGGGTTGGTGAGGGAGGCGTGCCCTTCGTCCACCTGAATGTCTTCCTCGACGCCTCCGAGCTGTCCGAGCTCCGCTTCGACGCTGATGCCCTTCTGGTGCGCGCGATCGACCACACGCTTGGTGATGGCGATGTTTTCTTCAAACGATTCGTGGCTGGCGTCGATCATGACGGAACTGTAGAAACCGGAGTCGATGCAGTCGTAGCAGGTTTCCTCGTCGCCATGATCGAGATGCACGGCAAAGATGGCGTCGGTGAACATCTTTTCGGCGGTGCGGATGAGCGCTTCGAGCATCCGTTTGTCGGCATATTTCCGCGCGCCCTTCGAGAGCTGGATGATAAAGGGAGCCTGGCTCTGCACGTTGCCGCGGAACAGTCCGAGGATCTGTTCCATGTTGTTCACGTTATAAGCGCCCACGGCGAATTTCCCGTAGGCGACCTTGTAGAGTTGCTTGGTGGTAACGATCATAGGTGTCTGGAATCTCCTGACCGCACTCTGGACTGGCAGGGGTCAACTCTCAACTACGAGGGGTAACTTCAGGCGCCGCCGTTCTCGAGCACCGGGAGAAGGACGCTGACAGAGGTCCCCTGCACGTTGGAATCGACATCGACACGGCCGTTGTGATCAAACACGGTCCGTTTCACGATCGGCAACCCGAGCCCCATCCCGCGGGCCTTCGTCGTGCAGAAAGGGGAGAAAATCTTGTCGCGCAGATCGCTCGCGATCCCCCGCCCATTATCGTGGACCGTCACGACGACGCCGCTGGTGTGTTCGCCTTCGTGGACCGGCTTGGCCGAGAGGGTGATTTTTGCCTTGGGCCGTCCGTGCGTCGCCTCCGCGGCATTCGTCACGAGATGCGCAAAAGCTTCGGCCAGGGCGGTCTCATCGCCGATCACCCGCGGCAGATCGTCGGGCAGGGTGGTCTCGATCGAAAAGCCGTTGTCGATCGCGCGGGCCCGGACCAATTCGATCGCCTTTTTCATCGGCGAACGCAGGTCGAGCGGCTTAAAATGGAGTTCGGGCGGATGCGCAAAGTTATTGATCTGCGTGATGATGAGGTCGAGGCGATCTATTTCCTGAACCACGATATCGTTGAAGTCGCGGCGAAAATCGGGGTCGTCGAAACGCTCGGGCAGGAGTTGTGCGAAAGTTTTGATCGCAACCAGAGGATTGCGCACTTCGTGCGACATGCTCGCAGCCAGGTCGGTCCAGAACGCGGCCCGATCCATCAGCTCCTGCTTCTCGCGGAGCGACTCCTCGGGGGTCAGGTCCTGGATAACCGCGACTGCGCCTAACGAGTCGAGTGAATGCGAAAGGCGGCGCGTCTGGACGGAAAGGGATCGCCGGCTCCGCCCGTCGATCCATTGCTGCGGGGATAAGGGCACGGGACTCTCGAGGGTCCTGCGCAGGAGGGAGGCAATGCGGCTGTCGGCGACCTCGACCGGGCGGTTGAGCACTTCGGCGGCCGTGACCTGAAGGATGGACGCCGCGGTGGGATTGCACCACTGTATGAGGCCGTTCTCGTCGCACGCGATGACCCCCGGCGGGATCGCGGTGAGAAGTGTTTCGGCGAGGGTTTTCTGCGCCGTGATCTCCTCGTTCTGGGCAGCGTTCTCGAGGACCGCGGATACCTCTTCGCCCAGCAGCATCAATCTCTCGAGGGAATGTTGATCGAACGGTTGGCCCGTGAGTCGATGACCGAAAAAAAGCCAGCCACTGACCCGGCCACCGGCATGAAGCGGGACGAGAACTTCCGCGCCAGCCGTATCGAGCGCACGCCGGAGGAGCTCTCGCTGCGCATAATCCATCTGCGCGAGATGCGCGCGATAGACGAGGTGCGCGTGCAGCTCGAACCAGCGAAGCAGCGAGTCTCTCTCGTGATATTCATGCTCGTAGGTCTCGGGCAAACACCGAACGCCGGCGCGCAGGCGAAAGGTCCTGCCTGAACGGTCGCGGTTGAACAATCCAACGCGCGTTACGCGCGCAGCATCGGCCAGCCCCTCGACCACGGCATGGACGAGCTGGTCGCTCTTCATCGAACGCCCCAGGGCGCTCGGCAATCGCAGCATCGGGAGCGCTCTCTGGTGTGATTCGGGCATTGCTTCGAGTGCGGGGTAGTGGCGCGCGACAGGCGAGCGGGCGGCATCAGCGCGCAGGGCGCGGTTATCCTCCAGGAGGTGGAGATGATCAAGCGCCTGGCCGACCAATCTTTGGAAATGGCGACGCTCCAGATTCACATCTTCCGCCGCGTAGATGCCGGCCTCGTCCGCCTCGCGCAACGGTTCGGAACGCAGAGTGCCGAAGCCGATGATCAGGACGTCGGGCCATTGCGCCTGGACCTGCGCCAGCAGATCACGGCTTCCTTTGCCGCGGAGATCCAGTAAGAGCACGGCGGGCCGGCTCTGTTCGAGAACCGGATCGAGTCGCTCGACCTGGCCGACATGCTGGAGCGAGGCGAAGCTGCGCAGATAGGCGCGCGTCCGCCTGACGAAATCGGGATCCTGAGTGTAAAGGACGCACGCAGCCGGTGGGATCATGCCGCGGCCACTTCTTCCTGGAAGCGCACGAGTGGGAGCAGAATGTGAAAGCTGGTGCCGCGAGCGAGCTCGCTTTCCACCTCGATCTGGCCGCCATGCTCCTGGACGATGCCATGCACCACGGAAAGCCCCAGGCCTGTGCCATAATCTTTGGTTGTGAAAAATGGGTCGAAAACGTGCGCCACATCTTCCGGTTTAATCCCGCTGCCATCGTCTTGCACCGTGATGCGCAGGATCTCCCGGACCTCGCCCGAATCGTCTGGCAACGCGGTCGGCCAAATGTCGGTCGTTCCGATCTCGGTCGCCACGGTGAGGGAGCCGCCCGGTTTCATCGCGTCGAGCGCATTGATGAAGAAGTTGAGGAAAACCTGCTCGATCTGGTCCGCATCGGCGCGTATTGTATCAACTTCGGCCTGCCAGGAACGAGTTAATTTAATATCTTTCTGATAAAGCCGATGACCGACCAGGAGGAGAGCTTTTTCCAAGACCTCGTGCACGTGCATCGGCTTGAGCAGCGGTTTGGCCGGACGGGCGAAACGCAGCAGCTGATTGACTAACGAGTCGATCCGATCCACCTCGTGCCCGATGAGCGAGAAGAAAGTCTCGCGGAAATCCGAGTCCTGGTAGCGCTCCGGCAGGAGCTGGGCAAACGTCTTGATCGAGACGAGCGGGTTTTTGATCTCGTGCGCCATGCCTGCGGAAAGCGTGCCGAGGCTGGCGAGGCGGTCGCTGCGCCGGATCTGCATCTCGAGGCGTTTCAGCGTGGTGATGTCGGTCAGCACCATGAGGGCGCCCAGCGGTTCGCCATCCTGGCCGTGAAAAAGGGAACTGCTGGCGCGCAGGATGGTGCTTTTCTCTCCCGCGCGGAGGGCGATCTCGCGATCTTCCTGGCGTTCGCCGCAGGTCAGCGTCTCGCTCAGGATATCACGCATAGGTTCGGGGAGGTTGCTGATTTTTCGGGCCAGAAGTTCGGAGGCGGGGAGGTCGGTGATCTGCTCGACTTCGCGGTTAAAAACGGTGATGAAGCCATTGCGATCGGCCGCTACGACGCCGGTCGTGAGGTTTTGCAGGAGCGTTTCATTGTAGATTTTCGCGTTCTGCACCTCGGTGAAAAGCTGGGCGTTCTCGATCGCGACCGCGAGCTGCCCGCAGAGTACGAGAAGCGCGCTCTGTTCCACCGTGCCATAGATACTGCCGGAGCGGCGGGGCCCGAGCAGCATCACGCCGGCCAGCTGCTCACGCGAGAAAATGCCCATCGCGACGGCGACGTTGAGCGACTTCATTTGCTTGCGCACGCGCTCGAGTTCGGGAGTAGAACGCACGCGATGGAGTTCATCGAGCACGATCGCTTCCTGCGTTCGCTCGAGATGCGCTATGATGGCTTGATCCCGGTGCAATTCCATCCGCGTGATGCGCGCGCCTGCCTGCACAGCGGGAAATCGTTGGCCATAAAATTCCTCTTCCGGGAGGAGGAGGAAGACACGTTCGGTGTCGACTGCCTGTCCGATGGTCAGGCCGAACCGTTCCAGCAGATCGTTCAGGGTGGTTACGGAGCGAAGAATCGCGGCCGCCTGGTTCATCGTGGCTTGGAAATCCAGCCGGCGCGTGCCGACGAAGAGCCGATCGGCCAGCGATTGCGAAACGCCGCGTGCCGGGGCCATGGCAAACGCGATGACCAGAGCAGCGAGGAGATGAGCCAGCGAGCGTCCTTCGCGACCGATAATCGGGACGAAAACGGAATAGCTCAGCCACCAGATTGCGGCGTAGAGCGCGACAAGGTAGGCAGCCAACACCATGTAGGAGATGGCGCGTCGCATGAAGAAGCCGACCTCCAAAATTTTCCGCGTCGCGATGCCGTAGGCGATGACGAGGCTGAAAACAACTGACCGAAACGGAGCAAAAAGAAGCGCTCGCGAAGGTCCGATGAGACTGTCGAGTACAAATGAGAGAGCAAGGGTGAAGGAAACTGTCGCGACGCCGCCGATCAGAATGAAAGAAAGTTCCACGTACTCACCGCCACTAGTCTTTCGTAGATCCCGCCAGTAGCTGACCAACAACAAAACCAGCGCGATAGAGAAATAGGCCGAGTAAACGTAAACGCCGTCGCGATAGACCGGGCGGGGCGGTAAACCCACCGTTGCTGACAGCTCTGCGCCCGTGAGAAATTCCTGGGTTTGGCAAAGGATAACGATTCCGAGGGTTGCCAGCAGCCACACCTTGGAATGACCGAACAAGTCGCGCCATCCGCCGAAATGCTGCCGCACGGAGAGGCGCAAAAGATTAAGCGCAAAAAGATATACAGCGGCGGAAGCGGAGGCTTGACGGATCCAGAATTCGGCGACCTTTGAGCTAGTTGTATTAGTCCCGAAATAGAGGCCGCTGAGCCACCCGGCGATAGCCAACGAAAGCACCAGGAAGCACTGATTTGCCAGTCTCTTCGGATTTGCTTGGAATACGGCCAGCCCAAGCGCTAACTGAAGGGCCAATGCGCCTAGGGTAGGGATTGTGACTGGTGTCATCTGCCGTTGAGGAGTAGCACGATCCTAGCCTCGCTGCTCACAATCCAGGCGTTTAGTTTCCGCAAAATTTTTCCACTACCATACTGCTGTTACCGCCGCCGAGTCCTCGGACATTAATCAGCACGCATCGTAGCTGAGCTTTTCTGGCCTTGTGTGGAACAAAATCCAGGTCGCAACCTGCGTTTGGCACATCATGGTTGGCAGTCGGCGGAATCAGACCGTGTCGAAAAGCAAGGGCGCAGCTAATAAGTTGCAGGGGACCGGCGGCGGCTAGCGGATTACCGGTCGCTCCCTTAATCGAACTCACGGGCAGTTGATTCGCCGCCGCGCCAAACACCCGTCGAATCATCTTCACCTCCGCCGCGTCCAACACCGGATCACCGGGACCGTAGGAGCAAAGATAATCAATATCCCTTACGCTGCGACAGGCATTCGCGAGGGCAAGCCGCATTGTATGCACGAGTCCGGAAAAGGGATCATCGGGATCCGAATCCATTTGTGCAGAATATCCGGTGATCTCGAGGTGGATAGTCGCACCGCGAGCCAACGCGTGCTCCAAACTTTCTAAGAGGACAATTCCTGCTCCCTCGGCGATGATACCCGAGGCACTCCCTTGGTCGTAAGGTCTGCTCGCACAGTTCGGTGCAAATTGTGCAGTGGCGGTGAGACCGGCGGATGCAAAACTAGCTACCGTCAGGGGCGTCACTGGCGCGTCCGCGCCACCCGCGATCGCAAGCTCTGCGTCCCCCGCTTTGATTCTCGCCACGGCCATCGCGATCGCGTCCAGTCCGGATGGACAGGCCGACGAGAGCGTGGTTGCATGTGTCTCCACACCGAGGTTTTGGGCGATGAGTTTTGCCGCTGCTTGAGGCTGACAGTTGCTCACGACGCCGGAATTCACCCGGCGAGGGCCTCGTTGTTGAAGTTCGTGAAAGCCCTTCTCGATTACATCCAAAGCACTCGTACTCACTCCGATGCACACGGATAGAGGAAAATCGAGTTTTTGGGCAGTGGGCTCAAAATCGCCATGCTTCAGAGCCATCTTGGTAGCTGCGTATGCGAGTTGGGTGTGCCGCGCCATGCGCTTCGGCTTCCACTGCGCCGGCATGTAATCCAGCGGATCGAATCCCTTAACCTCGCCTGCGATGCGGTTTTCATGTCCGCTGCTATCAAAAAGCGTGATTGGGCCAATTCCGCTTTCACCGGCCGCCAGCGTCCGCCAAAATTCCCTCAGCCCCGTGCCGTTAGGGGCGATCACCCCCATGCCCGTGACAACGACTCGGTTACGCCGTGGCATTCTCATCTCCGTCCAACGGCAGCAGTTTTATGCTTATCATTTGGGTCGGCTCTCAAAATCGTAGCCATTCTTACGATTTGTCGACAAAGTGCAACTTATTCACAATTTCTATCTTGCGTTCCCTCGCGAATTAAAGAAGCATCGCGCTGCGCTCGTGAATTTGTCCCGTTCAAATTGCAGATTTTCTCCCGCCAAGGCACGTCCCTAGCTTCTAGCGATGGAAACAATGATAGCCAACGCCGAACTCCCGCAGGTCCTCGTCATCGACGACGAAATGGGCCCGCGCGAAAGCTTGCGCATGCTCTTGAAGCCCAGCTACCAGGTGCACACGGCGGAATCCGTCGAGAAGGGATTGCAGCTTCTCTCCGAGAAAAAACCTGACGCCATCGTGATGGATATTCGGATGCCGGGAATGACGGGAATCGAGGGCCTCCGCCGGATTCGCCAGATCGACCCGCATCTCTCCGTCATCATGCTGACAGGGTTTGGGGCCCTCGAAACGGCCAAGGAAGCGCTCCGGCTCGGCGCGAACGATTACATCAGCAAACCTTTCGATGCGCGCGAAATGCGCGAGGTGATCAGTCGCAACGTCGAACGCACCCGACTCCACCGCACGAGCGAGAACGCTGCGGGCGAGATCAAAGAGTTAAACAACCGCCTGCTCCAGGAACTCGCTCAGAAGGAGCGCCTCGCCTCCCTCGGGCAGGCTTCGGCGGAATTCGTGCACGATATCGGCAATCCCCTCACCATCGTCTGGGGTTACGTCCAACTCCTGGCGAAGAAGCTCGAGGAATCGGAGCGGACCGACGATCCGAATGCCGTCAGTTCCAACAAGGAACTAGAGATCATCGAGCAGAACGTCCGCCTCTGCCGGGACCTCCTCACGATGTGGCAGAGCTACGGCAGCGTGGAGGCAGCGCCGCACAAAGCCGTTTCAATCTCGGAGATTGTCCGCGAAGTGGTCGCCAGCGTTGGCGCGATGGCCGAAGAGAGCCCGGTCGAGCTAAAGGTCAACGTGACGGAAGATCCCTGCTCGCTGAAGGGCGACTCCGTGCAGATCACGCGCGCGATTCAGAACGTCATCATCAACGCGATTCAAGCTTCGGCGGAAAACAAAGGGACGGTCGAAGTCACCTGCATCCGCAAAGATTTCTATGTTGATGTGCGCATTGCTGATACGGGGGTCGGCATCAGCCCGGAACAGATTGCCAAGATTTTCGACCCCTATTTCACGACCAAACAGGGCAAGAGCGGCACGGGTCTGGGACTCTACATCACGAAGAAGGTAGTCGAAGACCACAGCGGCTCGATCAAGGTCGACAGCACCCCCGGAGTCGGCACGACGATCACGATCCGCCTGCCGCTGGTCAGCAACTAGTCGTTAGGGCCCGCCTTGCCGGGTGGCATTAGTCATTGCCACCGGCGTCTCTTCTGTTTTCTTCAGGCGTGGCGGACGCCGGTTATCGCATCGCACCGATTTTCCTGATCCGAATGGCCGGCGTGCCCTTCGAAGTTTTGGAAAAGCTGGCTACACCCGAAACAGCCGCGGCCGCGCGCGAGTTTCTCTCTCGTCAGCGAGAGTTTCTGCGCGCCAGATCAGCGGTGAAAGCGGCTCTGTCATCTCGACGAGAGGAACTTCCACTTGGGGAGTATCGCGCATTAAAGAGATCCCTCCGTTCCGGTATCATCCCTTCGGCGCTGGGCTTGAGGGCAGACTCGAAGGTGGCCGTCTCCGATGTAGCATCACCGACGGCAGAAATGATCGCCCACGCGCTCGCCCGTGATCTGGAGGTCGCACGGAAGTCGCTTTTTGAATCGGCACACCGTTATCTACCACCCTACCTCGTCTTTGCGGCCGCAGGAGTGCGGGAACGTGTCACTCGACAGCTTTCCGGCGTTGCAGGCCCATTGCCTCCGCGCAACAAACAGGCCCGAGCTGATGAACGGCATTTCGTCCTCTACCTCCAACGCGTGGCGGGGAAGAACGATTCGCTGAGCGAATTTGGACCTGAAGGCTGGGGCACGATTAGTTCGGGTTCTGACACGCTCCGGCTTGACCCGCGTCCGGGGATTGCGGGACGAGAGGTTTTTCTTGAGCGCTGGACTGCTCACGGCGTCGCCGCGGCGATCAACGCCGATCCCGCGACGAAAGGCGAAATCGCGCCCCGACTCAACCCCAACGGCCGACTTGAGGAGGATCGCTTCATCAACTCTGAGAGCGGCGAAACAATTAGTGTTTCTCCCGAACTCCACGCCCTGCTTGCCAGTTGCGACGGGAAGACTCCGGCCTACTCCTTAGGCGCAAGTCTCCACACCCTTTCTGAGCTTGCCAGCCAGGATCTGATCCGGTGGGAATTGGAGGTTCCCGCCCTCGAGCCCCATGCTTTCCAGTTTTTACTCGCGGACGTCTCGAGCTGGCGCGATACCTCGGATCGCGCCCGTTGGATCGGGGAGCTCATAGGGCTCATCGCTTTGAAGGATGGATTTGCCCGCACCACTGACCCCGAATCCCGGCTCGCGCTTATCCAGGAAGCAACGCGGCGCCTTCAAAGTCTGGGTGCCACCAAAATCGGGACCCGCTTTCTCTACTCCGCAACCAACCCCATCGGCGAAGAATGCGTTCGCGAATGCAATTTCTCCATAGGCGAAAGCCTGATCAACGAAGTCGCGACCGAGGCGACCCCTTGGATCGATCTCTGGCGCGACAACTATGCCTTCGTAGCCAGCCGCGTCGCGGCGGGCTTACGCGGATTGCTCGAACAAATGCCACGCGCCGACGGTGCGGTTCCCCTCCCTGCATTCCTGCGTCACTGCGAGCAGATGAAGATGCCCCTGACAGGGCCAGGCATGGTCGTCTTTGCCCACCTCGCATTCCAGGAAGTGAAGGATGTCTTCCGGGCCAGACTGGAGCACCAATCCGACGCGTCAGAATACCAACTGACGAGCGAAGATTGTCATGTCATCAGGCAAAATCGGGAGTACGAGAGGTTCGACGAATTTACTTTTCCCTCGGCTGATCTCCAGCTTGCGGCGGAATCCGTTGAAGCGGTCGCCCGCGGCGATTACCAATGGGTTCTGGCGGAACTTCATCCCTCTGCCGCTCTCCTGCATCATGGATTCTACTGGTCGTGCCCTGACAAAGCCGCCTTGAACGCCGCCCTGGAGCAAACGCTTTTCGGTAAGCCAAATTTTCATTTCGGCTATTTTGCCGCGGACTTCACCGCCACGACAGCGGTGCGTTTGGATGCCCTCGGAAATTCGACAAACTTCGTTGCCCCGCAGCGCTCCGCGGGAAAGTGGCAAAGCTTCTCTCCGGCCGACGCGGAGGTTTTTGTCAGCGAGCAATCGGGCGATGTTGGCCTTCGACTTCGGGGTTCACGCACGTATCTCGGCTCCTTCGCCCGTGGATGGGTTATTCCGCTCGGGTTCCATCCTTTTAACTTTTCCTTAGGTAGGAACACCCCGCGCCTCCTCTGCGGTAAAGTCGTGGTGCAACGCCGCACTTGGACGGTCGCGCTGGAGGAATTGGGCGCGGGCGATTTCACCGGGATCTCGCGCGACCTGGTCCTGGCGGTCGAGCGCCTGCGTGCCGCGCGGCAGCTCTCCCGTCACATCTACATTCGCCCTACCGAACAGGCACTCCGGCGCAGCGGCGTGGAAGGGCGCGACAAAGATACCAAACCTGTCTATATCGACTTGGAGAGCTATTTATTTTTGGAAATTTTTCACCGCTGGCTGACCAAGGCGGGCGAGCTCGAAGTCACTGAAATGCTACCTTCTCCCGATCAACTCCTCTGGCGGGAACCCGACGGCCGCCGCACTTTCGAACTCCGCACCCAGATCATTCCGCGATGAAAGTCGTCGCGATCGCAAATCAGAAAGGCGGCGTTGGCAAAACGACCACCGCGGTCAATCTGGCCGCGGCGCTGGCGGAAAAAAAGATCCGCGTCCTGCTGATCGACCTCGATCCCCAAGGGAACGCGACCAGCTCCTTAGGGCTGCAGGGATTGGAAGGGCAAAGCCTCTATGGTGCATTATTAGGTGAGGAAGCGGTGACGGAAAAGGTCCTGCCTACGAGACTCGAGCAGCTTTTCATTATCCCGGCCGATGTCGACCTGGCTGGCGTTGAAATCGAGATTGCGCGGATGGAGGACCATCTCACCCGTCTCGCCCAGGCGCTTGAGATCTTGCGCCAGGACGACACCTTCGATTACGTCCTGCTCGATTGTCCGCCGTCGTTAGGCATTCTTATGACCAACGCGCTGGCGGCGGCGGATGAACTTTTCACCCCGATCCAGTGCGAATATTTCGCGCTCGAAGGGTTGGTAAAAATCGTCCGGTTGATCGAGCAGGTGCGTGGCTCCGGGGCCAATGGAAAACTGGAGCTGGGCGGCATCCTCATGACGATGTTCGACGGCCGCACCAACCTGAGCGCGCAGGTCGTGGCGGAGGTGCGGGAGCACTTCGGCCCGCGCGTTTACGACACTGTCATCCCCCGATCGGTTCGCCTGAGCGAAGCGCCGAGTTTCGGGAAATGCATTCTCGAATACGACGCCAGTGGCAGCGGCGCGAAGGCCTACCGCGCCTTGGCGGCGGAATTCTTGCGCCGTCACGCCGAGCCGCGCGCGCAGGAAAAGACCTGAGTAGGAAAGCCGCGGAAGACCGTCTCCTTTTCCAGCGTCATCCCGTTCTTTTCCGTCACCCGGCGTGAGGCGTGGTTGTCAGGATGGATGAGCGAGATCACCCGCTCGAGCTTCAGAACATTGAATGCATAGTCGCGCACCGCGCGCGCGGCTTCGGTCGCCAGCCCGCGATTCCAGTAGACGGGGTGAAGCCGGTAGCCGATCTCGATTTCGTCTGTTTCATCGACAACCTGGCGAAAGAACCCGCAAAAGCCGATCAACCGATCCTCTTCGCGCAGGATCATCGCGAATTGGCTCGGCCAGCCGGCGCGGGCCGGAGCGATGACCCGATCGAAAAGGAAGCTGCGGGTCTGCTCCTCCGTCATGACCCCGCTGGAGAACCGCATGAAGTCGGCGTTCGCCATGAGCGGGGCAAGCCCGGGGAGGTCCGTCTCGACAAAGTGGCGCAAAATCAACCGCGGCGTTTCGATCAAAGCATCCATTGGAGGAGGAAAAACGGATTTTATCGTGACGTTTTCTTCCCGCCAGTGGAAAACTAATCAGGACTGCGGGAGAGTAGCGTGCTGCATGGAACTCGCCCGTAAACTCGCCCTCCTCGCCGACGCTGCGAAGTACGATGCTTCCTGTGCCAGCAGCGGCACGACGAAGCGCAATTCCCGCGGGTCAAAAGGCATCGGCTCCACCACCGGCACCGGGATTTGCCATAGCTACACGCCCGATGGCCGATGCGTATCGCTGCTCAAGATTCTCCTGACAAATTTTTGCATCTACGATTGCCTTTACTGCATAAACCGCGCCTCGAGCAATGTGCCGCGCGCCCGTTTCACGCCGGAGGAAGTGGTCCGGCTCACGCTCGACTTTTACCGGCGCAATTACATTGAAGGGCTCTTCCTCAGCTCGGGGATCATTCGCAATCCGGATTACACCATGGATCAGGTAATTCAGGTGGCGCGAACCCTGCGGGTCGACCACGAATTCCGCGGCTACATTCATCTCAAGACGATCCCGGAAGCGTCTCCGGCGTTAATCGAAGAAGCTGGCCGCTGGGCCGATCGCATCAGCATCAACATCGAGCTCCCGACGCCGGCCGCCTTGCAATCGCTCGCGCCGGAAAAGAATTTCGAGAATACGCAGCGCGCCATGACCGGAATCAAAAACCGGATCACGGAAGCGAAAGCCGAGCGCGCGCAACATCGCAAAGCCCCGGCCTTCGCGCCCGCCGGGCAAAGCACGCAGATGATCGTGGGTGCAACCGATGCTTCGGATGCGACCATCCTGCACCAGGCGTCTTCGTTGTATGCGCGGCAGAAATTGCGTCGCGTCTATTACTCCGCCTTCAGCCCGATCCCCGACGCGTCGAGCAAGCTGCCGTTGCAGGCTCCGCCACTCGTCAGGGAACATCGCCTCTACCAGGCCGATTGGCTGGTGCGTTTCTACGGCTTCGCCGCTCATGAGCTGACCACGAAAGAGACGCCGAATCTCGACCTAACGATCGATCCGAAGCTGGCCTGGGCGCTGCGCCATCGCTCCTTGTTTCCGGTCGATTTGAACAAGGCGCCGCGCCATTTGCTTCTCCGCATTCCCGGGCTCGGTACTAAAAGCGTCGAGCGCATTCTGCGCATCCGGCGCTGGCACAAATTGCGGCTCGAGGATTTGTTCCGTCTCCGGTTGCCGCTAAAAAGAGTGCTGCCGTTTGTCACGACGGCCGACGAAAATCCGCATAACCGCGTCCTGGAGCGAGACGGTCTCGCGGCAACTCTCGTCGTTAGGCCGAAACAGCTCGACCTGTTCGGGATCGAGCCCTCGGTCGTCGACGGGCAATTGTAGCGGCGTGGAGCAGATATCCTTTTTGCCGACGTTTCCGCGCTGGCAGGCGGTCGCACGCCGCGCCCTGCAGGCCGGGGTCGCGCCCGAAGAGATCGCCTGGGAGGAAATCGGCGAGGACCAGCCCGGGCTGCAACTTTTCGACGAGGCCGAGCCTGCGCAGGCGACCACGCCTTCGTCGGCGATTCGCGTGCCGAAGCGATTCCTCGCGCTCGCCCGCCTCGTCGCGCTCCACCGCGATCCGGCGCGCTGGGCCTTGCTCTACCGATTGCTCTGGCGAATTACACACAGTGCGCCCCATCTGCTCGAGATCGCGGTCGACCCCGATCTGGCGCAGGCGGCCGACTTCGAGAAATCCGTCCGGCACGACATTCATAAAATGCGCGCTTTCGTCCGGTTCCGCGAAGTGGCGCAGGGAACGGAGAAATGGTTCGTCGCCTGGTTCGAGCCGGAGCATCACATCGTGGAACATAATGCCCCGTTCTTCGCCGATCGCTTTGCCTCGATGCGCTGGTCCATTCTCACCCCGGCCCGATGCGCGCATTGGGATGGAGAAGCGCTGTCCTTCACTCCCGGAGTGTCGCGTTCCGCCGCGCCGGCCGCAGACGAGATGGAGGATCTGTGGCGAACCTATTACGCGAACATTTTCAACCCCGCCCGCGTAAAAGTGCACGCGATGCAGGCGGAGATGCCGAAGAAATATTGGCGCAACCTGCCGGAGGCAACACTCATCCCGGAGCTCCTGCGCGAGGCGCCGCGGCGGGTCGAGACGATGATGAAAAAGAGCGCGGCGAAACATCCCAAGGCGGATGAATGGCGGCCCGCGCCCGTCCCGGAAACTTCCAGCCTAACGACTCTGCGGGAGGCGGCCGCCAGCTGCACCGCCTGTCCGATTTACAAGAACGCGACCCAGACCGTTTTCGGCGAGGGACCGAAGAAGGCGACGATGATGCTTCTCGGCGAGCAACCGGGCGATCAGGAAGACCGGAGCGGCCAGCCTTTTGTCGGTCCGGCCGGCCAGTTGCTCGATCGCGCGCTGGAGGAAGCGGGGATCGATCGCAGCGGCGTCTACGTCACGAATACAGTCAAGCACTTCAAATGGGAGCCGCGCGGTAAACGCCGAATCCATCAAAGACCGAGTTCGCGCGACATCGCCGCCTGCCGGCCCTGGCTGGAAGCGGAGCTCCGGCTCGTTAGGCCGAACGTGCTGGTCTGCCTCGGCTCGACAGCGGCGCAGGCGCTTTTCGGCTCCTCCTTTCGGGTCACGCGCGAGCGCGGGAAGGTGCTGGAATCGGAACTTGCGGCCCGGGTTGTCACGACGGTGCATCCCTCCTCGCTCCTCCGTCAGCCCGACGAGGAGGCGCGGGCGCGCGAGTACACTCTCTTCGTCAACGACCTGCGCGTGGCGCGGAAAGCGATATAGCCGCTTCGCTGTGCCAGGCGTGGGGGAGGATGGAGATTGCATAGAGAGGTCCATCCCGCGTCGCCCACAGGGCGACGGCTACAGCACGGTTATAGGACGCCGGCCGACGGTTTATGGCTTCGGCGAAGCGCTCGGGACGGCTTTTTCGATTGCCTGGCCGTCCTTCTTTTGCGCATCGGTCGCTTTCTTTCCATCGTCGTGCACCGCCGCACTTGCTCCACTCTTGGGCCCGAGCTTCACGCTTTTTGCTTCGAGCACTCCCTCGGCTTTTTTCCAATAGGAACCGCGCACTTCCTCGTCGACCACGACGTCGGCCATTGTCCCCGCGGCGCCAAGTTTCGTGATCTTGGTTTCGTCGGTCACTTTGATCGTATGCTTGCCGACGGTGAAGATCTTGGCGGCGAGATCGACCGACGCCACTTTGCCGCGGTAGGCGACCGGTCGGGCCGATTTTGCCGTGGCTACGGCGCTGGCCTCGGACGAGGCGCTGGCATCGGGGGCGGGCGTCCCTTTGACTTTAGCGCACGCGGGCGAAACGCTGAGCACGGCGGCTGTAATGCAGGGAAGGGTGAGAAGGAGGAGTTTTGCTTTCATCGTGCTTTCTGGTTGGGCAGACCGATTGCTTCGCGCGGTTTCACGCGGAAACCAGCCTGGAATTCAGCGAGCGGTTTAGCTATTCGGAGTTCGTTATGCAACGCAATTCGCGGCGTGCTTTGCGTCTTGCCGCCGGCGCTCCCTGCGCCTTAGCCTGCCGCTGTGTCCGGCCCCGAACGTTACGCGCAGCTTTTGGCCACAGCGACGGTGTGCGAGCGTCCGCTCTTTGCTCCGCCACGCAGTTTCAGCGAGCTGGAATTGCAGGCGCGCTGGTTTGCGGGTGATTTCGGGAGATGCTTCACCGGCACGGCCGGCGAGGAGATCGAGGTCGTGCAATTTGGGACCTGGAATCGTGAGGCCGGGCCCGATTTTTCCGATGCCGCGATCCGGCTTGCGCACGGAGAGATCTTGCGCGGCAGCATCGAGTTCGACCTGACCGATCAGAACTGGGAAACGCATGGGCACGCCACCAACCCGGCCTTCGACGACACGGTGCTGCACGTCTTCGTCGAGCCCGGGCCGCGCGCGTTTTTCACCCGCACCACCGCGCATCGGCAGGTCCCGCAGGTGCGGGTCGATCCGACGAAGCTGCCGGCGGGGTTTTCGGTCCATTTGCCCCTGGCTCGGCCGGGCCGATGCCAGGCGCCGCTGCGCGGTCTGCCGGAGGAGAAGATCGAAAGCATTCTCGTGGCGGCGGCGCAGTTTCGCCTCCAGCGCAAGGCGCAGCGCCTGCAGCGGTTGACCGAGCTGCATGGCGCGGACGAAGCGCTCTACCAGGAGCTGGCCGCGACGCTTGGCTACAAGCAGAACAAGTTACCATTCACCCTCCTGGCGCAACGCCTCCCGGGGAAAATGCTGCGGAGCCGGCCTAGCGAAATCGAGCCGATCCTTTTCGGCGGCGCCGGTTTCCTGGCCGTGCCCGACCTGGGAAAATTCGAGGCGGGCACGCGGCAATACCTGCGCGTGCTCTGGGATCAATGGTGGCCGCGACGCGCCGAGCTGGAGCGGCTCATCCTGCCCCCGCGGACCTGGCGCCTGAGTGGGACGCGCCCGCTCAATCATCCGCAGCGCCGCCTTGCCGCGCTCGCTGGGATCGTGGCCGGCTGGCCGAAGCTGCTTCGTTCGTTAGGCAAGGAGGACCTGGTCCCGGTTCGCCGGTTCTTTTTCGGGATGAAACATCCCTTTTGGAATTTTCATTATACTCTTACCTCCGAGCCAGCGCGCGCGGAGATGGCCCTGGTCGGCGAGACGCGGGTGACCGAAATGCTGGCCAACGTCGTCCTGCCCTGGCGCCAGCTGCAGGAGCGCGCGGCCTGGTCCGAGTTCGCGCGGCTTCCGGCCCGCCTGACCAATCGGCGGCTCGAGACCGGCGCGGCCCGACTCTTCGGCGACGACCCGCGCCGGCCGCGCTTTCTTCGCACCGTGGCGCAGCAACAGGGATTGCTCCAGATCTACGAAGACTTTTGCTTGCAAGACGATAGCGACTGCGCGCAATGTCCTTTCCCCGAACAGATGCAGAAATGGAGCTGAGAGAAATCTTGCAAGGCGGAGCGCGAAAAGCGGATCGCGCCGGCGCCTTCACGCTCATCGAACTACTCGTTGTAATCACCGTCATCGCGATCCTGATGGCGCTGCTCTTTCCAGCTTTCAAAGGCGTGCAAGACCAGGCCAAACGGACGCAGGCCAAGAATGACGTCACCCAGATCGTGACGGCAGTGAACGCGTTTTACACCGAATACGGAAGGTATCCGACCACGGCTACTACCGACGCAGATGCGCGCTTCGGGCCGGGCAGTGCCTCGACTAACGATGCGCTTTTAAACGAACTCCGCGCCGTAGTTTTTACTCTGAACTCCCGTAAAATTGTCTTCATTATTCCGCCCGACGCGAAGAACCAAACCACCCCGAGAAGCGGCATCCAGACTTCAACCGGACAATATTTCGATCCTTGGGGAACACCGTACGCAATCGCGCTGGATGGAGACTACGATAGTCAGCTGCCCAACCCATACTCATCGAACGCTGGGAGCACACCGCTTCGCTCCGGCGTCATTTCGTGGTCCCTCGGGAAAGACATTTCCGGCGGTTCCGGAGACAAGAAGGTCGATCCCAACGAGGACGACGTCATCTCCTGGCAATAGCTTTGCCGGATTGCTTTTGACTATTCAGCATTCCCCGATCACCATTCACTCTCCCCCACGCGGGTGTAGTTCAATGGTAGAACGGCAGCTTCCCAAGCTGCATACGGGGGTTCGATTCCCCTCACCCGCTCCCTCCTCCTTTCGCTCTCTTCCCGCCTGATCAATGAATCCGGCTTTCGCGCATCTGAAAATCGTATACTTCTAGGTATGTCCGACGAATGCGACGGAGCGGTCCCTGACCCGCACGCGAGTCCTCCGAGCGAGTCGCTCGACGAAATGTTCTTCTTCGGCAGCGTGGAAACCCGCCGCAGATTCCTGAAAAAAGTCGCGGGCACGAGCGCGGCGCTTACCCTGGGGCCGCACCTTATGGGATTCTCCACGATCGAGGCGGCGACCGGCCTCCCAGCCAGCCCTTCCGCCGGAGCGGTCGAAGTTGAACTCAAGATCAACGGCGCGGTGCACAAGTTGCGGCTCGATCCGCGGACGTCCCTCCTCGATCTGCTGCGCGAGCATCTCCAGCTGACCGGTTCGAAGAAAGGTTGCGACCACGGCCAGTGCGGCGCCTGCACTGTCCTGGTTAATGGCCGTCGGATCAATTCCTGCCTCAGCCTCGCGGTGGTGCATGACGGCGAAGAGATTACCACGATCGAAGGCCTCGCCCAGGGCAATCAGTTGCACCCGATGCAGGCGGCCTTCGTCGAGCATGACGGGTTTCAATGCGGTTATTGCACGCCGGGCCAGATTTGTTCGGCCGTCGCCTGTGTGCACGAAGGCCACGCCAAGGATGATGCCCAGATCCGGGAGTGGATGAGCGGCAACCTCTGCCGTTGCGGCGCTTATCCGAACATCGTCGAGGCCATCAAGCAGGCGCGCGACAAGGTGGGAGCCGCCTCATGAATCCATTCTCCTATTCACGCGCGGCGGATTGGCAGGGCGCGGTTCACGACGTCGCGGCCGATCCGCAGGCGAAATTTCTCGGTGGCGGGACGAACCTGATCGACCTGATGAAAATGGGCGTCGAAAAGCCCGATCGACTGATCGACATCAACCGGCTGCCGCTCGCGCAGGTGGAGGAATTGCCAGGCAGCGCCGGGATTCGGATCGGCGCGCTGGTCCGCAATTCCGACCTGGCCGAGCATCCGCTGGTCACCTCCCGTTACCCTGTCCTGAGCGAGGCGCTTCTCTCCGGGGCGAGCCCGCAGCTGCGCAACATGGCCACCACCGCCGGCAACCTCCTGCAGCGGACGCGCTGCTATTATTTTTACGATCCGGCCTTCCCGATGTGCAACAAGCGCCAGCCCGGGAGCGGATGCGGCGCGCTGGAAGGTTACAACCGGATTCACGCCATCCTCGGCCAGAGCGAGCAATGCATCGCGACCCACCCCAGCGACATGTGCGTCGCCCTCGCCATGCTCGACGCGACCGTGCGGGTGCAGGGAGCAAACGGCGAGCGCACCATCCCGATTGGAGATTTCCACCGTCTCCCGGGAGACACGCCGAGTCACGAGACGAACCTCCAGCCTAACGAACTGATCACGGCGGTCGATCTCCCCGCGATCCCGTTTGCGACCCGCTCGCATTATTTGAAAGTGCGCGACCGGGCCAGCTACGCCTTCGCGCTGGTCAGCGTGGCGGCGGCGTTGGAAATGAAAAACGGTGCGATCAAATCAGCTCGCATCGCGCTGGGCGGCGTCGCGCACAAACCCTGGCGCGCCACCAAGGCCGAGCAGGCCCTGGCCGGGAAGAAACCCGATGCGCAAGTTTTCCAGGCCGCCGCCGATGCGGAACTGGCTCCTGCCAAAGGATACAAATACAACACCTTTAAGATTGAGCTGGCCAAGCGCGCTATAACCAAGGCGCTCGCGGCGGTCGCTACCCTGGCCTAACGAATATGCCGGACTCAAAGATTCTCGGACCAGCCCGCAGTCGCGTCGATGGACCGCTCAAGGTTACCGGACGCGCCAAATATGCGGTCGAATTCGAACTGCCGAGGTGCGCCTACGCCTGGCCGGTGGAAAGCAACATCGCCAAGGGCAAGATCACCGCGATCGACGACAAGGCCGCTCGCGCGGCCACGGGTGTCCTTGGCATCCTGACTCATCAAAACGCTCCGAAATTGAAGCTGGGCTCGGCCGCGCGCGGCGAAGAAATGAGCCACGGAATCCGCAACGAAGATCGCCCGCCGCTTTCCGACGACACCATTTATTACGCCGGTCAGTATGTCGCTCTGGTCGTCGCACAAACCCTCGAACAGGCGCGCTACGCCGCGTCGTTAGTCCGGGTCAGCTACGCCGCTGAAACGCCGCTCCTCACGATGGAAGCCGCGGTCGACAAGGCGAAGAAGCCGAAAAAGAAGCAGGACGAAAGCATCCAGTTGCGCAAGGGCGATGTGGGTCCGGCCTTGGCTAATCCCGACATCGTCCGGGTGCGCGAGACCTACACGACGCCGACCGAGACGCACAACCCGATCGAAACCTCCGGCACGATCGCGGCCTGGGAAGGCGATAAGAAACTGACCGTGTGGGACGCGACCCAGTTCGTCAAAGGCGTGCAGAGCATCCTCGCCACCGCCTATGGGCTCGAGATCCATAACGTGCGCGTGATCTGTCCGTTTGTCGGCGGCGCCTTCGGCTGCAAAGGCGCGCTCTGGCCCCATGTGCTGCTCGCGACCATGGCGGCCAAGGCGACCGGCGTGCCGGTGAAATTTCATCTCCCGCGCATGGCGATGTTCACCGGGACCGGCCATCGCACGCCGACCCGCCAGTCGATCTCGCTGGCCGCGACCTCGAACGGCAAGTTGCAGGCGATGCAACACATTACTGACACCCTCACCTCGGAAGTCGGCGATTACGTCGAGGCCTGCGGGGCGCGCTCGACCGGGGTGATGTATTCGAGTGAGACGATCCGCGTGGAAGAGGCGGTTTTTCCGGTCAACGTCGCTACCCCGACTTTTATGCGCGCGCCGGGTGAATGCCCGGGTGTCTACGCGCTCGAGTGCGCGCTCGATGAACTATCCTATCTCCTCCAGATGGACCCGGTGGAGCTTCGCCTGGCGAATTATGCCGCCGATCATCCGATCAAGAACGTCCCCTTCAGCGCCAAGCACCTGAAGGAGGCGTATCAGCTCGGCGCGGAAAAGTTTGGCTGGTCGAAGCGCAATCACCAGGTTGGCCAGACGCGCGAGGGAAATCTTCTCGTCGGTTGGGGCATGGCGACGGCCACCTATCCGGCGCACAAGATGGAAGCCGCGGCCAAGGCGATCCTCTACGCCGACGGCCGCGCCACCGTCCAATGCGCGACGCACGATCTCGGCACCGGCGCTTACACCGCGTTCACCCAGATCTCGTCCGAGCAGCTCGGGGTGCCCTTCGAGAAAGTCACTTTTGAGCTCGGTAAATCCGATTACCCCTTCGGCCCGGTCGCGGGCGGATCCAATTCCACCGGCACGGTAGGGACGGCGATTTTCCGGGTCGCGAAGCGGGTGCACCGGGCACTGGCGGAGCTCGCGGTGAAGGACGTGAAGTCGCCGCTGCACGGAGCCAAGCCCGAGGACATCAAGATGGTGGCGCCGGGTCGGATCGGCCTGAAAAAAGATCCGGGCAAATCCGATGGCTTCAACGACGTCCTGCACCGCGCGGGGAAGGATTCGATCACGGCCGAGAGCGAGCTGAAAAAGCCGGAGGAAAACGAGAAGCTGGCCTTCCAATCGTGGGGCGCGCAATTTTGCGAAGTCAAAATCGATCCGCTCCTTCCGCGGGTGCAGGTGACGCGGGTCGTCAGCGTGATGAATTGTGGCCGCGTCGTGAGCTACAAGACGGCGCGTAGCCAGATCATCGGCGGCGTCGTCATGGGGATCGGCATGGCCTTGCACGAGGCGACCGAGTACGACCTGAAGACTGGTCTGCCCGTGAACCGTAACCTGGCCGAATACCACGTCCCGACCCACGCGGATATTCCACCAATCGACGTCCATTTTGTGGGCGAGCCGGACTTCGCGTTTAACCCGATCGGCGCACGCGGCATGGGCGAGATCGGCATCACCGGCACAGCCGCGGCGGTCGCGAACGCGGTCTATCACGCGACCGGAAAACGGATCCGCGATTTGCCGATCACGCCAGATAAGCTGCTCTGATGCTCGCTCTCCCTTCTGTCATCTCGACCCGCCGCAGGACGGGTAGGGACCTCGCAGTTGGGGTTGGCATTTCCTGGAACGCAGCGCGGCGAGGAATCTCTCTCCTGCGCCGGTTTGGTCGGACAGGTCGTGCTTGGGAGCCATGAAAGAACTTCAGGACATCATTGCCGAGTTCGAGCAGCGCCGCGGGGAGCCGATGGCGCTCGCCACGCTCGTTAGGGCGCGCGGCTCCAGTTATCGCCGGCCCGGCGCGCGCCTTTTGATCGATGCCCAACGCCACACCGTCGGCTCCCTGAGCGGCGGCTGCCTGGAGGAAGAAGTAGCCGTGCGCGCACAGGAAGTGATCTCCACCGGGCGCCCGCTCCTGCTCACCTTCGACACTCGCCTGCGCTACGGCTGTAACGGCGCGATCGAAGTGCTGGTCGAGAAGGTGCAGCCGGAATTACTCGAGGACTTGGCCGCCGCCCAACGCGGCCGCCGGGAGTGTCTGGTTGCCACGACTTTTGAAAATAGCTCTTCGTTAGGCAGCCGTCTTCTGACGGCACCGGAGGAGGCTCAGCCGGGCGCATTCCTACAAACGATTTCGCCGCCGTTGCGGCTGCTCCTGGTCGGCGATGGACCGGACAGCGCGGCCTTGCGTGGCCTGGCCGCGGTGCTCGGCTGGGAGATTTTTGAGACCGAGGAAGCGTCGACCTTGTCTGGCGACCTCGACGAATGGACGGTCGCGATCGTAAAGACACACAACTACGGGCGCGATTACGCCGCGCTCGAGAAATTGCTCCCGCTCGGCCTGCGCTACATCGCCCTGCTCGGTCCTCGGCTCCGGCGTGACCAACTCCTCCACACCCTGCTCGAAACCGGCCTCAAGGTTCGCTCGCAACTATTTTCCCCGGCCGGCCTCGACCTCGGGGCGGAGTCACCCGAGGAAATCGCGCTCGCCATCGTGGCGGAAATCCAGACCGTCTTCGCCGAGGCGAGCGCCGAGTCGTTGCGCGAATGGAAGCGCCCGATTCACCCGGCGGGCGCACTGGTCGCCGCGCCGGTGTGAAAATCGGCGCCGTCGTCCTCGCCGCCGGTTCCTCCTCGCGCCTCGGGCAATCCAAGCAACTTCTCCAATACGAAGGGCAAGCGCTCGTCAGGCGGGCAGCCGCCGCCGCCCTCGACGGAGGCTGCCGACCGGTCGTCGTGGTGGTGGGCGCGGAACGAGAGAAAGTCGGAGCCGCATTGCATGGGCTCGAGGTGGAAATCCTGCCTAACGAATCGTGGGAACGAGGAATGGGAACGTCGATTCGCGCGGGTGTGGATCGGCTGCGGGAATCTGATGCCCTCATTATCCTTGCGTGCGATCAACCGCGGGTTTCGGCCCGCCTCCTCCGCGAGATGATTTCGCTTCGGGAACAAACTGAGAAACCGATGGTCGCGTCTGCCTATGCCGGCACGATCGGTGTGCCGGCCCTCTTTGCCCGCGAATGTTTCGATCAGTTATTGGCGTTAGGCGACGAATCCGGCGCGAAAGCCCTTCTCCAAGCCCGCCCCGGCGATGTAGCGTCGGTCGCATTCCCTCAGGGAACGCTCGACGTCGACACGCCGGAAGATCTCCGGGCGTTGGGCGGCTGACCCGCTCTACTGTTAGGAAGCGGGTGCGACAGCGTAGACTTCAACCAGCCCAGCACCGGTGGTGTCGTCGAAGCCGAGCACGATGAGCGGGTCGTTCGGCGTCGCCCACGGGTAGGCCGGCATCGTGAATTGCGGTTGCGCGAAAGTGCCTGCTTTGCGCAACGCTGTAGTCGATCACGGCACGCGTATTCGGGAAATACCAACATCCAATGGCCCTTGGCGATGGTCGGATAAAAGCTGGTGGTGCCGCACACGGCCAAGGCTTTGCGGGCCGCCGCCTCGCTATTCGCTGCGAGCAAGATCTTCTTCGTGAGGCCGTACTCGCGCAGACCCGACTTGCTCGAGCGTGCAGCGTCGCGTTGCGAATAGAATTGACTTCGTTCGGCCTCGCCTCAGAAAGAGCGACTCAATGCGTGAATTGCGAGCTGAACAATTTATGAGAAACATCATCCGCGGTCTCCTCTGCATCTGTCTCTTCGCGCTCGTGCACAGTCCTTTGCCGGGACATGCCGCCGTGGCCAAAAAGGCGCTGACCAAGGCGAAATCCACCCACACGGCCAGCGCGAAACCCAAGCCATCCGGGAAAAAAGCGACGGCCGCCGAACTGGTAGCTGCCGCCAAAAAGGCTAACGCCGCGATGATCAAGAATGCTCGGGCCGACAAGGGGCTCGATCCGAACTTGGCGAAGAACAAGCCGTTCTACACCGCGGCAAAAAAGGTTACCACTGAGCTCGATCGCACCGACAAGGGACTCGCGGCCAAGAACAACGATTTCTTCGACGCGGTCAGCGGCGCGCGCTCGGCTCAGGAGCAATTGAAGGTGGCCTGGAACCTGACCGATTCCAAAAACAAGAAGGTAGCAGCTGATGCGGTCGCGCTGGGTAATGCCCTTGATCTGCTGCGCCAGGACTATTCCAAGGAAGCCGCGCGCAAAAAGAAAGGCGGCGAACTCACGGCCAAGGAGAAAGCGGAATTCGCCAAGATCCAGGCCCATCAAAAGGAGTTGCTGGCCAAGATCAATACATTGCAAGCCAAGTCGACCAAGGACAAGGCGCTCCAGCGCGGTCTCGCGAAAATGGAGAAAGAGTCCAGGCGGATCGCCAACGCCAAAATGAACCTGGCCGATTATCTCGCCGCGCTCTATCTGCTCGATGACCTCGAAGGCCAGCTTTACGGCTACGATTACTATATCGATCCGGCCTGGCGAAGCGACTGGATCGTGGTCGATAAATACGTCGACTACTACACCCCCATTTATGCCAATGTCTGGACCGACTACGCCTACGATTGGGACTACGTCACGACGCCGGTCGATATTTACGTGGGTGATAACGTTTACGTCGACGACTCGCTCTCGCCCGCCGAAGTCGATGCCCAGGAAGACTTCGTCGATAACGGCGACTTCGACATGTCCCGCGCCGAAGCAGCCGAGGTAGCCGCGGATGACGCCCAGGC
>JBDTOL010000124.1:0-8948 GCA_039933235.1 Spartobacteria bacterium | reverse complement strand
CGCGTCGAGCGGGCCGAGTCCGCGCACCAGCTTGTCGTTAGGCATTTCCTTCATAAAAGTTCCGGCGCGGCCACCGCCAGGCCGGCGGCGTCAAGATGTTCCCGCAGTTGCTGAGCAAAGCGGACCGCACCGGGCGAGTCTCCGTGGATGCAGATCGTTTCGGCCTCCATCGCGAGGGCGCTCCCGTCGATCGCGCGGACGCTGTTTTCGCGCAGCATGCGCAGGACGCGTTCTGCTGCTTCTCCCGCATCGTGCAGGAGCGCGCCCTGCTCCGTGCGCGGGACGAGCGATCCATCGGGCAGATAGTTGCGATCCGCGAAAAACTCATGGGCCACCCGCAATCCTGTCGCCGCGCCGGCCGCGGCCAGCGCGCTGCCGCCGGGCGCGAAGAGGATGAGAGAGCGATCGACGGCCAGCACCGCGTGCGCCACCGCATCTGCGAGGGCCCGATCGCGCACGGCCATGTTGTAGAGCGCGCCGTGCGGTTTCACGTGCTGCGGCCGCACCCCCAGCGCCGTCGCGATGGCCTGGAACGCACCGAGCTGATATGCGGCGAGGGCAAAAACTTCGTCAGGCTCGATCGAGCGTTCGCTCCGCCCGAAGTTTTTCCGGTCGTCAAGGCTCGGGTGCGCGCCCACCGCGACCCCGGCTGCGTGCGCGGCTTGAATCGATCCCATCATGCTGTTGTGGTCTCCGGCATGATAACCACAGGCGATGTTGGCGGAGCTGACCAACTCGAGGAGTTCCCGCTCGCTCGCAGCGCCCTCGCCCAGGTCCGCGTTCAGGTCGATCGAGCGCTTCATTCGCCGCGCAGGGAAAGGCCGACCCGGAAAAGCTGGAGGCTTCTTTCGCGCTCGAGGAAAAGAGCAGTCGCTTCAGCTAGTGTGATTTCCTGGAATCGCACGGTTACGCCAGGCCGAAGTTGAGCGGCCCGTGGTAAATCCACCGTGATCACGTGCGCGATCTTTGGATAGCCGCCGATCGTTTGGCAATCCCCGAGAAGGAGAATCGGCTGCCCATCGTGCGCGACCTGCAGCGTGCCGGGGGCGACCGCTTCCGAAGGCAGTTCCCAGTCATTCGCGCGTTTCAAGATCGGTCCTTCCAGGCGCACTCCCATCCGATCGGCCTTGGCGCTCACCGTGAAGGATTCGCGCAGCAGGCTGGACTGGGCTTCCCGCACAAATTCGTCCCACTCGGAGCCGCGCACGACACGAAGAACAGGCGCGGTGACGGCGGTCTGGGTCCATTCCGCGGTTGCGCTCCAGTCGGCGAGGCGCGGGGATCGGGGGCCGGGCGGCGACGCCGAGCCTAACGAAATCTGGTCTCCATCACGCAGGGCGCGGCCCACGTAGCCGCCGAAGCCCGTCCGCAAATCAGTCGAGCGGCTGTTGAGCACGAGCGGGACGTCGATGCCTCCCGAAATAGCCAGCCAGGCCCGGCAACCCGCGCTGGCCTGGCCAAATTCCAGTTCCTCTCCTGCCCTAACGACGGCCGGCCGGCCCGCTGGGATCTCCCCTTCGCCCAGCCGCGCCGAGAGAGTAGCGCCGCTCCAGGCCACCGTCCGGTCATCCTCGAAACGCAGACGCAACCCGCCCAGGGTGATCTCGAGGAGAGCGGATCCTTCCTCGTTCCCCACCAGCAGGTTCGTTAGGCGAGCGGCCAGAGGATCGAGCGCGCCGCCCACCGCGATGCCCTCGCGCCGGCGGCGCGCCCGACCGAGATCCTGCACGCTCGTGAGGGGGCCCGCTTGCAGGATGCTTATTGCTGCCATTGCGCGAATTTCTCAGCCGAGATCGCCACGAAACGCACCTGGTCGCCGGGCGCGAAGAGCGCCGGGGGTTCCCGGTTGACGTCGAAAAGGCGGAGCGGCGTTTTCCCAATAATGTTCCAACCGCCGGGGGAGGGCAGGGAGTAGATGCCGGTCTGTCCGCCTCCGATTGCGACGGATCCCGCCGGCACCGCCGTGCGCGGCGTCCCCCGCCGGGGCGTGGCCAGAGCTGCCGGTAACCCGCTGAGATAGGGAAAGCCCGGGGTAAAGCCGACACAGCGGACGCGGTATCGGGCAGCCGCGTGACGCTTTACGACTTCCTGAGGAGCGAGCCCGCAATGTTGCGAGACCTGCTCCAGATCGAGCGCAAACTCTGGCTCGTAGCAGACCGGCACCTCGAGCAGGCGCGGCGCGCGCGTCTTGTTTGTCGCGCGCGCCCGGCGGCCCAGGATGGAAGGGATCACCGCCGCACACTGCGCCAGCTCCTCCGGCGATCGCAAGAAAACGGCGACGCTGGCGAAGGCCGGAGCCACCTCGGTCACGCCGGGGAGATCAGCGGCCTCCAGTTTCTGCAGGGTCGTAAGGACTTCGCCTAACGATTCGCCGACGCGCACAATCAAGGCCGCGTCACCCAGCGCTACGATCTCCATGGGCACGGCGGAGTCTGCTTCCAGAGCGCGCTTTTGCAAAGCGCGATCCGCGACAGACGTCCGCTAGAAAGTGAAGGTGAGCCCCGTCGCGAAATGATGGGTGAGGGGGGTGACCTCGATCGAGCCGCCTGGGATGTCGAGGGAATTCAGATTCGCGTAGGTAAACTTGTATTCAAGCATCAGGCCGAAATGGCGGGTGAGTTCCACGTTCATTCCCGCCAATGCCTGGACCCCCGGTCCATGCAACTGGTATTCTTCGTGGAATCTCCCATTCACGTTCGATTCGACGTGCGGGATGGCGGCTCCGACCCCGACCCCGACGTAGGGCTGGAGGTGGCCGAGGAAGTCTTCGCCGCGACGGCCTGGTTGCCAGCGGTAAACGATGTCGCCCAGCGCGTAGTTCAGGCCGTGGGAAAGACTGAGCGACTGGATCGTGTCATCGATCCGCTCGTTAGCATTCACTTCCACCTCGTTGCGGCGTCCCGTCACGCGGGCAGTGGAATCGGTATCCGCATACATCTTCATATGAAAAAATTCCGCGCCGAACCCCCAGTGCGATTCTTCCGAGGGGAACCAGAGGGCGCGCAGGCCGTAGTAGGGGGGAGCGCTAAAGTCGCGGCCTTCAAAAGAGACGCTGTGAAAGGTGAGATCGGTTCCGCCGCTTTGCTGCAGCTTGAGGTCACTATCCTGGGAAAGCGCTACGCCCGCAAAAATCGAGAGCTCCACTTCGGCCCTGGCCATGGAAGCAAAACCAGCCAGGCAAAACAGGAGCAGACAGTGCGAGACAAAGCCGGAGGAGAATCGAGAAAACTTTTCGGCGAAGGGTTGTCGAGCCATCACTGGAAGCAAGGAGGATGCGAGCAAAGGCTTGCCCGGGCTGCATGTCAATACCGGTTACTTCGTTAGGCGAGCGGGTTTTTTGGGGAAGGTTTGTAGACCAGGGCGACAATCAATCCCAGAAGAACGATTTGCACGATCCCGCTCGCGAACCACTTCATCGCAATGCTCGCCGGCAATGGGGAGACGACATGGGTGATGATGGTCGTGGCCTGCACGATCAGACCAACCAGCAATCCGTATCCGCAGGCCAGGCCAAGTCCGCCGCGGGTGGCGAAACCGAGCGCCCAAATGATCACGAAGGCGATCGCAACGAGAAGTTGCGCGATCAGCATCCAATGGAAGCGGGCGCCCATTTCCGCCTCTGTCCGCCAGAGTTCCTTGGTTGCTGCGTAATCTGGTTTCAGCCAGACGGCATGGATCAGGTAATCCGTCGCGAAGATGAAGACGAAGGCCACCACGATGGCGAGTAGGAGACGCTTGAGGTTCATGAAGTCCAGACTAAGGACTGAAGAGCGTCTGACGAGCATGAAGTTGGTTGGCGTTCCCAAACTCGAGACTTGCCGCGGCCGAGGCGCCTGGATAATCTGCGCCAAGAAGGCGGGAAAATGGCGACTCGATTGCATTGGATGGTCATCACGCTGGCGATTGCGCTCGCGGGGATGGGGAATGTCGGTGCGAAGGAGGAGCCAATCTTTCCCGGACTCGGCCATTACCAGCGAAAGATCACGACCGATTCGCCGGAGGCGCAGCGTTACTTCAATCAGGGGCTCGCCTTCTATCACGGCTTCAACCACGGCGCGGCCATTCGTTCCTTTCAGGCCGCGGCGGAGCTCGATCCGCAGTGCGCGATGGCTCATTGGGGCATCGCGCTCGCGTCCGGTCCGCACATCAACCTGCCAATCGTTCCCTCGCCGGCGGCGAAATTAGCTTGGAAAGAATTGCAGCTCGCGCAGGAAAACGCGGAAGACGCCTCGCCGCTCGAGCGCGAGCTGATCGAAGCGCTCAGCCATCGTTATGCCAACCCGCAGCCGGAAGATCGCGCCCCGCTCGACCTCTCCTATGCCGACGCGATGCGAGAAGTCTGGCAAAAGTACCCTAACGATCCCGAAGTGGGCGTTCTCTTTGCCGAGGCAATGATGGATCTGCGTCCGTGGAATCAATGGACGCCGGAAGGCGAGCCAAATCTCGGGACGGAAGAAGTGCTCGCGACGCTTGAGGCGGTTTTGAAAATGAGTCCGCAACATCCTTTTGCGAACCACCTCTATATCCACGCGGTCGAAGCCTCGCCGCATCCGGAGCGGGCGGCGAAAGCGGCGGATCGTTTGCGCGATCTGCAGCCCGGCCTGGCGCACAATGTCCACATGCCGTCGCACATCGACATCCGCACGGGGCACTGGCAGAAGGCGGTCGAGACGAACGAAAAAGCGGTCGCCGCGGCTGAGCGCTATCAGAAGGTCGCCGGGCCACCGGCAGGCTTCATTAACGTCTACAACGCCCACAACCGCCACATGCTGGCCTACGCCGCGATGATGACCGGCCAGCGCCAGCTCGCGATGAAGCACATCCGCGCCATGGTCGCGGAATTGCCGACCGATTTCGTGCAGGAGAACGCGCTCCAGGCGGAAGGTTTCGTCGCCATGCCGATGGAGGTCATGGTTCGCTTCGGGATGTGGGATGAAATCCTGGCCGAACCGGACAACTACGCCGACTACATGACGAGCACGCGAGCCTTCCATCATGCCGCCCGCGCCATCGCCTACGCGGCCAAAGGTGAACCGGAAAAGGCGCGCAAGGAGCAGGCGATCTTTCTCGAAAAAGCGAAGCTCGTTCCAAAAGAAGAAACCTTCGGGAACAACACGGCCGAGGATCTCATCGCGCTTGCGCAGCACATGACCGAAGGGGAAATTCTGGTCCGCGAGAACAAGCTCGACGCGGGCCTCGCCGAGCTGCGGGAAGCGATTAAGCGGGAGGACGCCCTAAACTACGATGAGCCGCCCGGCTGGCTCATCCCCATTCGCCACTCGTTAGGCGCGATTCTCATGCAAAGCGGCCGCTACGCCGAGGCCGAGCAGGTTTACCGCGAGGACCTCAAGAAGTTGCCGGCGAACGGCTGGTCGCTCTACGGGTTGGCGGAAAGCCTGCGCGCGCAGGAGAAAAACCCGCAGGAAGCGAAAGCCACAAAGGCGAGATTCAAAAAGCTTTGGGCTAAGGCCGACACCACAATCACCAGCTCTTGTCTCTGCCAGCCCGGGAAGACCGCGAGCGAGTAACGGCCGGGAAAACCTCGTTCTTTCGCCCGCTTACTCCATTCCGATGGTGCGCCCGGCAGCGGCTGAGTTGGTCACGAACTTGAAGAGCGCGGGGTGTTCAAAAATCACCGCGTTGGCCAGAGCTTCGACGGCCGCGGCGGCATCCCCGAGTTCGGCCAGCCGGCTTTCGGGGCCCCCGGTAACGACCGCCTTTAAGTCCTGGACGAGCTCATGCCGAATCTCCTTCGGCGTCGCGCTGGTCGCTTCGTCGCGAAGGTATCCGATAATCGAATCGAATTCTCCGCGATCCAACCATTGTCCGTGACAGCCCGGACACCAATCGATGATGACCGAGGAGTGGGGGAAAAGGACTGAAACCAGCTTTTGCGAGCGACACTTGGGACAGGAACGCGAAGAAGAGATCACGCTCATCTGCTCCAGCCGGTCGATCTCCGCGTTGAGCCAATGCAGCTGGCCGTCGTTGATCTTATTCTTCAGCTTTCGCAATTCGTCCTTCTCCAGCCACATTCCGTGGCACTTCGGGCACCCTTCAAACTCCAGGCCGTAAATAGAGTAACGCTCGAGATTCTCACCGCCGACCGGACATTCTTCCTTCGTCGCCCCGAGGTGCTCCGCTCCTTTTAACGGCGTGACCGCCACCTGAAAATCCGTCTGGCCGCTCTGGCGTTTGATCCGCTTGGACCAGAACGGGACATGGACGTGGTTCACGAAATCGGAGAAGCCGTGGCCGCTCACCGGCATGATCTTGAGCAGCTCGCGATCGATCAGATTGAGCTCGCCGCCATCCAGCCAAAAGCCACCGCAATTCCTGCAGTGCTCGAGCACGATGTTGGTTTCACCGAGAAACTTTGCCCGCGAGAGTCCAAAATCCTCACAGCGCGGACACTTCCGGCCCGCTTTCGCCGGGGTTTTATCCTCTTCCTCGGAACAGAACTCGATGCTGCCGTCGACTTGGAAAGCCATCTTATCGAGCTCGCCCGCATCAAGCCAGAGGCTCCCGCATGTTTCGCAGAGGTCATAGGACAACTCCGCGCGTCTGGTCGTCACGTCATAGTTGACCATTTCCGCGTCACAATTCAGGCAGCGCATAGTTGTTTTAGATTCTTCGTAATCGAGGCTCATCATAGCAGTGCTTCGACCCTTGTCAGTTTTTCGCGTTGATGGAACGACACCGAGGGGATTTCTCGATTTTACTTCACCTATTGACAGTCTAGAGGAAGGCTGCTTTACTCCTATAGACAGTCCATATGAACCGATGAATAAGAAAGCCGATCTTCTTCAGGGCACGCTCCATCTCCTCATCCTCCAGGCGCTCGCGCCCCAGTCGCTCCACGGTCTCGGGGTCTCGGTCCGGATCAATCAAATCACGAAGGAGACTTTTCATGTGAAGCCGGGCTCGCTCTTTCCTGCGCTCCATCGCATGGAGGAATCCGGCTGGCTCAAATCCGCCTGGGGCGAATCGGAAAACAACCGGCGCGCCAAATTTTACTCCCTCACCAAAGCCGGCCGGCGCCAGCTCGAGACGGAGACGGAAGATTGGCAGCGCATCTCGCTCGCCATCGGGAGCGCGCTGAACGCGACCTGACGTTATGCAACTGCGCTCATCGCTAGCGGCTTTTTTCCGAAATCTTTTCGCGCGGAAAAATGTCGAGCATGACCTCTCGGCCGAGCTCAGCTCTTATCTCGAGCTTTCGACCGACGCGAAAATGCGCGCGGGAGTGGAAGAAACCGCAGCCCGCCGCGCCGCGGCCATCGAGTTGGGCGGAAGCGAGCAGGTGAAGGAAGAAGTGCGCGCCGTGCGGATGGGCCACGCACTCGAGACCCTGGCGAAGGATCTGCGCTTCGGGTTACGCTCGTTAGGCAAGAGCACCGGTTTTACTACGATCACTTTGCTCACGCTCGCGCTCGGAATCGGCGCCAACACGGCGGTCTTCAGCATTGTGAACGCGGTCGTCCTGCAGCCGCTCCCGTATCGCGCGCCGGAGGAATTGGTCAAGGTTTGGCCACAGAAACCGCACGTCTCGGTCGCGAAGGCCGACTACGTCGAGATCAAGCGGGCGGCCAAATCCTTCGACGATCTCGCGGCCTACAGCGGCTGGGGTTTTACCCTCACCGGCAGCGGCGAGCCGGCGAAACTCGAAGGTGCCCGTACCACCGCGAACTTCTTCGCGCTCCTCGGGGTGAATGCCGCCGTCGGGCGAACCTTTCTGCCGAAAGAAGATCAACCTGGCCACGACCAGGTCGCGCTCCTCAGTGACGGACTCTGGCAAAGCCGCTTCGGGGCCGATCCGCAGGTTATTGGCCGGCCGATTACACTCGATGGCGCCACCCGCGTGGTGATCGGTGTGATGCCGCCCGGTTTCAATTTCCTCGGCTCCGACCAGACCGACATCTGGCTGCCGGCGACGCTGGATGCGAGCGATAAAGAGGATTACTCGGCCGGTTATCTCACCCTCCTCGGGCGTTTGAAAACCGGCGTTAGCCACGAGCAGGCGCAATCGGAACTGGGCGCGATCTCGCAGCAGCTTTTGCAGAAACGCGGTATCGCACTCGAGCCGGAGAAACCGCTCGTCACGCCGCTGCGATCCGACCTGGTGGCGGATGTGCGCACGATGCTTTTCATCCTTCTCGGCGTGGTCGGATTCGTTCTCCTCCTCGCCTCGGCGAATGTCGCGAATCTGCAACTGGCGCGGACGAGCACTCGCCAACGCGAGCTGGCCATTCGCGCGGCCCTCGGCGCGAGCCGCGGCCGGCTCGTCCGCCAGCTTTTGACGGAAAATTGTCTGCTCGGTTTCCTTGGCGGCGTGGCTGGGATCGCGCTCGCGTGGCTCGGCCTCGACCTGCTGCTTCGGTTCATCCCGCTGCAACTCCCGCGCGCCGGCGAGATCGCGCTCAGCCGGCCGGTTCTTTGCTTCTCGTTAGGCGTGTCCCTCCTCACCGGACTCCTTTTCGGTCTTGCTCCGGCGCTTCAGGTTTCACGGCCGGATCTGCAGGCTCCCTTGAAGGAAGGCGGACGCAGTGCCACGGCCGGTGTCGGGCGTCGCCTCCGCTCTCTGCTCGTCGTCGTTGAGATGGCGCTGGTCCTCATGCTCGTGATCAGTGCCGGTCTCCTCATCAAGAGCTTCGCCCGCCTGCAACAGGTCGATCCCGGCTTCACCGCCGAGCGAGTGATTTCGTTGCAACTTTCCCCGAGCGACAACGACCCGACGCACGCCCGCATTTATTATCGTGAAGTCCTGGAGCGCCTTGCCTCACTCCCCGGAGTGCGATCGGTCGGAGGGATCCATCTGATCCCGATGAGCGAGGACAACTGGAATCCTGAGCTGCGTGTCGCCGACCAACCGACGAGCGCCGGGGTCGCAGCAGAAAGTGTGAACTGGCGTCTGGTCACGCCCGACTATTTCCGGACGATGAACATCC
>JBDTOL010000123.1:0-11380 GCA_039933235.1 Spartobacteria bacterium | reverse complement strand
GCCCGTGCTCCCCGGAGGGAGAGCTGGCCGCGCCGGGCGCACCTAGGGTTTCGGCGGCTGGGGCGGCGCAGCCTCGGGTTGGCTTTCCGCCGGCGGCTGGCTCTCGGCTTTCGCCGGGTTCTCGATGCCGAGGGTTTTGAGATAGGGCTGAATCGAGCGGTCGCGGCCGAGGAATTTCTGGATGGAGACGGCGATATCGCGCGAGCCGCCGGGGGCGTAGATCTCTTTGCGCAGCTTCATACCCGCGTTCTTGTCGAGAAATCCGTTCGGCGCGTTCTCGAACACGGTGGCCATGTCGGCGGCGATGGCGTCGGCCCAGGCGTATCCGTAGTAGCCGGCGTCGTAGCCGGCAAGATGGCCGAAGAAGGCGACGAATGCGGTGTCGTTATCGATCGGCAGAAAATCTTTCGGAAAGATCGGATTGGACATCGCGACGCAATCGTACGGCTTACCCTCGGGATGGACGTCGTGCAGGGTGAGATCGATGTCGCCAAAGGTGAACTGGCGTCGATAAAAAACGCCCACCGTGGCGAGCTTCGCCTCCTTCATCTTGGCGATCATTTCCGCCGGGATTTTCTTCGAGGGATCGCGATAATCAGCCGCGAAAGTGTCGAGCACCTTTTTGTTCCAGACCCAGTTTTGCAGCATCTGGGACGGCGCCTCAACGAAATCGGCCGGCACGTTCGTGCCGGAGAAGCGGACGTATTTGGCATCCGTCACGATGGCGTGGAGCGCGTGGCCGAATTCGTGGAAGAGCGTTTCGACGTCGCTGTGGCTGAGGAGCGAGGGCTTGTCCTTGGAGGGGGGCGGGAAGTTGCAGACCAGCGCGACGGTGGGGCGCTGGTACTTTCCGTCAGGCAAAAGCTTGCCCGGGACGATGCCGAATTCCGCGAAGTGATTGAACTTCCCGTCGCGGGGGAACATGTCGAGGTAGAAGAGGCCGAGCGGCTCGCCGCTGGCGGAGTCGGCCACGACGTAGAGCTGCAGGTCGTCGACCCACTTCTGCGGGGGAATGATCTTGGTAAACTTCAGGCCGAAGATGTCCTGATAGATGTTGAACATCCCGTCGAGGACGCGCTGGAAAGGGAAATAGACCCGGAGCGCTTCGGTATCGACGGTATATTTATCCTTCTTCAGCTCCGTCTGGTAGTAGCGCCAGTCCCAGATGTTGATCTGGGCCTTCTCGTCCTTCGTTTGCGCGACTTTGAGCTTGCGCAGCGCGTCCACCTCAGCGTCGAACTTCGGCTGGATCCCCGCAACGAGATCGTTCAGGAAGGTTTTGGCCGCCGCCCCGCTCTTGGCCATTTTGATTTCGGTCTGGAAATCGTCCCACGATTTGTAGCCAAGCTTGAGCGCGATCTGGTTGCGATGCTTCAGGATGTCGTTCAGCACCGGCACGTTTTTTTCCCGCGCGAGGTTGAAACGGACCTTGTAGAGGTGCTTGCGTGTCTCTTCTTTCTTCGCGGTCTCCTCGACCGTGTTGTAGTGGAAGGTGACGTTGGCCAGGATGGTGTAGGAATCGTCGCCGGTCTTCACCCCGGGCGATTCCAGGATGCTCTCCGGCACCCCCTCGAGCTCGGCCTTGGTGAACACGACCGGCGCTTTCACGGCGACGATGTTGGCTTGGAAATCGGTCTCCAACTTGGCCAGTTCCTTGCGCAGTTTCTCGACTTCGGCCCGCTTTTCCGGCGGAAGGGCGAGCCCGGCCCGGCGGTAATCGCGCAGAGTGTGTTCGAGAAGCAGGGCATCTTCGCCTTCCAACTTGGGCTTGGTGTCGGCGAACGCTTTAACCGCTTTGTAAACATCCTCGCGGTAATCGACGCCGACAACCCAGTCCTGGAAAACCTTGATCGCTTTTTCCGCCGCCTCGCGCATGGCGGCATCCTGGTTGGTCTGCTGGATCACGACGACTTTCGAGACCGCGATCTGGGCTTCATTCTGGATGTTATCGAGCGCCACGACCGTGCTCTGGAAGGTCACCTTGCTCAGGTCCTGTTTCCCGATCACGGAGAGCGCGGCGTCGGCCTTGGCGATCGCAGTGTTGATCTCCCCCTGCACCTCGACCGGGGTCTTCGGCCACTGCGGGATGGTCAGGATGGCGTTGGCCTTGTCGGCGGCGGCCTGAAAATCGGAAAGGCTTTTGACGTCCTCGCCCCGGAGCGAAAAGGCGGAAGCAGCGGCGAACAGACTAACGAGCAGGAAGTGTTTCATAGGATGGTTGCTGGAGCGTTCAACATTGTGTAGAAGCGGGGATCGGTAAAGGGTGAAACGCCGCCGGACCCATCGGCCTCTCATGCAAGACTTCACATCCAAATTCGTCATCGCTTTCATCCCGATCTTCGTCGCGATCGACGCGGTGGGGATGGTCGCGATCTTTATCGGCCTGGGGGCAAACGTGGACGAAAAGCGCCGCCAACAGGAGGCGCTGATCGGGATCGGGACGGCGCTCGCCATCTCGGTTGGGTTCGTCTTTCTCGGGAAACTGATTTTCAAGGCGCTCGGAATTACGGTGGCGGATTTCCAGGTCGCGGGGGGCTTGCTCCTGCTCACCTTTGCCGTGCGCGATCTGCTCGAGGTTGGAGGAGACAGCAAACCTACGACGAGCGACTTCGGCATCGTGCCGCTCGGGATGCCGTTGATCGCGGGACCGGCCCTTCTCACTGCGCTGCTGGTCTTGGCCGACTCGGTCGGCCCGGTTTATACCCTCCTCTCGTTGGTCGTGAACCTGATTATTGTTGCCGTCGTCTTTTGCTACGCGGATCGGCTGACTAAATTTCTCGGCAAACAAGGGATCAAAGGCGTTTCCAAACTGGTCTCCCTGCTTCTCGCGGCGATCGCCGTCAGTCTGATCCGGCGAGGGTGGCTGGGACGTTAGGCGCGACCGCTAGAGACCAGGTGCACACGAAAGCAGCCGATTGGGAGGACACCCTATGGCAACCGGCCCTTAGAACAGGCCCGTCCGCAGCATCACCAGCGTGCAGGCCTCGACCACTTCGATCCCGGCGCTGCTGGCGGCGGTGGCCAGTTCCTCGTTTTCGGCGCCCGGATTCATGATGATGCGTTGCGGATGGGCGGCGATGATCGCATCGATCAGAGGCGTGGAACGGCCCGGACCGAGGTAAAGCGTTGCGGTATGCACCGTCTCGCCGATCGCGCCAAGACTCGGAAAGCAGGGCAGCCCCTCGATTTCCTCGAAGGCCGGATTGACCGGGATTGGCCGGTAATCCATCCGCGCCAGCAGCCGAAGCGCCTGGTTCGAGTAGCGTTCGGGCTTGGGCGAAGCCCCCAGCACAGCCACATTTCTCTTCTCTTTCGGGATTAACGCCATGGTAGTAAGTGAATCGTTCCGGGCCGCCCAAACTGGTGTGTAGGACCTTCGGTCCCACTCCATTGACAGGCGCAGCGTGCTTGTTAGTATCCGGCACTTATGAGATTTCCTCTCGCGCTGACGACGAAAATCGCCGCCTACATCGTCGGGCACAAAATGCGGGGAACCAAAAAGTTCGCCACCGTTCTCCAACTCGAACCGCTCCATACCTGTAACCTGACCTGCACCGGGTGCGGCCGGATCCGGGAATATTCCACTAACCTCAAGGATCTCCTGCCTCTCGAGGACTGCCTCTCGGCCGCGCAGGAATGCAATGCCCCGATGGTCTCCATCTGCGGTGGCGAACCGCTCATTTACCCGCAGATCGAAGCGCTCATCGGGGGCTTGCTCGACCAGAAACGCATCGTTTACGTCTGCACCAACGCAATGTTCATGCGCAAAAAGATGCGCGAATGGCTCGCCGGCGAGTTTTCGAAACGGGCAACCTGGGTGGAGCAGAAAATCACGGCGCTACTGGACGCCAGTCTGCTCTCGGAGAAGGACGCGACTGCCATCCGGCAGGGCCCGAAGGACCCGGCCAAGCCGACCATCGCGCCGAGCCGCTGGATATATTGGAACGTGCATCTCGATGGGCTGGAGCGGACGCACGATTTGATCGTAGAGCGCGAAGGCGTCTTCCGGGAGTGCATCCTTGCGATCAAGATGGCGAAAGAGCTCGGCTACCAGGTCGCGACCAACACCACCATCTATAAAGAGACCGACATGGACGAGGTCGAGCAGATGCTCGATTTCCTGAGCGACCTTGGCGTCGACGGCCATACCATTACGCCGGGCTACGAGTATGACGCGGCGAAGAAGGACATGATCGCCCGGCTCAACCTGCAGCCGGAAAACTTCTTCCTCACCCGTGCGCTCACCGTGCAGAAGTTCAGCAAGATGGAGGAGTGGATGCAGCGCTACACCTTCTTTGGGACGCCGGTTTACTTTGAATTCCTCGCCGGCAAACGCGATCTGACCTGCTCGGCCTGGGCCATCCCGACCCGGAACATCCGCGGCTGGAAAGCACCATGCTATTTCATGACCGACACCGCCGGTTCCAAAGGCCACTACGACAGCTATGCCGAGCTGTTGGAGCACGTCGATTGGAGCAAATACGGTGTAGTCGACGGCGTGGCGAGGGATCCGCGTTGCGAGAATTGCATGACCCACTGCGGCTACGAACCGACCGCGAGCCTCGGGCTGCAGGCCAAGCCGGGCGACACCTGGAAGACAGTGAAGTTCAATTTCAGCGCGCGTCCGAAACCGACCGGGCGCGGGAATGAAATCACGGCCTACAACGGGGTCACGATCGGAAACGGCCATCTCACGGGCAAAAAAGCGGAACCAGCCGCCCAAGCCTCTTGATCGCCCGCATGGGTAATCCTTCCGCCAACATCATCGCACTGCCGCGGATCGCGAAAGAGGGCGCGGCTCGACTCGCGAATCAGGAGGAGTTGGGCGAAGCGATCGACCTTGCGCAGCAAAATCTCCTGCGCCAGCAGAAGCCCGACGGCCATTGGGTCGGGGAGCTGATGGTTGATAGCACGCTCTGCTCCGATTACGTGCTCTTTATGCACTGGCTCGGGGAAGTGGACGAGACTCTGCAACGCCGGTGCGTCCGACACATTCGCAAGCGGCAGCTGCCCGATGGCGGCTGGAACATCTACTACGGCGGCCCGAGCGAGATCAACGCCTGCGTCAAGGCCTACTTCGCCCTCAAGCTGGCCGGGCTCAGCCCAGACGCGCCCTTCATGCAGGAGGCCCGCGCCAACATTCTCCGGCTCGGCGGCATTCCGCGGATGAACACCTACAGCAAGCTTTACCTGGCATTGTTAGGGCAGTTCCCTTGGAAATATCTGCCCGTCATCCCGGTCGAGATGGTGCTCCTGCCGAGTTGGAGCTTTTTCAACATCTACAAGATGTCCTCCTGGAGCCGGGCCATGCTCATCCCGCTCGCGATCATTAACCACTTTAAGCCCACACGCGATTTGTCGGGGGATAAGCAATTACACGAGCTGTATCCGGTCGGGACGGAGGGGAATGATTTCACCCTCCGGCGGGATCAGCGTCTCCTGACCTGGCGCAATTTTTTTCTCCGGGCCGACCGGGCCCTCAAGGTCCTCGAGGGCTGGCATAGCCGGTCATTGCGCCAGCGCGCGCTCGAAGAGGCCGAGCGATGGATGGTCGAGCGGATCGGCGAAGGGAGCGACGGACTTGCTGCCGTTTTCCCGGCGATGCTTAATTCCCTTATCGCCCTGCGGGCACTCGATTATCCGAAGGACCATCCGCTTTATCGCAAGGCGCTGGAGGATTTCCGTGGCCTCTTCGTCGACGACGAGGAGGATTTCCGCATCCAGCCGTGCCTCTCGCCGGTCTGGGATACGGCGATCAACATCATCGCGCTGGCCGAGTCCGGCTTCCCTGCGCAGCATCCCGCGCTGCAAAAGGCGGCGCAATGGCTGGTCGACAAGGAAGTGCGGGTCCGCTGCGATTGGACGGAGAACAATCCACACCCCGAAGGCAGCGGTTGGGCCTTCGAATACAACAACATTTTCTATCCCGATACCGACGACACCGCGATGGTCCTGATGGCGCTGCGGCTGGTCCGGCCTAACGAACAGGCGGAGCTGGGCGAGCTTTTCGATCGTGCGCTCGCCTGGCAGTTGAGCTTCCAATGCCGCGACGGCGGCTGGGCCGCGTTCGACCGGGACGTGACCCGGCACTGGCTTGAGGACATGCCCTTCGCCGATCACAACGCCATCCTGGACCCGACCTGCAGCGATCTCACCGCGCGCACGCTGGAGTTGTTAGGCTACATCGGCTTTAACCCCGGACGACCGCTCGTGCGCAGGGCGGTGCGCTACCTGCGCGAGACGCAGGAGGACGACGGTTCCTGGTACGGTCGCTGGGGCGTCAACTATATCTACGGCACATGGCAGGTGTTGCGCGGCCTGCGTGCGATCGGCGAGGACATGACCGAGGACTGGATCCTGCGCGGGCGGGATTGGCTGGAGAGCTGTCAGAACGACGACGGCGGCTGGGGCGAATCGTGTGCCTCCTATGAGAATCCCGACCTCAAAGGCAAGGGCCCGAGCACCGCGTCGCAGACGGCGTGGGCCCTGATGGGCCTCTGCGCTTGCGGCGATCTCGATCGACTGAGCGTGCAGCGCGGCTTGCGCTACCTGCTCGATACACAGCGTCCGGACGGCGCCTGGGACGAGCTGGAAATTACCGGGACCGGATTTCCGCGGGTCTTCTACCTGAAATACGACATGTATCGGCAGAACTTCCCGCTCCTCGCACTGGGAACCTACGTGAATTACCGCAGCGGAATCGGGCACTACCAGAGCTTCTATCGCTGGATTGGGAATTAGCTGTAGCCGTTTCGCTGTGCGAAACGCGGGAGAAAGCGTCTTTCTTCGACTGGAGTAATTCCTGCTTCGCAGCTCACCTCCGCGCCTCCCATAGGGAAGCTGCGACAGGTTATTCCGGCGCGATCTTGCCGCCCCAGGAGAGAATTTTCGCTTTCGTCCCGGCGGCTTCGGCTTCCTTGATATCGCCGTTGCGATTATAAAATAACGAGAGGCTGGTCCAGCCGATCTGGTCGTTAGGCTTGAGGGCCACCGTTTTTTTGCCGGCCTCGATCGCTTCCGGGAAACGGCCGATTTTCATCAGTGCCATCCCCAGCGCGTGCCAGCCGTCGAAGAAATTCGGATCGAGTTCGACACAACGGCGATATTTCTCGACTGCGCTCTCCAGTTCGCCGATCGCGAGATCGCCATTCGCGTCGTCAAAAATTTCGTCGACTGATTCCATATTTCGACAGCCGGAGCTCTCACGCTGACTCTAGCGTCCGCTCTGCAAAGGAACAAATGCGCGCTGCTCTAGCGTCGGCTGTCCTCATCGGATAAACCGGACCCAGCCCAACGCAACACCCTGCGCTGAGACAGCGCACGCGACACTATCCTGCTTTAACCGGCTCCTTGGTGTCCTGGACGCCCGCGGCGCGGCGCCGCTCGCGCAGCCACTCGTGAAAGACCACCTGGCTCTGGTTCTCCAAAGCCCGGCTTTCGAGTGCGGCGCGCGATTTTTCAAACACCGCAGGATCGAGCGTCTCGCGTTGCTCCAGCACTACGACGAGGCCGCCCCCGGGCGCGTTGACGAAATCGCTCACCCCGCCCGGCTCCAGCTCGCTAGCGGCCCGCTTGATCGACATCATATCGGGGCTCTCGTCCTTCGGCGTGGCGGAAGGGGCGGGCGAGGCACCGGGGAGGGTATCAACGAGGGCGAAGGCCGGTAGTTTCTCCACCGCCACGCCGGCTGCCGCGGCTGCTTCGGCCGCCGATTTTCCGCTCTTCAATTCGTTCCGTAGTTTATTGGAAACCTCGGCGGCTCTGGCTGCCATCAATTGCTGCACCTTTTGCTGTTTGAGCGTTTCGACGATCTTCGGCCGCGCCTCCTCGAGCGTGAGCGGGCGGGAAGGCTCGATTTTCAGCAGGTGCATGATGTCGAAGCCATCCTTCGTCTGAACAGGGTCGCTGTTGGGCGCCTCTTTCGTGAGGCCAAACGCAGCGGAGACAAGCTGGGGGGTTCCGGCCAGGAGAGGATCGGGCGCCCTTTGCGAGAACTCGCCAGTCTCCTTCGGGTTAAGCTGGAATTTCGCCACCACCTGGTCGAAGTCCGTGCCCTTCGCCTGGAGCGCTTCGTTGAAGTCGTTCGCCTTGTCCGCCAGCTTTTGCAGCACATCGATGCGCTCTTTGCCGGTCAGTTTCTTTTGCTCATCGCTCAGAGCAAACTGGACCAGCTTTACCTTGCGCTTTTCATCCGACTTCAGCTGCGCCTTTTGCACTTCGTAGTATTTGGCGATCGCCTCCTCCGGGACCTCGGCGTCCTTCGTGAAATCTTCCGAGCGCAGACGGACCACGCTCACATCCATTTTCGCGTAAGCCTGCTGAAAGCTGCTCTTCATTTCCGTCTCGGGCAGGCCGACTCCGGCGCTCAGAATTTCTTTGACCCGCTCCAGGATGATCTGGTTCGCCGCCAGCTCTTCGACCTGCGTCTCGCTGAAGCCCATCGGCGCGAGGGCGTGGTCGGCCAGCTCGGTGTATCGAGTGATATCGAATCCATTCTCCCCCTGGAAAGCAGGGAGCGCTTTGACCGCATTTGCGATCTCCGAAGTAGTGGGCTGGATTCCCATTTCGGCCGCTTCGTGGCGCAAGACCATCAGATTCCAGGAGAAATTCTCGAACGCCTCGTTCTCCGTCTGCGCGCCCGCGCTCAGTTCCATGATCAGATCGCGCATCCCGAGCTGGCTGGCGAGACGCAGGAGGCGCGCATTGCGCTGAAATTCCATTTGGGAAACGCCCCGGTCGTAGATCGTACCGACGTTGGCGTTGCCCATCTGCGCGAAGTCCGTCTTGTTCCAATACCAGGAAAAGGAAATACAGACGAGGACCGTGATGATAATCATCAGGACCTTATGGTGCTTGCGCATTACAGTAATCATGGGCGTAGAGCGGGTTGGAGTGGCGAATCTAGGACCTGACTCCGGGTGGGCAACTGATTTTTCCCGCGGGAAAGACGAACGACCGGATGGCCGCCGGCGCGGGTTGCTAGGAAGACGGCGGTTCGCCGACGGGTCCTGCGCGTTTTTGCCTGACGAACCGCTCGACCTCCCCTTCGTAGGTGTGGAAGGGGTTGCCCATGACGAGGCAATCGTGGCTCTCGCACGCGATCGAGTCCCAGTTGATCACGTAGGGCTGGTCGCTCTTGCGGAAGGCGGCGACGGCCTGCGCACGGCCGCTGGCCCGGGTATCGGACGGCGGGGTGCGGGTCACATCCTTTTGCCGCACGAGGTTATTCCATTCGCCAATGCGCTTGGCCGGCTGGAGTCCAAAGAAGAGACCGCGCTGGGGATCGATGTTGTGATATTCGAGGTCGAGGCTTTGCAGCCAGGGATCGTTCCAAGCCAGATCCTCCGATTCGCGGAAGGCGTCGAGCAGCCATTTCTTGCTGATCCAATCGACCCCGCCGAGGAGGGCCTCGGGTTTGTGCGGCAGCGCGTCGAGCGTGTAGCGCCAGCTTTCGAGCAGCCAGTCGGTCTCTTCATCCACGCCCCCGAGATACTTCGAGGTCAACTCATGGAGCCGCCATTGCACATCGATGGCACTGATGGTGCGGCCATTTTCCAACTCCACGATCCAGCGCTGAGTTGTGTCGCGGGAGACGTCGCGCGTCGCCTGGACCGCATCGAGCAACGTCAGGTCGTTAGGCAAGAGTCCGGCCTCGAGCAGGGTGAGAATGCAGGCGGTCGTCCCCATCTTCAGCGCATTGGCAAAGGGACTCATATTCGAGTCACCGATGAGCAGATGGAGCCGGCGATATTTGCGGTAATCAGCCAGCGGCTCGTCGCGCGCGTTGATGATCGCGCGGTTGAACTGCACCCACTGATAAATGTCGTTCACGATGTGGTCGGCCCGCTGGCTGAGCTGGAAATCGACTGTCTCTTCCGCCGCCGGCACCTCGAAATCGAAGGCGAGAGGATTGGCCTGGCCGACCCGGCCCGCCCCGGTGAAAACCTGGCGTGTGGCGAGGAAGGCGAGGAGCGCACCGAGCGCCGCGGGGGTAAATTGCGCCTCGCGCTTCATGAGGTAGTTCTCGTGACATCCGAAGGTGGCGCCGGTGTGGTGATCGATATTGTTCTTGATGAACGAGACGGAATCGGCCGCGCCTAACGAATCGAGCGCGGACTGCAGGAGTTGGTCGCCAGCCAGATCGTAGGCGACGATGTCGCGCAGTTGCCGGCACTCTGGCGAGGCGTATTCGATGTGCCCCATGTCGAGGTAGATCCGCCCGCCGTTGAGCAGGAAACCGCCATTCCCGGGCGGCTCTTCGTAATCGCGGTAATGCAAATCGATCGCGCCCGCGCGCATCCGGCGGAAGAGATGGTTCTTCACCCGCACCGGCCACGCGTCGCCGTTGGGGTGCACCGCGTCGCCGCGGACGAGGCATCCGTACTCGGTCTCAATGCCGGCGATCCGATCCATCCCAACGATCATCCGACAGCGGCGCGCCGTGGACAAGGGTCAATGCGAGGCACACTTTGCGCTATGACGACGAAACCCTTTCCTGCTCGCAGTCCCGCCGAGAAAGTTGGCGGGCTGGTTTACTTCGGGCGCATGCTCGACAAGATCCGCGCCCACGCCCGCGGAGAGCTGCCGCCGGAGTATGTCGAGAAACTCGGAGGCGGCTTCGATGGCCGCTGCGTGCGCTTTCTGGGATTGAAATACGAAGACCTTGTTGCGCAGGTGAAAGAGGGCGGCACAGACGAGGAAATCTGGCAATGGGCGCTCGAAAACGGGCGCGCCAGCTCCGACGAGGACAAGGAAAACTGGAATGAGTTCCTGCGGAAATGCGGTTGGGAAGACTCCATCACGCCAACTCTTGAACGGCGCAAAAAAGAGAGCGGCCTGCAGGACCGCGACGATATCGAAACCATGTTCCAGTACATCGATGCCGACGAGGGACGCTGACAGAACTCAGTTCTCGTTATCGTGCTTCTGCTCGCAATCGGCTCTTCACGCGAGCACGAACACGAGAACGATTGGTAGGAAGCGCTACTTCACCACCTCGCCCACCTTATTCGGAGGAGGAGGAGGCTGCTGCCGGTAATCGATCACCGCCCAGACGATCGCAACGATGATCACCACCACGATCGCCGAGATGATCAGGCGCGCCCGCGTCGGAGGAGCGGACGCGGTTGCCGGCTCGGCCATGGCCGCTACTCCGAGAGCGTGTCGATCCGCTCAGCCAGGCTGAAATCGAGATCGGTCAATCCGCCCTTGCTGTGGGTGGAAAGGATCAGGCGCACCTTGTTAAAGCGGATATCGATGTCGGGATGATGCTCTTCGTCTTCGGCCACTTCTGCCACGCTGTTTACGAAATCGATCGCCTCCGAAAACTCGTCGAACTCGAACGTCCGCTCGATGTGTTTCTTCTCGAGCTCCCATTCGG
>JBDTOL010000122.1:0-11633 GCA_039933235.1 Spartobacteria bacterium | reverse complement strand
ACGGATACCTGAAGGTCGACCCGAGCTGGGATCCGCTGAGAGGTGATCCGCGGTTCGAACAATTTGTCGCCTCGCTCGCGCCAGGGTAGACGCGGACTAGAAGCTTATTCCGCGACCTCGGTCAGTTATCTAACTGATAAGCTTCGATCAAGGCGATCCCGGTCGTGCCGTTCACCCCGCGAACAATGGCGGTATAGGCGTCCGGGGTCAGGGTCATGAGAATGGCCGACTCGGCATCATCTGTCGGTGGGATGGTCGTATCGATAATCTCCTGCCGGTTAGGCGCATCCATCCAGTCGTCGTTCGTCGCGATTGTAGCCCCATCTTTGTCGTGTAACTCAAGCGTTGGATCGGGCAGCGCTCCGGTGACCGGCAGCGAAGGGCCGATCGCGCGCAGGAGCACCTCCTGCGGATCAGTGCCGAGAATGATAATCCCGCCGATCATAACGTTGTCGTCCGTCTCCACCAAACCGCGGGTCGAGATATTGGCCAGGACCGAATCCGCCGCCAGGTCGAGGTCATACGCCTCAACCAGTGCAATGCCAGTGGTATTATTCACCCCGCGCACGATCCCGGTGTAGAGGCCGGGATCAAGATTCATCAGAATGGCGGACTCCAAATCGTTCGTCGGCGCAAGCGTGCTGTCGATAATCTCCTGCCGATTGGGCGCGTCCATCCAATTGTCGCTGCTGGCAAGAATAACATCGTTTCCCATGTCATCGGTATGATGCAGTTCGAGCGTCGGATCGGCCAGTATGCCAACCACGCCGAAGTCGGTGAGCGAAGGACCTATCGCCCGCACAATTACTTTCTTGGGCTGCGTGCCGCTGATGATAAGACCGCCGATGAGCACGTTGTCGCCCGTCTCTACCCGCAGCCGGGTCGAGATGTTGCCCAAGGTGCTATTGGGTGCTCCAGCTGCCACGTGCTCGTTCTACTCAAGAACGCATTCGTGGGTCAAGCCGCTTGTAGCCCGGGGCGTTGACCCCGGCTACAACAGCGACAACTGCGCTGCGTCGGGCAACTCTACGGGAGCGAAGCGCACGCCGACCCCCATCAGGCGCACGCTCTTGCCGGTGCGGGCAAAGGCCTCCGCGAGCAGGGTGCGATACGCGCCTAACGACGGCGCGAGGCCGGCTCGTTCCACCGTGGTCCGGGTAAAGTCGGCGAACTTCAACTTCACGAAAATCTTTGTCACGTTCCGAGTCGCTTCCTTCTGCGCGAGATCGGCCATCATCTCGGCGAAAAGCTCCTCCAGTTTCTCTTCGCAGGCGGCCAGGGTCTCCAGGTTGGACGAGAAGGTTTCCTCGTTGCTGAGCGATTTACGCTCGCGCTGCGGCTCGACCGGGCGTTCGTCGATCCCGCGCGCGAGATCGTAGAGTTCGCCGCCGAATTTGCCAAAGGTGTGGAGCAACTGCAGCCGGGTGAAGCGCTGCAGGTCGCCGCAGGTCGTGATTCCGCGTTGCTGCAATTTCTGCTCGGTCACCGCGCCGATGCCCCAGATCTTGCGCACCGGCAGCGCCGCCATGAATTCTCCCACCTCGTTAGGCGCGACTTCGTATTGTCCGTTCGGTTTGTTCAGGTCGCTCGCGATCTTGGCCACCAGTTTGTTGGGGGCGATACCGGCCGAGGCGGTCAGCCACGTCTTTCGGAAGATCAGTTCGCGTATAACCTGGGCGAGCGGGCCCGGCGCGCCGGGATGCGCTGTGACATCGAGGTAGGCTTCGTCGAGGGAGAGCGGTTCGACGAGGGGCGTGAAGCGGTGCAGGATCGCGCGGATCACGGCGGATTCGCGCCGATAGACATCAAAACGCGTCGGCAAAACGATCAGTTTCGGACAGCGCTGCAAGGCCATGAACGTCGGCATGGCGGAGCGCACGCCGAATTCGCGCGCCTCGTAATTACAGGTCGTCAGGACCCCGCGCCGGTCCCGCGCGCCACCGACGCCGACCGGTTTGCCGCGCAGTTCCGGCCGATCGCGCACCTCGATCGCGGCGTAGAAGCAATCCATATCGAGATGGATAATGGCGCGGGGCGCGGCGGTCTCTTGCACAGCCCTAAGGCAACGCCGGAGGTGGAATTCGCGCAAGAGGGCACGGGATTCGGAACGGACGAGCGGCTCCGATCGTCTCTCACGACCTTGTGCCTCCCGAGCCGCGAATCAGAAAACGAGATGAGCAAGGACGCGAGCAAAGAGGATCTGGAAGTTTATCTGCGGGACCATTACGCGGGCGGAGTCGGCGCCCTGGATTTGCTTGAGCACTTGATCAAGGCGCACCAAGACGACGCGCTTGGTCTCTTTTTCACCCGGCTCCGTGGAGAGATCGAGGCTGATCACAGACAGCTGCATAATCTGATGGAAGCGCTCGGCTTCGCGGAAAGCAGCCTGCGCAACGCGGGCGCGTGGGTGGCCGAGAAACTTGGCCGGGCCAAGGTGGGTTTCACGTCGGGCGAGGAGGAGAGGCTGCGCCACTTGCAATCGCTCGAGACGCTGCTCGTCGGCATCACGGGCAAAAAGCTGCTCTGGCGCGCACTCCTCGCCGCGCAGGGGAGCTTCCCCGTGCTGCAGCGCATCGATCTGGAGCTGCTCGAGAAGCGAGCGATCGAGCAGGCGGACCGGGTGGAAAAAGAACGGCTCGAAGCGGCCCAAGCCGCTTTCCTCCGCAGCTAGCGCCCCGGGATTGCGCCGGTCGCTCGGTCTAGGCCGTGGCGACGGGAATCGCGAAACCCTCGATCAATTCCTTGATCTCGTGCACGAAGTTGGCCGCGCCTGCGCCGTTCACCACCCGGTGATCGAAAGTGAGCGAGAGCGTGACCATCTCGACCGTCTGCGCCTTCTTTCCGTTAGGCGAAATTTCCTGGTGCGCGGAGCCGACAAAGAGCGTTCCCACGGAAGGCGGGACGACAATCGGGGCGGCCGCCCGCACCCCAAACGCGCCCAGGCTGCTGATCACGATCGGTGCATTCATCGCATCGACTCGGCCGCCGCGCGTTGCATCGATCGTTTCGTTATAGCGTCGGACGAAATCCGGCCAGGCTAACTTGTTGGCCTCGGTAATCACAGCGGTGGCGAGCCGGTCGCCCTCCATCGACACGGCTACACCGAGATCGAAATCTTCGCTCTCAACGATGCGATCGTCCTCCAGCATCAGGCAGCGGAAAGCCGCGTGCTTCTCCATCGCCCGCACGACCGCCCAGGCCACCATGACGGAGGGAGAAGGAGCGTTTTTTCCGTCGCTCTTTTTCGCCGCCGCGCGCGCATCGCGGATACCGTCCCAGCGCGCGTCGATTTGCAGGTTGGCCGGCACGACCCGCCCGAGCTTGCGCGTGATGGTGGCGGATAGAGCCGGTTCGCGGGACGAGGTCCGCCTCGTTTCGGCCATTGGAGCGGAGGCCGCGGTCACTTCGTCGGCGGATACCTCGGCGGCAGACTCGATCTGGTCGGCGAGGTCATCTCCTCCTCCGTCCTCGGTGAGGATGGCGCCGAGCTCCTGGCCGATCTCGACCGTGTCGTCGACTTTCGTTTTCCATTCGCCCATCGTGCCGGCAAACGACGACTCGATCGGGTAAACCGCCTTGTCGGTTTCGACTTCGCAGAGCGCGTCGTCGAGCTCGATGCGGTCGCCGAGCTTTTTCAGAAGCGCCACGACTTTAGCCGACCGAATACCTTCGCCCATGATTGGAACAACAATCTTCTGCGTGCCGCCAGTGGAGGGGCGGGCGGCGCGCGTGCTGGGCTTCGAGGTCTCGGCTGGTTTCTCTGCTGGCGTTGGTTTGGTCCCTGCGGTCGACACGGCCGCCGCTAGACGTCCCTGTGTGATGGAAACGGAACGCTCGACTGCCCTAACGATTCGCTCGACATCGGGCAGGGCCGCGTATTCGTAGATCGGATTGTAGCCGATCATGACATTGCCTTTGCTGATCAGGAGCGGCGGGCTGATCATGGCGTCCCAGAGCTCGGCCTGACCGGTCACGTGCGCGATGATCATCTGGCCGACGCTGCAATTCTCAGTGTCTTCCTGCACCACGATGAGGCGCCCGGTTTTGCGCACCGACTCCTCGATCGTTGCGCGATCCCAGGGCGCGATGGAGCGCAGGTCGATCAGCTCGACGCTCGTTTTGTCGCGCAACTTTTCCAGCGCCTCGATCGATTTCTCCATCGTGTTGCCCCACGCGACGACCGTGACGTCGGCGCCGGGCTGATGCACGCGCGCTTTGCCTAACGAAACGGCGCGAACCGGCTGGGCCGATTCGTGTTCGGCCCAGAGGAGATGTTTCGGGATGAGGATGAAAGTCGGATCCTCGCAGTGCATCGCGGTCCAGAGCAGACCGGCGGCGTCCTCGGGATTGCTCGGTATGGCGATGTTGATGCCGGGGTAGTGCGCGAGGGCGGCCTCGTTCGCCTGGCTGTGCCAGAGGCTGCCGCCGGGCAGGTAGGCGCCGTAAGGAGCGTAGATCACCAGCGGACAGGTCCACGTGCCAAAGGAACGCCAGCGCAAATTGCAAAGGTTGGTCACGACCTGATTCCAGCCCGGCCCGATAAAATCAATGAACTGCAGCTCAAAGACCGGCCGCTTGCCATACGAAGCGAGCCCGCAGGCGACGCCCATGATGGTTGATTCGGCGAGGGGCGAGTTGAAGACCTGATCAGGAAACTCGGTCGAAAGTTTTTGCGTGAGACGGAAGACGCCGCCTTTCGGGTCCTCCACGTCTTCGCCGAAAATGATCCGGCCCGGATTTTCCGCCAAGCCCGCACGCAAGGTCAGGTTGACCACGTCGCCGATGCGATATTTACCCGGCGGCAAGACTTCGTCGTCCAGCTCTGGCAGCGGACCGGTGACCTGGAGGCGAAGTTCGTCCGCGCTCGGATCTTCCTCCTTTTCGGCGGCAAGGAATTCCTGGCGAATTCGCTCTTTGATTTCCTGATCGAGCTGCGCGTAGTCGTCCGCCGTAATCACCGCCTCGGCGATCAACTGCTCTTGGTATTTCGTCAGGGGGTCGCCTTCGGCGAGTTTCTCGATCTCTTGCGCGGTGCGGTAAAGCTTGTGATCGTCGGAACTGGTGTGGCTGGAAAGCCGCTCCATTTTGACCCAGAAAAAGACCGGTCCCTTGCCCGCGCGGAGATGCGCGCTCGCTTCCTGCCCGGCCTCGTAGACCGCCAGGACATCGGAGCCGTCGATCTCGCGCCAGTCGTTAGGCTGGAGAACGTCGATCGCAAGCGGGTTGATTTCGCGCGTCGGGCTGCTGATCCCGTAGCCATTGTCTTCGACCACGAACAGCACCGGGAGCTGGCGTTCCTTAGCAAAACAGACCGCTTCGAAGAAATCGCCCTGGCGCGTGGCGGCGTCGCCGATGGTGGCGATGACGAAGTTCTTTTTGCCATCGAGCTTGATCCCCCAGGCGATCCCGCAGGCGGGCAGCAACTGCGCCCCGGTCGGGGTGGGCACGCTCCAGATATGGCGTTCGGCGTGGCTGTAATGCGACGGCATTTGCCGGCCGTGGCTCTGACCTTTGCGTTTCGCGAAATAATCGAGCGCCAACTCCGCCGAGGTCACGCCGCGTCCGAGGACTAGCGCGCGGTCGCGATAATAGCCGCAGATGTAATCACCCGGCTCCGTCGCGAAAGAGATTGCGGCGAGCGCTTCATGCCCCATCCCGGAGACGTGAAAGTGACCCTTCCCTTGGCGATTCAGATTTTGCTCGCGCAAATCGCCGTGACGGCTTTCGAGCAGGATGGTGAGGAGCCGAAGTTTATCTTTTTTGCTCAGGGCCATTGAAAGCAGGGTCGTTGATAAAAGTTGAGAGACCGGAAAACGCACTCTCAACTCGCAACCTTCAACTCTCAACTTCTCTCGCACCTGGCAAGCGAGGCGCCCGCCCTACAATGGCGCGGCCACAGCGTCGGACGGTTTTTTGAATTTTGCGGGGTCCGGCGGCTCCTTCGTGAAACGGACATTGGAGAACTCGAGCCGGCCGAGCGGTTCGCCCTCGGTGCTCGTGCCGTTCCATTTATAGAAGGGAGCACTCTGGGGGACGACCACGCCATCGACGGTTTGCCATTTCTCGAAGACGATCGCGTGCGGTTCGAGCTCGGAGACGGGCTGACCTTTGCGCATGGCCGGATAGGTAACGACGTAATAAACCATCTTCAACTGCGCGCTCCCCGGGTCGAGGTAGGCGACATAGTAATCATCCGGCGTATCGCCCGCGTCCTGCGCGAAGGTGATCCGGATCACTTCGCATTCCTTGCCCTGAAACGTTTTCTTGCCTAACGACTCCTGTTTTGCGTCCGGGTCGGCAAAAACGAAGGGCATCCCGAAGAAATAGAATGGCGTTGTCATGTAGAAGCGCGGCGGTGTCCCGCCCAGCGCATCGACGCCGGGCTTCACCCAGACCTCGCGGCCGTCGCTGCCGAGCGTGTAGCTATCGCTCGTGATCAGGCCGGAACGATTTCGGAGATCGAAAAGCTGGTGGTCTTTCTTCTCGCCCTTGGCCGATTTCCAGGTGAGATCGTATTCCACGCCGGCAAAGCCCCGCCATGTCGCCAGGCCGCCGTGCGCCTCGAGACAACGATCGAGCTGCGCGAAAGCCGCCGGAGAGAAGGCGATCAGGACGAGCAAGATGAGGGAGCTGTGCAAATTTATTCTCATACCATTCGATAACCGCTGGGCGCGCGACCACAAGCGGAGAGAGCGCGGGTCGCGCACGGAGGCGGGCAGAGGAAACAGCTGGCAACCTCCGCTATTCTCGGCGAAACGATGAGCATCGAAGCATCAGCATCCAGAGGGGGCAGGGGGGTGATCGAGCGTTACAGGGCCTACCTGCCGGTCTCGCCCATCACACCGATAGTTTCGTTAGGCGAAGGCGCCACACCGCTTCTTCATTCGCCGCGGCTCAGCCGGCTCGTCGGTCGCGACTGCGAAGTTTTCGTCAAATGTGAAGGCTCGAATCCGACCGGCTCGTTCAAGGACCGCGGGATGGCCGTGGCCGTGGCCAAGGCGCTCGAGCGCGGAGCCAAAACACTGCTCTGCGCTTCGACCGGTAACACCTCCGCCTCCGCTGCAGCCTATGCCGCCCGCGCCGGTCTGCGTTGCGCGGTCGTCCTGCCGGCCGGCCAGATCGCGCGCGGGAAAATGGTCCAAGCGTTCGCCTACGGAGCACAGATCGTGGCGATTGATGGCAGCTTCGACCAGGCCCTCGAGATCGTTAGGGCGCTGGGGGCAGGGGAGGGGTTCGCCATCGTCAATTCCATCAATCCCGACCGGATTGCCGGACAAACTACCGCCGCTTTCGAGATCGTGGATGAGTTGGGCGACGCGCCGGACCTCCATCTGCTCCCGGTCGGTAATGCGGGAAACATCACGGCTTACTGGGCCGGTTACGAACAATACCGCGCTGCCGGCAAGACGACGCGGCGTCCCCACATGATCGGCTTCCAGGCCGCCGGCGCCGCGCCGATTTTCCATCGGCAGATCGTGCCGAAGCCTGAGACTGTTGCGACTGCGATCCGCATCGGCAACCCGGCGAGCTGGGCGCAGGCAGATCGCGCGATCGAAGAGTCCGGCGGACTGATTGACATTCTGAGTGACGAGGAAATTCTCGCCGCGCAGCGCTGGCTCGCGAGCAACGAGGGAATCTTCGTCGAACCGGCGAGTGCAGCGCCGATTGCCGGATTACTGCGGGCGAGCAGCACGGGAAACCGCGCGCGCTTTTCTATCGCCTCAATTCCGGATGGTTCGCGAATCGTCTGCACTGTGACCGGCCATGGTCTGAAGGATCCGGATATCATTTCCTCCCGCATCGCTATGCCATGCCCGGTCGCGCCTAACGAGTCTGATGTTCGGCGCACGCTGGAGAGCGGCTGGGGTTGACCACCTCCGCGAGAAGAGCGAAAACGAACGGGACACTTACAGCGCCGATCCGGTTAACTTGCAATGGAAAACGCGCTTCCAACTTCAGATGGAATTCACCGCAGTTGATTTTTTCGAAACCCTCGGCGTCACTTTCGCGGCTTTATTTCCGATCGTGAATCCGCTCGGTTGTGCGCCCATCTTTTTCGGCCTCACCCGCAACTACCCCCAAACCGCGCAAAAGGTCCTGGCGCGCAAGATTGCGGCCTACGGTTTCGTGCTTCTCCTGACTTCGGCGCTCTTCGGTAGCGAAATCTTGGCTTTCTTCGGCATTTCTCTTTTCGTGGTACAGATTGCGGGCGGCCTGGTGGTAGCGGCGACGGGTTGGAATCTGCTCAATCAGCCAGAGAAGGCATCCTCGACGCAACTTGCGCCGGAAACACTCCAGGATGCCCTCGACCATGCCTTCTTCCCGCTAACCCTTCCGCTCACGGTCGGCCCCGGCGGCATTTCCATCGCCATTACGCTGGGCGCTCATCTCAGATACCAGGCAGGCCCGGGCTTTGCCCATGGCTATCCTCGCCACTTCATCGCGTCCGCAGCCGGCATGTTTCTCGTCTGTCTTCTCGTTATGGTGTGCTACGGCAACGCTGACCGTCTTGTCCGGATGCTCGGCAAATCCGGAACCAGTATTCTTACCCGCCTCTCGGCGTTTATCCTATTGGCCATCGGCGTGCAAATCATCTGGAACGGGCTAAGTATCGGCGTCCCCCAGGTGTTTGCGCGGGCCTTCGCGCACTAGGGAGTAGGCGGTTGCTTCACGATCATAAGCCGTAAAGGAAACGCCGATCAGAGCTCTGGGAACGAGGACGATCTCAATAAGAGGACGCTATTGGTCGGCCAAACAGGTCGGAAGAGTTACTCAAGCCCTCGTTGACAGGTTGAACCGGCTCCTTCCATCGGCAAGGAAGACGCCAACCGTGCCCTCTCCGCGATAAGAGACACCCAGATCTCGGTAGTCATCGTTGGTAAAATCAGCGGCAATGACCGTGTGAGGTTGACTACCGATGTACAACGAGGGCGCGGCGACGAGGTTTCCGGCTCCGTCGCCTGAGAAAGGGATGACCTCCCAAGAGGTAAGGCGGGGTCCGGGTATCATCTTCATTAAAGTCCGCGACCGCCATTTCGCCCCTTACGTTTGAGAACGAACGAACCGGCGCCGTCTCCGAGCAAAAGCAGCCGCATTACGACTGCCCTCCGGGGCGTCGCTCAAAGCAGGCGATCCTGCGCCATCGCCCGGGAAAACATCGGCACTCATAGGCGAAAACAATGCGGAGTTGACAGTGCGCCTGGAATGGAGAAAACGGGTCGCGCTTCCCAATGGCCTTGATCGTTCAAAAATATGGCGGCACTTCCGTCGGCAATGCCGAGCGGATCCGGCGCGTGGCGGAGCGCCTGCTCGCGACCAAAAGTGCCGGCCATGATGTGGTCGCGGTCGTGTCGGCGATGGCAGGAGTGACCGATAATCTGATTAAGCTGGCGCGCGAAATTTCCCCGGAACCGACGGAGCGAGAATTGGACGCGCTCCTTGCCACCGGCGAGCAAGGCGCGAGCGCCCTGACCGCGATGGCAGTCAACGCGCTCGGCGGGAAGGCGGTGTCGCTCAGCGGAGCCGCCGCCGGGATCGTGACCGACGGCGTCCATACGAAAGCGAAAATTTCACATATCTCGCCGCGCCAGATTAACGAGTTGCTGGCGGAGGATTACATCGTCATCGTGGCCGGTTTCCAGGGGCAGAGCCCGCAGGGCGCGATCACGACGTTAGGCCGGGGCGGATCGGACCTGACCGCGATCGCGCTGGCCGCCGCGCTCAAAGCCGACGACTGCCAGATCTTCACCGACGTGGAGGGCGTGCACACCTGCGACCCGCGAATCGTGCCGGACTCGGCCAAGATCGACGAGATTGCCTACGACGAGTTGCTCGAGATGGCAGGCGCCGGTTCGAAGGTGATGCAATCGCGCGCGGTGGAGTTCGCGAAAAAATTCAGAGTCGGCTTTGAAGTTCGCTCCAGCCTGAAGGAACAGCCGGGGACCAAGGCGCGGGAGGCGACGCCGAGCATGGAAGATGTGGTGGTGCGCGGGGTAAGCCTGGAGCCTAACCAGGCGAAAGTCACGATCTGCGGTGTGCCCGACCGGCCGGGTTGCGCGGGGCGAATCTTCTCCGCGATCTCGACCGCGAACCTGAGTGTCGACATGATCGTGCAGAACGCCTCCAGCACCGGCACGACGGACCTTTCGTTTACCTTGCATAAGGACGACTTCGCGCTGGCGGAAAAAATCCTTACGCCGCTCGTCCCGGAAATCGGAGCCTCCGGCATGACGGCGACGACCGGCGTAGCGAAGCTCAGCGTCGTCGGCATCGGAATGCGTTCGCACGCCGGCGTGGCTTCCCGGCTTTTTGAATGTCTCGGGGAGGCGGCGGTAAACATTCAGCTGATCTCGACGTCGGAGATCAAGATCGCAGTCGTGATCGACGAAGGAGAACTGGAGCGCGCCGCGCAGGCGACCCACGCCGCCTTCGGTCTTGCTCGCCCGAGATTGCCGGAGGCGGCACCGACGCCTGGCGCATCGGCCGCCTAACGACCGGCTATCACTTGACCGGGTTCACGTAAAACTCGGCGACCCGGCTGACGCGCATTCTCCAGCCAAACATACCGGCCTTCCAAACCGCCACGGCCGGGTGATCGGCGCTTCCGCCGTAGTGATCGCCCTTGTTCGCGAGCTGCCATTTCGAGCCGTCTTCCAGCTCGATGACCGAGCCGGAAGCAATCCCGTTCCAATATCCATTGATCCGGCTCACGATCAGGCTCTGCTTGTCCCGCTGCGCACGTTCGGTCGCCTTCTTTTCTGCTTTCGCGACCGCTTTTTCGCGGTAGCCCTGCAGCCAGGCGTCTAATTTCGCGAGCTCGGCCGGCGTCAGCTTTTCCAGCCCTGCGCCCTTAAATTCTCCCGGGCTCATCTGCTGTTGAATCCCGGCCGCCTCGTCCTGCGCAAATGTTCTGCCTAACGAAAGACTGAAAACGAAGGCCAAGCTGAGAATTATCGAAAGAAAAGGGCGGATGTCTGTATTCATGAAAAAATGAGAGCGCGGAAGAGCCGCAGCGTAACAAGTGACGTCCGCCGGTCAAGCATGCAGCCAGTGGAGCCCGCGGTCGGGGACTCACACTACGGCGTTCCGACCCGCGTATTTCGGTTAACGGGTCACCAAATCCTTGCGCATTCTGACATGTTTGACCGCGTCAAAGATTGTGGGCGCCGGGCCGATCGCGACGAATCCATGCGTGCGATAGAAGCGTTGCGCATCCTCGCGAGCGTTCAGAACTATCGACTTCGCCTCCTTCGCGCGAGCGCGACGCTCCAATTCCTGCAGGATCCTTCCGCCGAGACCGCGCCCCTGGGCTTCCGGCTCGACCGCCATGAAGCGAATTTGAGCTTCCTCCGGTGAATTAAAATGCAGACGTCCGATGGCGAGCGGCCGGGAATCGGGTCCTGCAATCATGATATGCTCGCTCTCAGCCTCTCGATCATCTTGCTCAGAACCGCGCGGCTGTTTCCACGGCGCGCGCAGGACGCACCAGCGCAGATCGTAGTAGGCGACCCATTCGGCTGCTGATTGCGGCGAAACGAAAACCGAAGCCGCGGCATCACGGCGAAGATTATCATCCATCAACCCGGAATATGAATCGTCGCAGGGAGGGCGAAAGGCGATTTCGGCGCAAATCC
>JBDTOL010000121.1:0-9516 GCA_039933235.1 Spartobacteria bacterium | reverse complement strand
GGCCAGTTACCTTGCCCGCTCATTTTCGGAGCACAACCCGGAGCAAATTTATGTCGCAGCATCGCAGTCTCAAAGGCGCCAGCACCATCACGGCCAAACGAAACGTCCTGAAACGCTTCGAGCGGGTCGATCTGCTCAAGAAGCGCGGTCAGTGGAAAGATTCGAGCAAAGTCGTTGGCCTCCCGAAGACCAAGCCGGATCTCTAGGAGCAGTTGAGAGTTGAGAGTTGATGGTTGAGAGCAGGAATAGCCTTTCTCTCGACTCTTAACACAAGATTCTCAACTTCCCGTGCGCCTCAACCGTTTCCTCGCCGCCGCTGGTCTCGGCTCGCGCCGGCATTGCGATGAGCTGATCGCGCAAGGCCGCGTCACGGTTAACGGCCGTCCCTGCACCAACTTCAGCACGCAGGTGGAAGAGAGCGACCACGTCAAGGTCGGCAACCGGCTCGTCAGGCCGGCCGAGACGCTCACCATCGTCCTGCACAAGCCGGCCGGTTTCGTTTCCACCCGGCGCGATCCGAACGCGACGGACACGATCTACGATCTGTTGCCCGCAAAATTTTCCCGGCTCTTCAACATCGGCCGGCTCGACGCCCAGACCGAGGGCTTGCTCCTCCTGACGAGCGACGGCGATCTCGCGCAGCAGCTCACCCATCCGCGCTACAAGGTGGAGAAGGAATACGAGGTCACACTCGATCGGCGCTGGGATCCGAAGCGCGGGCAGAAGCTGCTCGATGGCGTTTTTCTCGACGGGAAACGGGCCCGGCTCGCGCGGGTGCAGGCGGTCGGGCCGACGCGGGTCCGCGTAGTCCTGCAGCAAGGCTTGAACCGACAGATTCGCCGGATGTTTTACGAGGTCGGGTACGAAGTGGAGCGGCTCGTCCGCACCCGGATTGGCCATCTGCACCTTGGCGACATGCCGCGCGGTCATTGGCGTCCCCTAACGAAAAGTGAATTGATAAAACTGAAGTCGCGACCTTCGGGTCAGTCGAGTTCCTCGCGCAAGATCGCGAGGGGCGGCGTCGAGCCGACGCCGTAGCTGGTCAGCAACCCGACCGTGACGGTGAGCGCGGTCACGATCAGCCCCGCGACCGCAATAGGTAGGAGCGAGGGCGTGTAGGCGAGCTTGAAGGTGAAGACCGCGAGCGCCCAGCTCGCTGTGAGCGCAAGCACGATCCCGGTCGCGCTCGCGAGCAGGCCGAGAAAGAGGTACTCCGCAAACAAGATCTTCCAGATCTGCCAGCGCGAGGCGCCGAGCGTGCGCAGGAGCACGCTTTCCTTGAGCCGCTGGTAGCGCCCAGTCCAGATCGTGCTCCCGAGCACGACCAGCCCGGTCCCAACGGTGAAAAGCGACATGATGCGGATGACGAGCGCGACCTTGCTCAGGATCGAATCCACGGTCTGGATCACCGAGGTGAGATCGAGCGCCGAAACGGTCGGGAACTTTGCCACGACCGCGTTCTGCAGCTGCGCGGACGCGGCCGGCGTTGGCACGCGGCTGACGAGGACATTAAAGGTCGGCGCGTTTTCCAGGACGCCGGTCGGGAAAACGATGAAGAAATTGGTTTGGAACCGTTTCCAATCCACTTCCCGCAAACTGGCCACGCCCGCCTTGATCGGCACGCCCTGCACATCGAAGACGAGGGTGTCGCCGATCGTTAAGCCAAGATCCCGCGCGATATCCTGCTCGACTGAGACCGGGACGGTGTCGCCCGGATGATAATCGACGTGCCCGATCCACTGGCCGGCCGTGATTTTTTCCGTAGCGCTCAGGTCCGCGCGGTAGGTGGAGCGATACTCGCGTTCCAGCTCCCATTCCGGCGCCGTCCGCTGGGGATCTTTCAGGATGTCGGACGCTTTGCGGCCTTTCACTTCCACCAGGCGCATGGTCACGATCGGGGCTTGCTGGATGACCGGGAGCTGTTGTTGCCTGACGAGTTCGGCCACCGCACTGGTCTGATCGGGCTGGATGTCGAAGAGGAAAATATTGGGTTGGTTATTCGCGTCGATTGACCGGAACTGGGTCAGGAGCACGTCCCGCGTCAGGTAGATGGTGAGGAGAAGGAAAGTGCCCAGGCCTAACGAGAGGGTGAGGAGGAGCGTGCGGTTATTCGGCCGGTAGAGATTGGCCAGGCCCTGGCGGACGACGAAGCTCCAGCCTTGCGGGAGGAGTTTGCGGACGAGAAAGATGAGCAGCTTCGCGACGCCGACCAGCACCGCGACGGCGACGCCCAGCCCGCCCGCGATAAACAACCCGTCGGTCCAGGCGTCCGCCTGGGAAATCGCAAACGCGGTCAGGCTCCCCGAGATGAAAAGATAGACCAGCCAGCTAACCAGGTCGCGGCGGACCGGCACGGCGCTTTCATCGGCTGACGCGCGCAGCGCCAGGAGCGGCGACACGCGCCGGAAGCGGAGGAGCGGTGGCAGCGCAAAAAGAATGCAGACCGCGAGGCCGATCGCCATGCCCGACCAGACCGGCGTCCACGGGATCGCCGTGGGAAGCACGAACGGAATGAACTTTTGCATGGCTCCCGGCAGAACTCGATGCATCGCGAGGCCCAGCGCGGCGCCGGCCATAACGCCGATCAATCCCATCGCCATCGCCTGCAGGAGATAGACCGCGACCGTGGTGCGACCCGCGGCGCCAAGACAACGGAGCACCGCCGCGGTCCGCATCTTCTGTTGCAGATGGGCCTGGATCGCGCTCGCCACGCCGACGGCGCCGAGGAGGAGAGAGATAAATCCGACGAGATTGAGGAAGCGGTAAAGATTGTCGAGCGAGTCGCCCAGGTCCTTCTTTCGTTTTGCGACCGTGTCGTATTGGAGACCGGTCTTCTCGATTTGCGGCCCCAGTTTCGCGATCTCGGCCGCGACGTCCACCCCGGGCGCGAACTTCACGAAGTTCAGATAGCGCGCGAGGCTGCCTGGCTTCAGCAGGTTGGTCTGGGTCAGGTCTTGCAGTGGGATGTAAACCCGCGGCGCGAAGCTCGCGGCGGGCGAGGCTTCGCCTGGCATTCTGGTCAGCGCGCCGGCGATCGTCAGAGTTGCCTCTCCGATCTTGATCGGATCGCCCGGCCGGGCCCGAAACTGGAGGAGCAGACTCTCCTCCGGCACGGCGGCGCCGCCCTCGCGAAAAGTCTGCGCGGCGCCGGGGGGCGCGGTCTCCATTTTGCCGTAAAAGGGAAAATCGCCACCGAGCGCGCGGACCGCGACGAGCCGGGTGCCGCCGCTTTTCGGGAAGAACGCCATGGTGCGAAAGCGCACCTCGCGCGCCTGCGTTTCGCCTAACGAGTGGAGCATTTGTTCCTGCTCGCGGGTGAACGGCCGTGAGCTTTCGACCACGAGATCGGCGCCAAGGAGGGCGCGCGCCTGGTCGTCGATCGCCTGGGAAAGACTGGCGCGGAAGAGGCCGATCGCGACGAGGGCGGCCACGCCTAACGAGATCGAAATGGAGAAGAGGAGGAGGCGGCGCCGGCTTGAGCGGCTGTCGCGCCAGGCCATGCGGGGAATGAAAGCCAGATTGCCGGTGGAGCGGAGTGACATGAAAAACTTACGCGGCGGGAGCTCGCCCTCCCGTTTTGCCATCGAGAAGGCCATTCAGACCGCCGTCTGTCGCGAGTATTTCCGGGGAGCGCGGGCCCCTCGCGGGCTGTGTCACGCGCCTCGCGGGACACGTTCCCCTCGGACCGTTGTCGCCCGCGAGGCGTGTGCGACGGCGGGCGAGGCGCCCGCGCTCCCCAAGCCGGGGCGCATTTTGGCGCGGCCTGCCGTTCGCTCTAATTTCGTCAGGCAGATTTGCCTTCATTCCACCATTTCTCCGCTGCGCAGCCGGATGGTTCGTTCTGTCAGGCCTGCCACGTCAGGGTCATGCGTCACGAGGACGAGCGCAGTGCCTGCGTTTCGGTTCAGCTCGAGCATGATCTCGATCACTTTCCCGCTCGTCTCGGCGTCGAGGTTGCCGGTCGGTTCGTCGGCGAAAAGAATCTTCGGCCGGTTAATGAAAGCGCGCGCGAGCGCCACGCGCTGTTGTTCCCCGCCGGAAAGTTGCGCCGGGTAATGATCACTCCTTTCCCCAAGCCCAACCCGCTGGAGCAGGTCGAGCGCCGGGGTCCGTGCGCTGCGATCGCCCCGCAGCTCCATCGGCACGGTCACATTCTCGAGCGCGGTCAGCGTCGGGATGAGCTGGAAGTTTTGAAAGACAAACCCGACATGCTGGTTGCGCACGCGGGCCCGCTCGTCCTCGCTGATCTCTGCCAGCGCGATGCCGTTGAGCAGGACCGATCCGGAGGTCGGCAGATCGAGCCCGGCCGCCAGCCCGAGCAGGGTGGTCTTGCCGCTCCCGGACGGCCCCAGGATCGAGCAGGTCGCGCCCTGCTCGAGGGTAAACGAGACGCTCCGCAAAACCGTCAACTCGCCCGCCCCGGTCGGGTAGCTTTTCGTGAGGTCGCGGACGTTGAGAATCGGGAACGAGTTCATTGACGGTACAGGGCGGCGCGTCTTGCTTACCCGATGGTGATACGGCGCGCATGAGGAAATTGATGCGCCGCACCTTTCTTCTTTGCTTTTTTGCGCTCGGCCTCGCCTCGCCTGTTCTCGGCGGAACGATTCTCTTCCTCGGGGACAGTCTCACCGCCGGCTTGGGCGTGGCCGAGATGCAGGCTTACCCGGCGCTCATCCAGGAAAAGATCCGCCAGAAGGATCTGCCCTTCGAGGTGATCAACGCCGGCATCAGCGGCGACACGAGCGCGGGTGGCCTGGCCCGGCTGGATTGGGTCCTGCAAAAAAAGATCGATGTCCTCGTCCTCGCGCTCGGCGCGAATGATGGGCTGCGCGGGTTGCCCGTGGCGCAGACGAAAGCGAACCTGCAGGCGATCATCGACCGGGTAAAAGCAAAGAACCCCGAGGTCAAAATCGTCGTCGCCGGCATGCAGATTCCGCCCAACATGGGTGCCGACTACGGCACCGCCTTCGCTGCCCTCTTCGCCGACCTCGCGCGGCAGAACAATGCGGCACTCGTCCCATTCCTCCTCGAGGGAGTGGGGGGCCACGACGATTTGAACCAGGCCGATCGTATTCATCCGACTGCGGCCGGTCATAAGGTCTTGGCCGACAATGTTTGGCGCGTGCTCGAACCGCTCCTGACGAAAGGCGGGTCGTGATGCGGCTGGAAGGTTGTCATGCGCTGGTGACCGGCGCTTCGGCTGGCATCGGACGCGAGTTCGCCCGGCAACTCGCGGGACGCGCGGCCACGCTTGTCCTCGTGGCAAGGCGGCAAGACCGGCTCGAAGAATTGCGCGCGGAATTGCTCGGTCGAAATCCGGCACTGCGGGTCGAGATTCGTCCGGCCGATTTGTCGCAAGATGATGCGGTCGACGAATTGATTGCGTGGGCAGTGGCGCAAAAACCCGCGATCGATTTGCTCATCAATAACGCCGGGCTGGGCGATCGCGGCGGGTTCGCCAGCGCGGATGCGAAGCGTCTCGACCAGATGATTCTGGTGAACACGCTCGCGTTGACCCGGCTGACGCGCGGCCTGTTGCCGGCGATGATCGCGCAAAAGCGTGGCGCGATCTTGAACGTCAGCTCGTCGGCCGGATTTCTGCCCATCGCCAACTTTGCGGTCTACGCTGCCACGAAGGCTTACGTGACCAGTTTCTCCGAGGCGCTCCGGATCGAATTGCACGATGCTGGTATCGGAGTGACCGCGCTTTGCCCGGGTCCGGTGCGAACTGAATTCTTCGATGTCGCGCGGCGTGATGGACGGGGCGTCGCCGCCAAGCCTGGCCTTGCTAATGTCGCAGTCGAGGAAGTGGTCGCGGCCGGCCTGCGCGGGCTCGGGCGCAACCGGGCGATTGTCATTCCGGGCGCGGTGATGAAGCTCGGGATGACAATCGTTAGGCTAATGCCCCGCCCGCTCCTGCGTCTCGTCAGTCGCTGGAGGGCGGCCAAGACCCCTTAGTCCGCGTATTTGACCGAGCAGCCGTAGGCCTTTGTCTGCGCATTCGAGACCGGCTTCCCCGCCATCACCTCCTCGAGTGCCGCCTTCACGTAGTTGGTCGAGCTCTTGATGTCAGCCGGGTTAGCGCTCGCCTTGCTGTCGATCGCGCCTTCATAAATCAGCTTGCCCTGCGGATCGATAATGAACATGTGCGGCGTGTTGGTCGCGTGGTATTCGTGACCGACTTTTCCCGACGGATCGAGCAGGAACGCGGTGGAATCCATCTTCCATTCCTTCATTTGCTTCTGCGCCTCCTCCGGGGTGAGATGGCCCTGCGCGCCAGGCGCGGAAGAGTCGATCGTCAGCCAGGCGACGCCTTTGTCGGTCAGCTCTTTCTGCAGGCCTTGCATGTTGTCGCTCTTGTAATGCTTTTGCACGAAGGGGCAGCCGGGGTTGAACCATTCGAGCACGACATACTTGCCTTTGTAATCGCCTAACGAATGGGTTTTGCCGTCGGCTGCCGGCAGCGCAAAATTCGGAGCGGCTGCGCCGACCCTGGGCATTTCGGCAGCGCCGAGCGCACCGGTGCAGAGGGCAGTGAGCGTGAGCAGGAGTAGTTTGGTTTTCATAAGCTTATTGGGTGGCCGCGACTTTGCCCGCAGCGTTTTGAAGATGGTCCAGGACAATGCCCTGGGTAAGCAGTTCCGGCAGGATGACCGGCTGGTTCGGACTTTTGGCCGGGTAGAGCACATATAATGGGACACCGACCCGCCCGAATTGTTTCAAAGTTTTTGTGATCACCGGGTCGGCATTGGTCCAGTCGGCTTTCATCTTCACGACACCGTGACGTTCGAAAGCGCTCTTCACCGCCGGGGTTTCGAGGACGGAAGCTTCGTTAAACTTGCAGGTGATGCACCAGGCGGCAGTGAAATCGATAAAAACGCTGTGGCCCTGTGCCAGTTCGGCTTGCAGACGCTCGGGGCTGAAAGGAATCCAACCTTCTGTCGTTACGCTGGAAGCGGTCGTGGTCGCGCCGAACTTCTGGCCGATGAAATAAAAGCCGCTTCCGAGGACGAGAAGGAGGATGAGGACGAGCACGATGGAGCGTTGGGTGCGAGAAGCGACAGGGGTGGAAAACGAGCCGAGCATCCAGCAGCCGACGCTGAGCACGAGGAGGAAAGCGCTGACCCAGATTGCGGCATCGACACCGCGCGCCACGGCGATGACCCAGAGCAGGAAAAGCAGCGTCGCGAGGAGGAGGAAGCCCATGAATTGCTTCACCCGCACCATCCAGGCGCCGGGGCGCGGGACGAACCGGAGCCAGGCCGGTTGCGCGCTCAGGATCACATAAGGCGCGCTCATGCCGGCCGCGATCGCGAGAAACATGAGGAGGATGATCAGGGCCGACTGGGCAAAGGCGAAGCCGAGCGCGGTGCCGAGATACGGCGCGGTGCAGGGCGTTGCGAGGACAGTCGCGAAAACGCCCTGGAAAAAAGAGCCAGCGTAGCCTTCACGCGCGCTCCAGCCGAGGAGGCCAGTCGTGGCCGAGGCGGGGAGCGTGATCTCAAAGACGCCGAAAAGATTGAGCGCGAAGACGAGCACGACCGCGCTCATGGCGACGACGAAATAGGGATTGGTAAACTGAAACGCCCAGGTGATCTCGCGCCCGGCGGATTTCAGCCCGATCATGAGCAGGGCGAGCCCGATGAACCAGGCGAAGATGCCTGCGGTGAAGGCGAGACCGTTCCCAAGGATGCGGGCCCGGCTGTCGCCCGCGTGCTGGATGAAACCGAAAATCTTGAGCGAGATCACCGGCAGCACGCAGGGCATGAGGTTGAGAATGAAACCGCCGATGAAGCCAAAAAAGAGAAGTTTCAACAGCCCGCCGGGCGCGGCTGGAGCGGCGGCTGTCTTCCCGGGGCCGCTCTCGGGCGATCCCGTTTTGCCTAACGAGAAGGCGTGATCACCGGCGGCGATCAGGCCGTTGAGCGATCGCACGTTCTCCGGGGCCGTCTCGAAGGGAATGGCGAAAACGAGCGAACCGTCCGCGCTTTGTTCCCGGCGAGGATGCCCGATCACAGTGCCGTCCCCGGGCAGGGGAAAGAAATCCACCGACGGCTCCTGCGCCAGGCTCTTGTCTGCGATCGTGAGACGAAAAGCGTCGGCGGTGCGCTCCCATTGCACGGCGCTGTTCGCGCTGGGCGGGAGCGGACGCGGCAGACGGTTGCGATATTTGCTGAAAAGATCGGCATTTGCCGAAGTCTCCTGCGCGCCTACCGGCAGCTCGAGGGAGACCTTCGCGCTGCCCGGGATACAGATTTTTTCGCAGACCAGCCAATCGGCTGTCGCGGAAAGTTTCACTGGCTCGGGAGCGATTTTCGCCGGGGGCGTGAGCGCGACCATGAGCATGACTTCGTCGTGATAGCCGTAGACTTGGATGTCGCCCGGCTCGCTCAGCTTGAGCGGAATGGGCCACTGGATCGGGCCGACTTTCCAATCCGGCGGCAGATCCCATTTGATCTCGGTCGGAATACCGGCGTCGCCCGGGAACTGCCAGTAGGTGTGCCAGCCGGATGCCATTTTGAGGAGCAGCCCGGCGGTAAAGGTCTGGCCGGGACCGACCGTCACGGTGTCGGCGAGGAGTTTCGCCTCGACCAGTTCGCGCCCGTCAAATTTCTGCGCCCGCCCGGTCGCTGGAGCGAGGAGCGCAAGGCCCAGGAGGAAACCAATGGCGATGGATCGGGGCAATCTCATTGGATTGAATACCATCGCCCTCGGGAAGCGGCAATGCGGGGCGTCGGGCGCTCTCCTTATGCCATCAGTAGCCGGCGCAGCGCGAGGGTGAGCTATTCTTCGCCGTCGTAGTAGTCGGCTTCCTCGCCCTTCGCGATAATCTCTTCAGCGCCTTCCTGGAAGGCCACCCATTTACCGCTGTCAGGGTAGTAACAGGTGTCGCCTCGCGGATTATCCGCGATCACGTAATAGACAAAATCTTCGTCCTCGGACGCCGAGAGTTGATGTGCCTGGCCCGGGGCAAAGAAAAATGAATCGCCTGCGATCACTTCAGTGGTGCCAGCGTGGTCGCGAACTTTTCCCTTCCCGGATAGCACGACGTAGAGCTCCGTCTCCGCGCCATGACCGTGATACGGGCAGTAGCTTTTCCCCTTCGGAATCCGAACCTGCGCCAGATCAAAAGGATGGCGTTTGGTCAGATCGAGCGATTCTTTTTCGCGCCCCAGCGCGATCGAGATGTCTTTGACGAATTTGTGGAATTTGCCCTTGGGGGAATTGCGTTCGTCTTCCAGGAGTTCATTCACGTTTACCTTGCGCATGGAGCAATTCTGTCGGTGGAGCAGGTCTCTGTCGAGCGGTTGAATTGATCCGTTATCGGAGCACTGCCTTCCCCCAGCTCAACGGAATCTCGCTCCACAGGCAGAGGTCATTTCTCCTTGCGGCCCTTCGCTTCGACCTTTTGAAACTTGCCGCTGTTCCGGCTGGCCAACCCGCGCAACATGTCGACCTCCTCGGATTTCTCTTTGCCATTGAGGTAGTAGATCACGTGCAAGTGCGCCTTTTTCG
>JBDTOL010000120.1:0-25690 GCA_039933235.1 Spartobacteria bacterium | reverse complement strand
GATGATTCAAGAAATCGTGGTCGAATGCGGACATTGGTATTCAGGCAACAAGATAACGATACCCACGGGCAAAGTGTCCCGTATCAGCTATGACGAGGGTGCCATTTATGTGGACTCGACGAAGGACGCGCTAATGAAGGCCGCGGTCTCGGCCGGTTCGTGAAACGGTTTGCGGCCGTGCTTCCTTCGGACGCCGCAGATCTAATTTGCAGCGAACTCTCGGCCTCGAGCGGCTGGCAGGCCCGTCGCGCAGGCCCCCAAAATCGGGCGCCGCGACAATCTGTGACAAATTCATCGCATCAAAAGGATCTCGATCATCGATGAATACAATGCCCCTCGCAGATCGAATCAGAGATCAAGCCTCGGGGGTTCGGAGCGGGCTCAACTGGGCACGTTTCCAATTTTTCCCGCTGAAAGCGGATGCTTGACTCCGAAGCGAGTCACCGGCTAGTCTCGACTTCGATTGAACGAGAACGCGACTATTTTCCCCACAGCGGGTGGGGCTTTTATGACCACGCATTGGAGCGTGGTGAGCGACTTTGCCCTCCACGAGACGGCGCCCGATCGGGCCGAGGCGGCGCTGACCCGTCTCTGCCGTGATTATTGGCCGCCGCTCTACCGCTTTGTGCGCCGGCGTGGCTACAGCCGGGACGACGCGAAGGATTTGACCCAGGGATTTTTCGCCTACCTGATCGAAAAGAAGGCCTACACCGCGCCTGATCGCAACAAGGGCCGGTTTCGCACTTTCCTGCTTCACCTGCTGAAGCGCTACCTGGGGGCGGCGCGAGCGCACCAGTCACGGCAAAAGCGCGGCGGGGGCGAGGGCTTGATCTCGATGGATGGGAGCCAGCTGGATGCGATGGAGAGGGTTTTTGATGATGCCCTCCTGATCCGGGCGCCGCTGGATGAGGAACGGCTTTTCGAATGGAATTGGGCGACGGCGCTGGTCAGTCGTGCGATGGAAGCCCTCAGCGCGGAGTATGCGAGCGAGCAAAAGGCGCGCGTCTTCGCGGAGTTGCGGCCCTTTCTCACCGGCGGAGTCGGCCTGCCAACGCACGAGGCCGCGGCGGCCCGCCTGAAGGTTTCCGTGGAGACGCTGCGCAGCCATCTTTTTCGTTTGCGCGGCCGCTACCGCGCGCTGCTGCGCACGGAAGTGTTGCGAACCGTCCCCCGGGAGAGGGACATCGACGATGAACTGCGCTACCTCTGCCGTGTCTTGATCGCGGGCGCCTGAGGACAAGACGACGATCTCGTCTTGGCGAGCATGCCCGCACCTGCTGAAAAGAAATCCCTCCTCTGCGAGCAGTGCGGGGCGCCTCTGCAAACCCGGGCCGGTGAGGACGGTTGTTTGAACTGTCTTCTAAGGGCGGGAATCGAACCGGCGGAGGGAACGACGAGCGTCGCCGCCAAGACGGAGGAGAGCCGTTTCTACCAACACTATGAAATCCTGACGCGTCCCGACGGCTCGCGCTGGGAAGTGGGCCGGGGTGCGATGGGGGTCACCTACAAGGCGCGGGATCGTAATCTCGATACCCTGGTCGCCCTCAAAATCATCAACGCACATTTTGCGAGTCGGCCGGAGGCCCGGCGACGGTTCCTACACGAGGCCAAGGCGGCGGCCCGCCTGCGTCATCCCAACGTGGCCAGCGTTTTTCATTTCGGCACGATCAATTCGCTGCCCGATCCGAGCGGGTCGATGCTGAGCGTCGAGGAAGAGCCAGATGAGGGCGATTGCTTTTATGCGATGGAATTCGTCGAGGGGGAGACTCTGGAAGCCCGTTTGCGCCGGGCCGGGCCGCTCCGGCCAGACACAGCCCTCCAGCTAGTGGTGCAAGTGGCGCGCGCGTTGGCTGCGGCGGAAAAACGCGGTCTGGTGCACCGCGATCTGAAGCCTGCCAACATCATGCTGGCGACGGAGGAGGAGGCACTCTCCTCGCGTGGCTCGCATGGGGAGTCCTGGGTCAAAGTGATCGACTTCGGCCTGGCGCAGTTGGATCGGACAGAGCCTTCCGGATCGGGGCAGTTTTTCGGCACCCTGGCTTTCTCAAGTCCGGAGCAGATTCAGTCGAAGGCCGTGGATGCTCGCTCGGATATCTATTCGTTAGGCGTAACGCTGTGGTACTCGCTCACGGGGAAGGTCCCGTTCACCTACTCGAGCGCCGATTCCGCCAGAGCGGCGGCGGCCGCGCCATTGCCTATGGCACAACTGGCTGGACGCGGGGTTCCGATGCCGATCATGGTGCTTCTCGAATCGATGCTGGCGCACGATCCCAAGGATCGGCCGGCCTCTGCCGTAGCTCTCGGCGCGGCGCTACAGGACTGCCTGGAAAGTCTCAACACCAGGTGGAGTCGGGTCCCGTGGATTGGTGCTGCGCTCGGTCGTCCGGTGCTGACCGGCGCGCTCGGCGTCGCCGGCGCGGTCTTGCTGGCCATGGCAATCCATTTTTCTGTCTCCAGTCCGCCGCCCGACGATAAATCGATCGCGGTCCTTCCCTTCAAAAACTTGAGCCACGATCCGGCCAATTTCTTTCTCACCGAAGGTATCGAGGACGATATTCTTTCGCGTCTGGTCAAGATCCGCGATCTCAAGGTGATCAGCCGGCTCAGTTCATCGCGCTACCCGGCGGAGGCGCCGCGCGATCTGCCTGAGATTGGGAGTTCCCTGGGGGTGCGCCATGTCCTGCAAGGCAGCTTGCGGCGCGATGGCAATCGGGTGGTCCTCCATGTGGAGCTGACCGACACGCGCGATGGTCATGAGCTATGGGCGCAGAGCTACGATCGCACCCTGGCCAACGCCATCACCTTGCAGGGCGAGTTGGCCAGTAGTATTGCCGAAGAGCTCAACGCGACCCTGACCCCACAGGAAAAGGTCGATGTGCAGGCGAAGCCGACCGGGAACCCCGGCGCCTATGTGCTCTATCTGCGCGGCCGCAAGTTTGAGAACAGCCCGAGTTTCGCTGTCTCCGATTTCGAGGAAGCCCAGGTGCTCTACAGCCAGGCGATCGCCTTGGACCCCGGCTTCGCCCTGGCGCATGCCAGGCGCGGTGCGACGCTGGCCTACCTCTACCGTTTTCGCGGCCCGAGCGAAGAACTAAAAAGGACCGCGCACGCCGAGATCAACGAGGCGCTACGCCTGCAACCGGACCTGGGAGAAGCGCACCTGGCGAATGGCCTTTGCTACTATCGAATCGAGCGGGATTTCAGCCGCTCCCTTCCGGAACTGGAGACGGCCCGACGTCTTTTGCCTAACGATACGGAGGCGGAAAGCTTCATCGCCTACGTCAAGCGACGGAGCGGGCGGTTTGGCGAGGCGCGGGCCATGCTGGAACGCCTTTTGGCGCGCGACCCTCGCAATGTCACCTATGCAGAAGAGCTCTACACGACTGGGTATCTGATGCGCGACTGGGATTCCGCCGAGCGCAATATCAAGCTGGCCGTGGCGATCGACCCGAGCGCCCCCCTCTTTATAGTGGAGCGCGCGCTGATCCCGCTGTGGCGCGACGGGAACCTGGGTCCGCTCCAGAAGGTCTTCGCGGATCTCAAAACCTATGGCGACCCGGAAGGGACGCTGGCCTGGATGAGGTGGGATGCCGCCATGCTGGCGCGCGATTTTCCAGCCGCTCAAGCTGCGATCGACAGCTTCCCGTTCGAAACGTTACCCTCCGTCTATGCCGCTCCGGTTCCGAAAAGCTACCTCGAAGGCTGCATCGCCCTGGCGCAGGGGAAGAATGCCGAGGCCCAGGTTCTCTTCGAGGCTGCTCGCCCCGTGATGGAAGCAGAAACGATTGCTCATCCGGAGAACCCGCTTCGGCATTCGCGACTCGGCCTCCTCTACGCTTACATGGGGCGAAGGAACGATGCGATTCGCGAAGGGGAACGCGCGGTGGAACTGAATCCGGTGGCTGAGGATGCCTTTGACGGCCCGGAACAACTTTGCAATCTGGCCCTGATTCACGCGCGCCTCGGCGACAACGATCAGGCCATCTCGATGATCCAATCTCTGCTCACGCTGCCGGGCGGCGTCTTTTTCTATGAGGCAAGCATGAGCTTATGGGAACTGCGCCTGCGCTGGCAATGGGATCCGCTCCGGAGTGATCCGCGTTTTCAGAAGATTCTCTCTGACCCGGAACCACGGACCCTCGTCGCGTCGCCTTGAACGATTGTTCCTTCCCGGGTCAAACGAAGAGATAGTATGGATACCGCCCCCTCCAAACAAACTATGCTGTGCGAACAGTGCGGAGCCCCCCTCTACACGTGGGCGGCCGAAGAAGGCTGCCTCAATTGTCTCCTGAGCACGGGGATCGATGCCGAACGCACCGACGACATTCTCCTGAGCAACGCGGCGCCACATCTATACCAGCACTATGAGATCCTGACTCGGCCGGATGGATCCAGATGGGAATTGGGGCACGGCGCGATGGGCGTTACCTACAAGGCGCGCGACGTCATCCTCGATACGCCGGTGGCGCTGAGGATCATTAATCGCCGCTTCGCCGCCCAACCTGAGGCGCGTCGCCGGTTCTTGCGAGAGGCACAGGTCGCAGCGCAAATGCGCCATCCGAATGTAGCGAGCGTTTTTCACCTCGGCGCAGCCGAGACCGGCGAGAGCGATTGGTTCTACGCGATGGAATTCATCGAAGGGGAGTCGCTCGAGGCGCGGCTGCGTCGCAGCGGTCCGATTCCGCTTCGGTTTGCCTTAGAAGTGGGGCTTCAGGTCGCGCGGGCCCTGGCCGCCGCGGAAAAGCGGGGCTTGGTGCATCGCGACCTTAAGCCTTCCAATATCATGCTGGTCGCTGAAGAGGAGAGCGGGGTGGGAGACCGATTACCCGGCAAATCCGGCGCGCCCTGGGTAAAGGTGATCGATTTCGGCCTGGCGAAGATTAGCACAGAACCCGGAGAGTCAGCCGGTCCTGAGGGGTTTGTCGGCACGCGTGCCTTTTCGAGTCCCGAACAGATCGAGGGCCGGGAGGTGGACGGCCGCTCGGATATCTATTCGTTAGGAGTGACTCTTTGGTATGCGCTAACGTCAAAACTGCCGTTCGCGGCTGGCTCCTCCGCGGATGGCGGGGAGGATACACGCAGGTTGCCGCTTCCCGTCGCTCAGTTGGCTGAGGTGGGCGTTAGCCGTCCGGTCATCTCACTTCTCGTATCGATGCTCGCGTTCAGTCCGAAGCGCCGCCCCCGCTCGGCCTCGGAGCTTTGCCGCACTATGGAGGGCTGTTTAAAGGCGCTTCCGGGCGGGGATCCGAAAACAATCCGGCCAAGATTAGGGATGCCGCGTCGGTGGCTGATGGCAGGCGGATTGGGTTTGGCGGCGGCGCTCGTCGGTGCGGCGCTCTATTTCTTCCCGTCATCCCCGGACGAAAAATCCTTGGCGGTGTTGCCTTTTCGCAATCTCAGCAGTGACCCGGCAAACGCCTATTTTGCTGACGGAATCCAAGACGATATTCTCTCCCGACTGGTCAGGATTCGCGAGCTGAGGGTGATTAGCCGCACGGGAGTATCGGTTTATTCAGCCGATGCGCCGCGCGACCTGCAAACGATCGGCCGAACTCTCGGGGTCCGTCATCTACTCGAGGGCAGCCTGCGGCGCGAGGGAGACAAAATTTACCTTCATGTCTCGCTGGTCGATGTCCGCGACGGGCGCGAGATTTGGTCGGAAGGTTATAATCGCAATCTCTCGGATGCGATTAACCTGCAGGGCGAACTGGCAGAGAATGTCGCGCAGGCGCTGGATGTCGCTTTGAGTCCGCGGGAAGCGCTGAGCGTTCGCTTGCAACCGACCCGCAACCCGGATGCGTACGCGCTCTACCTGCGAGGACGCAATCTAGAGAACAACCCGGCGTTTGCTCTCACCGCATACGAAGGAGCGGCAGCGTTTTACCGCCAGGCGGTGGCGCTCGACCCGCGCTTCGCATTGGCTCATGCCCGGCTCGCGATGACCACGATCCTGCTTTATCGCTATCGGGGGCCCAGCACTGAATTAAAGGCTCAGGCTTATGCCGAGGTTGCGGAAGCGCTTCGGCTCGAGCCCGGATTGGGAGAAGCTCACCTGGCCCGGGGCTTCTTATACTACCGAATCGAAAGAGATTTCGAACGGGCTCTGCCGGACTTGGCGACCGCCGCGCGACTCCTGCCTAACGACACTGAAGCGGAGATGACAATTGCTTTTATCAACCGTCGAAAAGGACGGTGGAAGCAGGCGATGGCCGAGCAGCGCCATGCTCTCGCGCGCGATCCGCGCAACAAAGAGTATGAGTACGAATTGCACGGCACCACCGCTCTCCTCCGCGATTGGCCGTCCGCGCTGGAGCATGCCAGGCGCGCTGCGGAGCTCGCCCCGCATTCGGAGATCCTCCGAGGAGAGCATGCGTTGGCTGAAGTCTGGAAAAGCGGGAGCCTGGTTCAGCTGCAGAGTTTCTTTGCCCAGCTGACCGCCTACGGCGATCCAATGGGGAACCTGGCGTGGGGCCGTTGGGATTGCGCGATGCTGGGACGGGATTTTGGGACGGCTCGAGCCGCCCTCGACGGCTTCCCCTTTGAAACGCTTCCTTCTGTCCTCAGTGCACCCATTCCCAAAGCCTATTTGGAAGGCTGCACATGGTTGGCGCAGGGGGAAACCGCTAAGGCTTTAGAAGCGTTTAACGTGGCGCTTCCGGTGATGGAGGCCGAGATGACGGCGCACCCGGGCGATGCTTTGCGACACGGCCGCCTCGGACTCCTCTATGCCTATATGGGAAGAAAACGGGACGCCATCCGGGAAGGAGAACGCGCGGTGCAAATCACTCCGGTATCCAAGGATGCGATCGACGGTCATCTCCTGCTCTGCAACCTCGCCCTGATCCATGCCCGGGTTGGCGAGGCAGAGACCGCGGTTGGGATGATCGAAAAGCTATTGCGAGAACCGGGCTGCATCTCTCCTCTCACCGAGGCTAACATGAGCCTCTGGGACTTGCGTTTGCGCTGGCAATGGGACCCCCTCCGGAGCAACCCGCGTTTCCAAAAGATCCTCTCCGCTCCAGAGCCGCGGACAGTCTACTGAACCGGGCCAAACCGGTCGCAAGGTCCGCCCAGCGATTTTTCGTAATTTTTTTATTATCTTTGCAACGCCGCGGAACTTTTGCGCATGGAAAGGGGTAGAGACACTGAAGTGTCAGGTACCAAGGCTAATCCCCGGATTCCGATCCGACGTGCCTGGGGGCGCACTGAGCGCTCTCAGGCACAGGGAGGGAGAGTGAGACATTCGATCTCTCACTCCCACGTTAGGCGGGAACGTCCGCCAATTCTCTTTCCGATCGCACCGGCACTGAATCGAACTGGCTCCGCCAAAGATGGGGCGGCAGCAGCCCGATCATCATGAAGGCGAGTTGGCTGGCGCCAAAAGTGATGAGCCAGGGGAAGGCGCTGTCCATAAAGCCATAGGAATGCAGCCCAATGCCGAGCATGTTCACGCCAAACCACGACCAGCTTGTCACGACGTTGCCGAAAACCGCCATCACCATCAGGCCGCGTTGCCGGACCAGCCCGCCCCAGCGCGCATGCAGGATGATCGCGTTCCAGAGGACGATGAGGAGCGCGCCGTTCTCCTTCGGATCCCAACCCCAGAAACGGCCCCATGATTGGTCCGCCCAAATGCCGCCGAGGATCGTGCCGACGAAACTGAAGAGCGTCGCGAAACAGACGATGCCATAGACCATGCGCGTGAGCGCTCGGGCGGTGGCGCGGTCGAGGGAAGGGGTGAAAGCGCCCCGCACGATGTAGGTGAGAGCCAGGAATCCCGCGAGGAAAGTGGAGGCGTAGCCGAGCGTTACGCAGACCACGTGGGTCGCGAGCCAGCCATTGGTGTCGAGCACCGCCCGCATCATTTCCATCGTGTCGCCGTCCATTGAGAGATGGTGCGCAATGAGAAGAGTGATGAAGCCGATCATCGCCGCCGTGGCGCTGCCGATGCCGTTGCGGAAAAAGCGCTCGAGGAAAATGCCGAGCAGGACCGCGCCCCACCCGATGAAGACGGCGGAGGAATAAAGATTCGTCACCGGCGGCCTCCCCTCGAGATACATGCGGGTGACCAATCCCGCTGTGTGAATGAGGAAGGCCAGCACGAGCAGGGCGAAGGCGTAACGGCCGAGCGTAGCCGGCCAGGCGAGCCACGAAGCCGCGGCGAGGATGAAGATCAAGACATAGAGCACGAGCGCGCTGTAGAACGGCTGTAGCTGGTTGAAGACCGATTCCACTTTGGCCTTCCAGACGCGGCCCGGCAGGTCGCGCTGTAGCTGGGCCAGATAGCGATCGAGCGTTCGATTAAAGGTGCCCGGATCATCCGCGGCGAACGCCGTTGCAAGCGTTGCCCAGGCCGGCACCGCCGGCTGCAGCTTCCCGTCGGTCAGGAAGGTGAGGAGGCTTTCGCCCATTTTCCGCCACTGCAAAGGGTCGTCGTTAGGCGGAAAGGGCGGGATCGGGAAAAAATACCCGGTTTCGGCAAGGAACCCGAGACTCTGCAGCGCCTCGGCCGAGATGCCCGTGTTCATCGGCACTGGCGAGGGACGAATATTTTTTACGAGATCGGCGATCTGGCCTGCGAAATCGACCGTGCCCGCGACTTGGATGCTGTTCTTGAGTCGGTGATAGAGGGTCAAGCGTTCGAACAGCTTGATGATGTCACGCTGAAAAGGCGAACGCAGTTGCGCCTCGACCCTTTGCGCGAGCGCCGCCTGCTGTTCGATTTCCTGCAGGTGCGGGACGAATTCGTCGAACGAAAAATACTTTCCCGCGTCAGGTTTCCAGCCGAGCGCGGCGAGCGTGTCGCTGTTCCGAATAACGAAGACCTTGCGAGTATCCGCCTGCGCCGGTTTCATCATTAATTCGGCCAGCCAATCCATCGGCGTGAAGGAGCCCTGCTCGGTCGTGAGAGTCTGTTTGCCGTGAATGATGAGGAGGGAATTGCGCGCGACCGTATCGAGCGGCTTGATTCGTCCGTTCAACAGGACCGGCACGCGCCCGAATTTTTGCAGTTCGAAGCCGCCCCGCGTGTCGCGCTGAAAGAGCGGACTAACGACGTAGAGCAGCGCCGCGGCGAGGATTAGCCAGAGAAGAAACGGCCTTTTCATCGCGCCCTCTTTCTCATGAAACCAAACAGGTGCATCGAGAACTGCGTGAGGAGGCCGAGCCCAACCAACCCGCATGCGATGTAAGGCAGCAGCATCGCGGGATTTTTCACCACCTGTAGAATCGTCGTCTTGTCGTTGTTGTCGAAACCCGACTGGTAAAACGTGAAGCCGCGATAGCGCAAAGGATCGTTCATCGAGATGACCACTTCGCGATTCTCGTTCCGCTCCGGGTCGACCAGACGCACCCGGCTCGAGAAATTTTTCGGGATGTCCGTCCCGGCATAGCGATTATGCGAGAAGTCGAGCAGGGTGAGCGCAAAGTTTTTGTAAAAACGCCGCTGCCGCATCACCAGGTCATAGGAGCGACCGTTCACGGTAAAAGATTGGGGATTGGGGATGGCGTTGGAGACAAGCCAGGTGCCTAACGGACCCTGCACACCGTTCACTTCCAGGTAGGCTGCGCTCAGGTCGCGCTCGTCATCCTTGACCGTGCGCGGCGCTTCCACCGCGACGATCCCCGGCCCGAAGCCGGCCGTGGCGAGCGAAGGCAGCCCCTGTGGCGCCTGCGCACGCATCGCGAGGTGCGTGTTCCCCATGAACTGACGGATCTTGAGAGTGAAAGGCAGCGTCGGATTTTGAATGCTGCCGCCGCGCGCCAAAACCGCCTCGGGGATCGCAACGACCTGGTCGAAATCAGGATTGGCTCGATCGATCACCGCCAGCTCCACCTCGCGCGTCGCCTCCGAATACCCAGCCGTCTGGCCTTCGTCGATCCGCATTTGCGTTTCGCGCGCGAAGAGGCCCGTCAGCAGCTGGCCGATCAGGAGGAGGACGACGCCGAAGTGCAGCAGGATGATCCCGATTTTCTTTTCGGTTAACTGGAACCGGACCGCGTGCGCGGCGATCAGGTTCACCAGCAGCACCGTTCCGAGGAGATATCCCCCCGGCAAGATCGGGATTTTCCAGCTCGCTCCCGGCGGCGACCAGAAAATCACGAGGCTCTGAAAGTAACGCGCCTGCACCGCATGGATGCCGAGGTGGACCTGCGCAAGCGTGCCGAGGAAGATGAGCAACATCCCCAGGCCGAGACATACCACCGTGAGCCGGAGCGAGGAGAGAATGCGCAGGGGCGATCGGAGCGGAAACGGGCGAACGACGGTCTCGGGCATGGTTCGTTAGGGAATTTTCAGGCTGCGCAGGAAATCCGTGAACGCGCGTTTCTGCGACGTGACCGTCCCGTCTTCGCCCGTCATCTTGATAAACCACGAATGATCGTTCTCATCCAGAATCGCCGCGAGAATCCGCTGCTTCTCGCCCTTGATCGGTTGCTCGCTGACGACGTCGACAACCAGGAAATCATGTCCGTTGGCCTTCACGTGCTCGGCGGACTGCGCGAGGGTGTTTTCGTCGATCGGCGCGAGTTGCACCTGACCCCGCCACCGGTTCACATTGGCCAGGTCACCCCCCGCGATCCCAGGCAGCGAGACGACCGAGACGTCCGCCTCCTTTCCGTCACGGGCGACGGCTTTGAAACTGGCAAGGCGCATCGGCGAGAGCGGCTTTTCCTGCCAGCCCGGGGGTAGCGTGTAGTGGAGTGGGCCTCCCTGGGCCGTCTCGATCGGCGGCGGAGTCGGGGCGTTCGTGCCGGTGCCCCCCGCATTCGCGCTCATCGGCGCGGGCGCCGGCGCAGACATGTCTGAGCCCTCGGCTGGGTGCACGCTTTGCAGGAACTGTTGAAAGGTGTCCCGCTGCGACTCCACGAGCTCATCCGGCCCGATCATTTTGAAAAACCACGTTTCCGCGCCGGCGGGGAAAACCCCCCCCAGGATGCGTGTCTTCGTCTGGTTCTTCGGCAACGGCTGCTCGCTCACCAGATCGACGAAAAACATGTCGCGCCCGGCTACCTCCATCGGCCTCCCGGCCTTCACCACATCCGAGATCGGCGGCAACTGTAATTGGCCACGCCAGCGATTCACGTTCGCGAGCAACCCACCCGCCGCTTCCGGGAAAGAGATGACCGATACATCCGCCGTCATTCCATCAGTCCCGGGGACGAGGTAACTGCCCTTCCGAAATCCTGAGGGCGGCTGTTCCTGCCAGCCCTCCGGCGCAGTCCAATGCACAGCGGCCGCTGCCGCACTGCCGGTCTCGGACTGCTGCGGCAGGGTGGCGGGGACCGGAGTCTCCTTGGGGATGCGATAGACGGTGATTCGATCATCGCTCCGGCTGCACCCTGCGCACACGAGGAGCACCGCCCCGAGGCAGGCAGCCCGAAAACTCGCGTGAGAAAAACGAAAGAAGACCTTCAAAACCAGACGCGAACTACCCGTCACCCAAAGGCGATGTCAAGGGAGCGCGACCTCGCGAGATTTGTTCTGAGCGTAGGCCGCGGAGGGAAAAGAGAGCTTCCCAAGGGGGCCTACGCGATGTTATAACAACCATAGATCTCGTACGAATGAAATTCTTCAAAAACGCGGTTCGTCTCGGGATCTCCCTCGTTCTTCCCGCCGTCCTCCTCTGCAGTGGTTGCCAGAGGCAAAAGCTCATTCTCGTCCCCGGCGACAACGATCTTGTCGTGCTGAACGGCTGCGTCATTTCCGCCTGCAATTACCTCGCGGTGGTCGAGACAAAGCACAGCCTGGAGCCGAATTTTTGGGCCAAAATACTCCTGGTCCGCTACAAGGATCATCCCGCCGGCCACGCCTACTGTGTTTGGGAAACCAACGGCAACATCTATGGCTACGATCGCAACGGCGGATCGTTCCCGATCCCGAGCTACACCCGTGAGCCGAAGGCCATTGCGACGGCGCTCGCGAGTGGCCTCTCGAAGGCGCTGAACGAGCCGCTCACCGTGGCGCAGGCGGAGTTTGTCGAACCGCGCGAGACGGACCTTTACAAGTTTTAGGAAGATCGCCGAGCAAACGAACTCGCCGCGACAGGAGTGGGGCGTCGGAGGTTCACGCGGAGGAGTGCCAGACAACCTGTTGCAACGAAAAGCGCGGCCATTGTCGGCCGCGCCGCGAAGGCTAAGGGAACGTTACGTAACTTTTAGTATTGCAGTAGTGACTTCCCAGCTCGCGTTGTCTTTTTAAGCAGCGCCTGTGCCACTGAAGGCTTGGACCCCCAACTTCACCATGGCGAAACCGGCGCTGCCACGGCTGTGTTTTCGCCTTGAAAAAGTCTCTGGGAAGCGGCTTGATGACGCGATGAAGGTCTTTTGTCTCTCAGTCCTTTCGCTTCTTTTCGGTTTCTCGCTGGTTTTCGCGAGCCCGCTTGATCCAAAAGGGGACGCGAAAATTACCAGGAACGAGGCGCAACACATCGCGCTAAGGCCGCACCAAGGCGCCCGTGTCTCTGCGGCGAAATTGGAAACAGTGGAAGGAAGGCTGGTTTGGTCGATCGAGCTGAGAGAGGGCGAGCGTCTCACCCTGGTCACGGTCGATGCGATGAGCGGGCGCATCCTTTCCGAGAAAAAGCCTAATCGTTAGGCGAGCTTTGCTTCGCCTTTCCTGGCCCGGGCCGTTATTTCTTTCCCCAGATCTTCGCGAGGTAGGCCACCCGCCCGGAGCCGACGTGGTAGGCCTCGTAGGCGGCCGGGTTTTTCTGATAGTATTTCTGGTGGTAATCCTCGGCCGGGAGGAACGGTTTCGCGGGCAGGATTTCCGTCACGATCGGCGCATCGAAGCGGCCCGATTTCCCGAGTTTCTCCTTGGACGCTTCGGCGATTTTTTTCTCTTCGTCGTTGCCGTAGTAGATGGCGGCCTGGTAGGAGAGCCCGATGTCGTGGAACTGTCCATCAGCCTGGGTCGGTTTGATGTTGCGCCAGAAGACGTCGAGCAGCTGATCGTAGGAGACCTGGGCGGAATCGTAGGTGACCTGAATAGCCTCACGATGCTGCGTCCGGTGGGCCGAGACCGCGTTGTAGTTGGCGTTCTCTTTCTCGCCTCCGGTGTAGCCGACCACCGTTTGCGTTACGCCTTTGACGTGATCGAACGGTTCCTGCATGCACCAGAAACAGCCGCCGGCAAAGAGCGCTGTTTTGGTTTCGGCGTGGGCGTTGAAAGTCAGACCACAAAGAGCGAGCAAAAGAAAAAGTTTAGCCATGTTCTCTGTTAGACTGCCGTAAGCCGGGGAATATTCCACCGCCACTGTCAGCCCAATGATCGAGGAATCTCCAAACGACGTGTCTAGCACTCCGGGAATCGAGCTTTTCCCGGAGAACTATTTCGCTCCGCTCGACCTGACGACGGTTTTCCCCCATCCGGGCCCACTCGAGCTCGACATCGGGTGTGGCGACGGGGCGTTCATTGCCGCGCAGGCCGAGCGTTTCCCCGAGCGGAATTTTCTCGGCCTGGAAAAGCTCGGCGGCCGCGTTCTGCGGGCTTCGAAAAAAGCGTCCCGGCTCGGTTTAAGAAATGTTCGCGTCCTCCGGATCGAGAGCAGCTACGCCGTGCAATATTTGCTCCCGCCTGGCTCGGTCGACACGGTGCACCTCCTTTTCCCCGACCCCTGGCCGAAGAAAAAACATCGTCGCCGCCGGATCGTGACGCCTGAGTTCCTCGCCTCGGTGCACCGTTTGCTCGTGCCCAAGGGCCGTTTCCGCGTCGCGACCGATCAGAAGGATTATTTTGGGGCGATCCGGGAATTGATCGCGGGTTCGGGTTTCGGCGAGGTCGCGCCGGCAGAAAGCGAGACGTTTCCGGTCACAACCTTCGAGAAACATTTCGTTAGGGAAGGAGTTCCGATCTACCGGCTCGAGCTGCGGAAAACGGCCTGATTCACGAAACCGGTGGCGCGCCAATCGTCCTCGAAGAATTCCAGTTGTACCGCGCCCGTTTCATCCTGGCGAAAGAGCTTGATTCCCTCGGCCTCGACCTGCGCGGCCCAGGCGTCTGGGATCCTCTCGCGCGCCGGGAAATCCACCGAGCTGGCGATAATGAGCTGAGGCTGCACCGCGGCGAGGAAGGCGGCCGTGCCGGACTCTCCCGAATAGTGCTGGCCCTTGATCAGGATGTCGCTCCGCAGTTCGTTAGGCTGGCGCAGGAGGGCTTCTTCGGTAGCGGGACCGCTGTCGGAGACAAGCAGGACGCGGTGCTTACGGCCGATCCGCAATTGCACCACCAGCGCCTGATCGTCCGCTGCCTTGCTCTTCAGACCGGCGGGCGGGTAGAGAACACGCGCCGTGATTTGTTTGGCGAAAGAAAACTCTGCGCCGCGAGCGGCGATTTCGCGCCGGTCCAGCCTAACGACGAAGGCGCGGTGCACGCTGGAGCGATCCGGAGATGGGTTGTCGATCACGCGGCGCGGCCGAAACTCCTCGCGCAAGGAGGCCGCGCCGCCCAAGTGGAGCGAATCGCCGTGGCTTAGGAGAAGCCCCTCTAGCCGGTCGATTCCGCGCGAATGCAGGTAATCCCGCAGGAAACGCTCGTAGTCGCGCGCGCTCCCCACGTCGAGCAGCCAGTCGCTCCGCGCGCTGCGCAGATGGACCACCGCTCCGGCCCCCGCATCGAGCACCGTCATCTCAGCCAGCGCGCCGTTCGGCCAGTGCGGCCGCTCGACGTAGGCGTGCCCGATCGGCAACTGGGCAAACAGTTGCACCACGCCCAGAATCAGGTGGCAGAGACTCCAGTTGGCGTTGTTGAAAACGAGCGAAAGCCCGGGCCACATCGGCGCCGCGACGAGCGAGAGCAAGCCCACCGCGAGCACGCAAAACGCCACCGGCACGACGGTCAGGTTCGCCAACAGCGAGATGGGTGTGACGAGGTAAAAATACCAGATGATGAGCAGGAGCGACCCGACCCAGGCGGTCGCCGAGACGGAGATGCCGCCCGCGATCCAGCGGTAGATCCGGGTGAGGAATCGCCGGCCGCGGCTGACCAGGCTGCGCGGCAGAAACGGATCCGGCTCGGCTGGTTTCAGAAGGACGCGAAAGATTCGGTCCTGCCCGATGAGGATGGCGGCGACGACCGCGAACGAGAGTTGGAAGCCGGAAGTAAAAAGCTGGTTCGAATCGAAGAGCAAGATAAGCAGCGCGGCGCCGGCCAGGCTGTTCAGGGCGAGGACGGGCCGATCGAAGAAAATCCCGCCTAACAAGACTGCGGCCATGGTGGCGGCGCGCACACTCGAAACGTGGAATCCGGTGATGGCGGAATAGAAAAAGAGACACGGAATGATGAGCGCCGCGGCCGCGACGCGCGGCAATCGCACGAGCGAGGCCAGAATCCAGAGCAGTTGCGCGATGATGCCGACATGTAGCCCGGCGACCGCGAAGAGGTGGAGGGTGCCGGTCTGCTGAAAGGGTTCTTCGATGTCGTTAGGCGTCTCGTGGCGCAAGCCGAGCGCCATGCCATTGATGAGGGCCGTCACGTCGGGCGAATCTTCGAGGCCACGACTGAGCGTGGCCCGCATCCATTCCCGCGCGCGCGTCGCACTCCGGATGAGCAGGTTGCCGCCCGGGTGCAGGATAACCCCGTCTTCGATGTAGCGGGCGAAAACACTGGTCCTGACGTCGCGCCGGGCGAGGTAGGCGCGCAGGTCAAATGCCCCTGGATTGCGCGCCGGCGGGACCGGCTCAGCCAGTCCGCGCAAGATGATCTCGTCGCCCAGCCTTGGGTTGCCCCTCCAACGGACCTGAACGAGGGCGCAGCTCGGCTCGTGCCGCCCGGCCAGGTCGATCGAGTCGAGGCGAAGCAGGAAAGTAGTGTAGTCGTTAGGTGAGGTTTTCGGTTCGCTGGCCACTCGCCCCTGCAGGGAAACGGGGCGCGGCCGATCGCCCAGGCGCGCTTTTAATTCCAGGCCCGGCGTGTCCGTGGTTTGATCCTGGTGCAGGGCGAAAAAGGCCGCCGCCACGAGGAGGGGTGATTGCCAGTTGGCGGGGCGAAGGAGGCTGAGCAACGCCCCCGCCGCCGTGGCAAAACAGACGCCCATCATCGGCAGATGGAAGGACTCCGCGAGAAGGATCCCCCCGAAACCGGACAAGGCGAGCCCGGTCAGCGGCTGCCGGAGGGGAAGTGCCAGACTCATGTTCCGGGTGGAGGAAATCCGTCAGGCCAGCCGCCCTTCTCTGCGCCGCGGCGAGGCCTCCGGCGCGGCGCTGCAAATCGATTGCTTCACTCGGGTTAGTTTATATCGTTGGCCGACTGTGCCGACACCTTTTTCGCGGAAAAAGCGCACCCAGGTCTTGCGCGCTTCTTCCACAAACGGCGCTGGCAAGGCAGGTCCACCGAAGCGCGTCAGCCTCAAGCCCGGGCTCGACTGGCACAAGCGCAATTTCCTCACCGAGGTGCTGATACCGTCGCTTTTCACCCGGCGCTCGGGGGACCGCGGCGCGCCGCTCTTCCCGAAAATCGGACCTAACGAAATCGGCATCACCTGGATCGGGCACGCTTCCTTCCTCATTCAGGTGGCGGGCATGAATGTGCTGATCGATCCCAACTGGTCGATGTGGCTGAGTGTTATCAAGCGGCAGAGGCGGCCGGGCTTTCACATCGATCACCTGCCTTCGATCGACCTCGTCCTCGTGACGCACGCGCACTTCGATCACCTCGATCGCCGCAGCCTGCGCCGGGTCGCAGCCGATCAGCCGATCGTGGTCCCGACCGGGGTGGGGAACCTGGTGCACGATCTCGGGTTTAACATCGTGCACGAACTGGAGCAGTGGGAACAGATCGAGACCGGGCCGTTGAAAATTTCACTCACTCCTTGTCACCATTGGGGCGCCCGGATGCTGGCCGACCAGCACCGGGGGTTTGGCGGATTCGTCGTGGAAGCGGCCGGGCGCTCGATCTTCCATTGCGGCGACAGCGCCTATTTCCCTGGCTTCGCCGAAATCGGGGAACGTTTTCCAGTGGAAATCGCCCTGCTCCCAATCGGGGCCTACGATGCGCCGAGCAAACGCGAGGTGCACATGAATCCGGAGGAGGCGGTGCGGGCCTTCCTCGAGCTGCGTGCGCAGAGGCTGGTGCCGATGCATTACGGCACCTTTCGCCTCGGCTACGAACCGCTGCACGAACCCCCGGAGAGGTTGCTGTCCAGCGCGCGCAAGCATGGCGTCGAAGAGAAGGTGCTGGTCATGACCGAAGGCCGGCCGGTGGTGATGTAGTGAGTTAAAAGCCAGCGCCTTCTAATAAACGTCGCGCCGGTAGCGCTTCTCGTTCTTTAGTTTTTCGACGTAGTCATTCGCTTCCGCGACGCTGAGCCCGCCTTGTTGCTGCACGATCTGGCGCAGCGCGGCGTCGACGTCCTTGGCCATCCGCTTGGCATCGCCGCAGACGTAAAAGTATGCGCCGTCCTCGAGCCATTTCCAGAGCTCGCCGGACGCGCCCGTCATTCGGTCCTGCACATATATCTTATGGGCCTGGTCGCGCGAGAAAGCCGTGTCGAGGCGAGTCAGAACACCCTCGCCGAGGAATTTCTCGAGTTCGTCGCGGTAATAGAAATCGCTTCGCTCGCGCTGGGCCCCGAAGAAGAGCCAAGTCTTGCCGCTGGCGCCGGTCACCTGGCGTTCCTGCAAAAAAGCGCGGAAAGGCGCCACGCCAGTCCCCGGACCAACCATGATGATTGTCGCATCGGGATTCTCGGGAAGATGAAATTTCGACTTGCTCGGGAAAACCGGCACGGGCGAATCCGAGCAGCGGTCGCTCAGGAAAGTCGAGCAGACTCCCTTGCGTTTACGGCCGTGACTTTCGTAGGTGACGACGTCGATGATGAAGTGAGCCGCTTCCGGAAAAGCCTTCAGGCTCGACGCGACGGAGTAAAGGCGCGGCTGCAGCTTGGAGAGCAGACTAACGAACTCAGGCGGCTCGAATTTGGCCGACGGGTGCTCGAGCAGGAAATCGATAATCTCCATTCCCCAGAGATACGCGTCGAGATCCTGTTTGCGTTCCGGGTCGAGTAATTCGTTCAGGAGCGGCGCGGCCGAGGCGCGCTCGGCGATGGCCCGGAGAATCTTCGGGGTCGGCTGAGTGATGCTGTAGTCGCGCAGGAGCGCTTCGCGGAAAGTGGTCGGCGTGCCGCGATTGCCCGGGACCGTTTCATCTCCTTTCGCGGCAATCGCCTCGAGGATCTCATCGACCAGGTCGGGGCAGTTTGTGGGATAGACCGCGACCGACTCACCCACTTCGTAGCTCAAGCCCGAGCCGGCCAGGGAGAGTTCGAAGTGCCGCGTGTTTTTCTCCGAGTCCGGCGCGTTCAGTCGCCGGTTGACCAGCATCCGGGCTGGGAATGGATTGGCGCGGGAGTAGTCATTGGGTGCAGCGTTGTCGTTAGGCATGGAGATTGGGCGGCGTAGCGAATGCAATGTTTTCACAAGAAGCGACGGCACGGCAATGCCATTCTTCGCCGCTTGAACTGTGAAACCTGGAGAACGCGCGGATCAGCTGATGAATTCCGCGAGCGGCTCCATCGGCTCGATGTGGCTGCAGAAAATCTTGAACGCGGCCAGGATCGGGACCGCGAGAATGATCCCGGTGATCCCCCACATCCAGCCCCAGAAGGTGAGGGAAAGCAGCACGAGTACCGGGTTGAGGGTGAGCGAATGGCCCATCACCATCGGCGTGATGAAATTTCCCTCGAGCGTCGCGATGATAAAGTAAGAAGCCGGAAAAAGCATCGCAAAGCCGAAGCTGTCGAAGCTGAGGAGCGCGCCCAACGTCATGCAGATGATGCCGGTGAGCGCGCCGAGGTACGGAATAAAGTTGAGCAGGGCGACCATCACGCCCCACATAAACGGGTTAGGCAAGCCGAGCAGACCAACGGTGGTGCCGACGGCGAGGCCGAGGCAGCAGTTGATCACCGTGACGGTGAAGAGATAGCGCGAGACCTGCGCCTCGATTTCCTGTGCAATAGAGACGGCGCGCTTCTTGTCCGACAGAGTCGGCATGAGCTTGATCACCTTAGAGAGGAACACGCCGTCGTAGGCGAGGAGGAAGTAAAGCAGGATCATCGTGGTCAGGACGCTAACCAGGATTTCCGGTGTCTGGCTTACCAGCTTATCCGAGAGCGGGTGCTGTTTCACTTCTACCGTCGGCGGCTTGTTTTGCGGCGCTTCGGTCGCGGTCAGGTTTTCGATCGCGCCGCTCGCTTGGGCGACCTTTTGCATAGGCTTTTTGAACGGGTCGAGCTTGCGCTGCAACTGGTGCAGGCTGTAGGGAGCTTTTTCGAGCCAGCCCGCCGCCGGGGCCGCGAGGAGGGAGACGCCGTAGCCGATCAGGCCGACGAGCGACAGGAGGAGGAGCGCGGCGCCGAGCAAAGGCGGGATTTTAATCTTCGCCATCGTGCGCACGACCGGGCGCATCAGGTAACTCAAGAGCAGGGCGAGCACGATGGGGAGGAGGAGGGAGCGCACGAAGTAGATCGTGTAAAAGATCGCGAGGAGAAAAAGCCCCGTAAGCGCGACGGAACGGATGTCGAACGGACCTTGCAGCAGTTCGTGCATCCGCACCCGTGGATTCACCACCGTGTTCTCGGGATCGAGTCCGCTTTCCTTTGAGGGTGAGGGCGCCTTGTCCAGTTCGATTTCCACTCTTTCGATGATTCGTGCGGAACCGCCGTTTCACGCGCAAGTGGGTGGATTTTGGGAAGAAATGCATGTGTAAATGCAGCGGGATCAGTCTGATTTCCCCTGCCTAACGGACTTTTTGCTCGAAGGCGGCGCGTTCTGTCCGCCGGCGGCAGCGAAAAGCCCGGTTGACGTGAGCGTAGATTGCAACGTTCAGTTCTCTCCCATGCCGGCTGCTTCCTTACGCGCACTACTCGAACACGCGATCGACTACGCGGGTCTCTTCCCGCCGGCCGACCTGGCGCTGGAACCGGCCCTGCAGAACCAGGCCAGCTACGTCCGCTCCACCGACCGCTGGATGCTCGGTGCCTTTATTCTGCCGGTCGCCCGGTTTTCCGAGGCACGCGCCATCCTTGCTCAATTCGATCGCGTCAACCCGCTGCAGGTCTCCGCGCTCGGGCCGAAAACGGAGAAAGCTGGAGAATTCCGGGGCGCGCTCGAGACAGCGGCAGATGCGATCAAGGAGCTGGTCGCGGCCGACAAGGGCGCCGTCGCGGTGGAGCAATTTGAGATGCCGCTCCCGCCCGGCCCGGTCGATGTTTCGTTAGGCACGGCCCGCGCCATCCTGGGCGACCTGCCCCTGCGCGTTTTCTGGGAGGCACCCGCCGACGAAGCCCCGGCCGCGATCAAGGCGCTCGCCGGCAGCGGAGCCGGCTTCAAGCTCCGCACCGGTGGCGTGACCGCGGAGGCATTCCCGACCGGCGCGCAGATCGCCCGCGCGCTCGTAGCCGCCGTCCGGCATCGGGTACCGATCAAGTTCACCGCCGGCCTGCACCACCCGGTACGGCTTTTTCACGAGAGCGTCGCGACCAAGATGCATGGCTTTCTCAACGTCCTGGGTGCGGGGGTGCTGGCCGCGGAACATCGCTGGAGCGAAAAGCAGACGCGCGAGATGCTGGCCGACGAAAGTGCGGACTCGTTTGTCTTCGAAGAGGAAATGTTCCGCTGGCGCGACTTCAAAATCAGCACGACGCGGATCGCAGCGCGGCGGCGGCTCATCACGTCGTTAGGCAGCTGCAGCTTCGACGAGCCGCGCGACGATCTGCGCGCGCTCGGTCTCTTCGCCGAGCCGAAGCCGGCTGTGTAGGCTCCGTCCGTCCCTGTCTCCGTTTCCTTCATTTTGAAACTGGGCAGGCGAGACGCCCGCCCTACAATACGCCAATGGCTACTCCACTCCGCTCTTTCATCGACGTCCCGCCCGACTCCCATTTCCCGATCCAGAATCTGCCCTACGGAATTTTTCGGCCTAACGACAACGCGCCGCGCGCCGGGGTGGCGATCGGTGAGTTTGTGCTCGATCTCGCCGCCCTCGAGGAAGCCGGTCATTTCGAGGAATTGCATACTGGTTCGAGCCCGATTTTCGCACGCGATTCTCTCAACGCCTTCCTCGCGCTGGGCCGCCCGGCCTGGCGTAAAACGCGTGAAATATTCCAGCATCTCCTTGCCGCCGACACCGCTACCCTGCGCGACGACCAGGCGCTGCGGGCGCGCGCTTTCCATCGGCAATCCGAGGTCACGATGCTACTCCCGGCACGGATCGGCGATTACACGGATTTCTATTCTTCCTACCACCACGCCTTCAACGTCGGCACAATGTTTCGCGGCCCGGGAAACGCGCTCATGCCGAATTGGAAATGGCTTCCCATCGCCTACCACGGGCGCGCCAGCTCGATCGTGCCGAGCGGCGCCGACGTGCGCCGCCCGCATGGCCAGATCAAGCCGCCCGACGCCGATGCCCCGGTCTTCAGCGCGAGCAAGGCGCTCGACTTTGAACTCGAAACCGCCTTCTTCGTCGGGCCGCCCAACAGGCTCGGCGAGCCGGTGCCGATCGCGCAGGCGGCGGAGCATATTTTCGGGATCGTGCTGATGAACGATTGGAGCGCGCGCGACATCCAGACGTGGGAATACCAGCCGCTCGGACCGTTCCTGGCCAAGAACTTCTGCACCAGCATCTCGCCATGGATCGTAACTCTGGAAGCGCTCGAGCCCTTCCGCAAACCTCTGCCGCCGCAGGACCCGGCCCCGCTTGAATACCTTCGCGCGCCGGACGACTTCACCTTCGACATTGCGCTGGAGGTGCAATTGCAAAGCGCGAAGATGAGTGCCCCGCAAACGATCACGCGGAGCAATTTCCAGAATCTTTACTGGAGCATCGCCCAGCAGCTCGCCCACCACACGGTGAGCGGCTGCAACCTCCAGCCGGGCGATCTCCTGGCCAGCGGCACGATCAGCGGACCGGCGGACGATGCGCGCGGCAGCATGCTCGAGCTGACTTGGCGCGGGGCCAACCCGCTCCAATTGCCGGGAGGCGAGACGCGTAAGTGGCTCGAGGACGGCGATCGCCTCACGATCAGCGGCTGGGCGCAGGGGGACGGCTACCGTGTTGGGTTCGGTGAGGTGACTGGCCGGATCGTCGGTTAGAGGCCCCCTTTTTTTTCCGAAAGGACATTTTTGGTTGCGCGGCATCAAAATTGCCCTCATAGAGAGTCGCTCGTGCTCCGACATTCCTTTCTCGCTTTTTCCATTCTCGGCGTCTTCGCCCTCTGCAGTGCCCAGGCCGATGGTCTCTCCAAATCGGAGACCCGCTTTGTCTACGTGGACGCCAAGGGCAAGGTGCAGTCGACCGAGATCATTTCCCGTTTCACCGGCAAGATGAAGAATCTGCCGCACCTCGACCCGAAGCTGGCTCGCGCCGCGACGATCGCCGAGGAGCGGGCTAACGCGCATTCGAAGTCGCGCTGCTGGCGCTATGTGAAGAATGCGCTGCTCGCGGCCGGCGCGGTTGACTCTTACCCGCAGACTGCCTTGGCGCGGCAGGCCGGCGCCGAGCTGGTCAATCGTTATGGCTTCACTCGCCTGCCAGTGCGCGATCCCTACCAGGCACCGATCGGCTCAGTGCTGGTCTATGGCGCTGGCCGTGCCGCCGGGCATGTCGAGATCCGCACCGCGCGCGGATTCGTCAGTGATTTTCGCGCAGCAACTCCTTCGCGCCGCCCCTTGATCGGCGTTTACGCCAAGCTCGACTCGCTCGCCCGGCGCTAACTGGTTCAGAACGGTGTCGGCGCGGCGACCAGGAACCAGCTCACCATCGCGAAACCGATCAGGAGCTTGCCGAGCATCGCGGCCAGATTGCCCAGGAGCGCTCCCCAGCCCGCGCGGCCGGCATCGATCAGCTTCATCCCTGCGATTAATTCCCCCACGAGCGCGCCTAGAACAGGCCCGATCAGGAGCCCGGGTAACCCGAAGAAGATCCCCACGAGCGCTCCCGCCACCGCGCCGAGCGTTCCCCAGCGCGTTGCCCCAAACCGTTTCGCGCCCCACCATCCGCCGGCAAAATCGATCGCGTAGGACACCAGGGTCAACAAAACGAGCACGGCGATGCTCCACCAGCCGAGGCTCTTGGCCGGGCCAAGCATGACCCGATGCAGGATGGCGGCGGCGAGAATGATCGTGGTGCCGGGAAAAATCGGAAGGACCGTTCCGATCAGACCGACGGCCATGAGGACGAGCGCCGCACCCCACCAGAAAAGTTCCATGGCGCGACTGTAACCGGCGCGGCCGACCGCGGCCAGCGGTTGCCTTGACAAGGCGGCGGCTGTCCGCGACCCTGCCCGTCCACAAATTTTTGATCCATGGCTAATTCCAAATCCGCCGCTAAACGCGCCCGTCAAAATCCTCGCCGCACCCTGCGTAACCGCAGCGTAGTCACAACCCTGCGTTCCCTCACGAAACGCGATGCCGCCGCGAGCGGGAAAACGGAAGAACGTCGCGCGCTGATCTCGGCCCTCGACAAGGCCGCCAAGCGCGGGGTGATCCACAAGAACGTAGCCAATCGCCGGAAAGCGCGCTTGAACAAGGCCGCGGCGAAAGCCTCAGCCTCCTAGTCCTGCTCCATCTTCCTTCAGTCTGCGGTGGTGGGGAACGAGCGGGACGAAAACGCGATTGCATCTCGCTCAGAAGAGTTGAGTTTTGCCCATGATTCCTGCGCTCGTCCTCGTCCTTCTCGCTGTTGTCTACCGGGTTGCCTCCGCGGTCATCGTGCAGGGCGGCGGGAGCGCATGGCTCTCTAATTTCGCGCCCCTCGCAGCGATCGCCCTCTGCAGCGCGATTTATTTCCCCCGCAAGTACAAGTTCACCGTGCCGCTCGCGGCTTTGCTCGTCTCGGACATCATCCTCGATCTCTACTACGGCGCCTCGCTGCTCGATCCGCTCATCCTTTGCCGCTACTTTGCTTTTGCGCTGGTCGGCCTGCTCGGTCTTGCGATTAGCCGCCGTCCTTCGCTCAAGACGATCGTGCCCGCCTCGCTTGTCGGCTCGACCCTCTTCTACGCGATCACCAACGCCTTTTCCTGGCTAACCGATCCCGGTTACGTGAAAAATTTCGCGGGGCTGATCCAGTCGATGACGGTGGGGCTCTCCCAATATGGTGCGACGCCGACTTGGATGTTTTTCCGCAACTCGCTCGTGAGCGATCTGCTCTTCACGCTCCTATTTGTTGCCTGCATGAGCTTCAGCCGGCAGGGCGCCGCGCTGCCCGCCCGCGCGCGTCCGCTCACTAATTAATCAGATGCCGCAGGAGCAACGCGACGAAGTCGAGATGCTCTCGATGATGCTGCTCATCCGCCGCTTTGAGGAGCGCGCGAGCCAGCAGTATCAGGCCCAGAAAATCGGCGGTTTCTGTCATCTCTACATCGGCCAGGAAGCGGTCGTGGCCGGCGCTATCGCGGCGACGCGGCCGGATGACTACATCATCACCGCCTACCGCGACCACGCCCACGCCCTGGCCCGGGGCACGAGCGCCGACGCCTGCATGGCCGAGCTTTTCGGCAAGGTCACCGGTTGCTCACGCGGCCTCGGGGGGTCGATGCATTTTTTCGACAAGGAAAACCACATGTATGGCGGCCACGCAATCGTGGGGGCCCACGTGCCGCTCGCCGCGGGCATGGCGTTCGCCTCGAAATATCGCAAGGAAGACCGTGTCACCCTCTGCTTTTTCGGCGACGGCGCGATCAACCAGGGCGCTTTCCACGAGGCGCTCAACCTGGCCGGCCTCTTCAAGCTGCCGGTCATCTTCATCTGCGAAAATAATTTCTTCGCCATGGGCACATCGGTGAAACGCTCGACCTCGCTCGAACAAATCGTCGATCGCGCGGAAGGCTACGACATGCCGGGCGAGATCGTCGACGGGATGAGCTTCCGCGAAGTGCGCGACAAGCTTGGCGAGATCATCGCCTCGATCCGGAAAGATCCGCACCCTGCCTTTGTCGAAGCGCGCACTTACCGTTACCGCGGCCATTCGATGTCGGACCCGGCGAGTTACCGGACGAAAGAAGAGCTCGAAAAGTATCGGCTCGAGGATCCCATCACCCGGTTGCGGGCCCAGCTCACGCGCGAAGGGAAACTGACCAACGAAAAGTTCGACGTGCTCGACAAGGAGGCCAAGGAAGCGGCCATGGCGAGCGTCAAATTCGCCGAGAAAAGCGCCGAGCCGCCGCTCGAGGATCTCCACGCCTACACCTACGCGGACGACGGCAACGAGCCGCAGGATGTCGCGGCGAGCGCGTCGCCCGCCAAAACGTCCCGCGCGAGCAAACCAATGAAGAACGCCCCGGCCAAATCCCGCCCCACGCGCGATGCCGCCGCCGGGCAGAACGGCGATGCGGCCGACACGGCTGCCGCTACTGCGAGGAAGAAAGCGTGAGAGAAATCACCTATCGCCAGGCGCTCAACGAGGCGCTTGCCGAAGAGATCGAGCGCGACCCAAATGTTTTCCTGATGGGCGAAGAAGTCGCGGAGTACAACGGCGCCTACAAAGTGAGCCAGGGGTTGCTCGATCGTTTCGGCGCCGACCGCATCATCGACACGCCGATCAGCGAGAACGGCTTTGCCGGCCTCGGCATCGGCGCGGCCATGGTCGGGCTCCGGCCGATTGTCGAGTTCATGACCTTCAGCTTCTCGTTCGTCGCCTTCGACCAGATCGTGAACAACGCGCCCAACATGCTCACCATGTCGGGCGGCCAGTTCA